>JAFGQR010000030.1 GCA_016935555.1 Verrucomicrobiota bacterium
CATCGTGTTCTTCTTCACCACCAACGCCCCGCCCACCCCCCGCGGCCCCAACGCCGGCTCAACCGGCCCGCAGAACACGCCGCCTGCGCTCGCCGAGATTCCGAACATGACGGTCACGCTGGGGCAGACGTTGGGCTTTACGGCCACGGCCACCGATCCGGACGTGCCACCGCAAACGCTGAGCTTCTCCCTCGACGGCGTTGTGGCCGAAGGCGCCTCGATCACCACGGCGGGCGACTTCACGTGGACGCCCACCGCCGCCCAGGCCCCGGGCACCTCCACGTTCGTGGTCCGCGTGTCGGACAACGGCGTGCCGCCGGGATCCGACACGGAGACGTTCGACGTGATGGTGGTGCTTCCGCCCGAGACGGTGATCAGGAAGGGGACGGGCGGCCAGGTGTCGCTGGTGTTTGGCACCGCGCCGGGCCAACACTACCGCGTCGAATACACCGACAGCCTCGCGAGCCCGATCGCCTGGAGCCCGCTGCCCGGTGCCGAATCGCTCTCGGGAAGCGGCGGGTCGCTCGAGGTCACGGATACGCCCGACCCGGCCCATCCGCGCTTCTATCGGATCGTGCTGTTGGAATAGCCGCAAGCGCATCCCGGGAGGTAGGGACGCGTTCCACCGCGTCCGTGACTTCCCCTTGGGATCCTTGCGAGGGTCCAGGCGCTGGACCCCGGGGGGGCTTGCTGCCTGGTGATGTTCCATCGCCTGAGTTCCCGCCGCGCGCCAATGCCAGACGGGGGAAAAAGTGGGACGCGGTGGAACGCGTCCCTACCCGGGCGAAGAAAATTTGCCTTTCATCGCGTTGCGGTCGCCGACTATGTTCGGCGGCGATGTCGAAATCTGCTTTAGGTCGTGGCTTGGGTGCGCTTCTGGGCGGGCCACTTCCCGCGGACAAGACGACCTCGGCGGCGCCGTCTTCAGCCGCGCAGGAAGCCGCGGCGCAGGGAGTTCATCCCCTCGAACGGGTGCGCCAGGTCGCGCTGGACCGCATCCGGCGATGCCCGTTTCAGCCGCGCAAGGAGTTCACTCCGGAGGCGCTGCAGGAACTGGCGGATTCGATCCGGGAACAGGGGATCATCCAGCCGTTGCTGGTGCGCGAGCGGCAGGATGCATTTGAACTGATCGCCGGGGAGCGGCGGTGGCGGGCGGCGCAGCTTGCGGGGCTGGCCGAAGTGCCCGTGCTGGTGCGGGAGGCAGGCGACCGTGAAGTGCTCGAGATGGCGCTCATCGAAAACCTGCAGCGTGAGAATCTCAATCCCATCGAGGAAGCCCAGGGCTACGAAGAGTTGATCCGCCAGTTCCAATTGCGCCAGGAGGACGTGGCCGCCAAAGTGGGCAAGAGCCGCGCCGTGGTCACCAACGCCCTCCGCCTGCTCAAGCTGGTCCCCGAGATCCAAAACTACATCCGCGAGGGGCGGCTTTCGGTCGGCCATGCGAAGGTGATTCTCAGCCTCGAGGACCCCCGCCGCCAGAAGCTTGCCGCCGACCGGATTCTCAAGCACGGCCTGAGCGTCCGGCGCACCGAAGAGTTCGTAGGCCGTCTTCTGAATCCAGCCAAGCCCGCCAGCGCAGGCTCGCAGGCGCCGTCCGCGGTCGGTTCCGCGCCGGAAGCCGCCGTGGCCGACCTGGAAAACAAGCTGCGCGAGCGACTGGGCACCAAAGTCCACCTGCGCTACCGCCAAGGCAAAGGCGCCCTCGAAATCCGGTTCTTCAGCGACGACGACCTGCAGCGCATTTTGCAGGTTCTCGGCGTGCAGGCGGATTGACCCGCCCGGGCCGTCCCGAGCCACCCGCCCAACAATGCATTTTCTCGCTCCTGCGTCGCGAAACAATGCGGCCCCGCTTCGCGGGGCACGAGCCATACCGAACAAGAACTTGGCATTTTGTGCGATGGTTTACTCCCCGGATGCGCCGCCGCGCGAACGACTCGCAAGAACAAGCACAGGCGAAAAAAACACTTGCCTTTTGTCTGGAATGCGTCATGTTCGCGCGCGTCTGTTCGATAACTTGGCTCTGTCAAGGCATGGTAAATCCTCAGTTGAACACGGTTCAGTGATGATTTGAAACCCGATGGTCGGGAACAGTCTGGTAGAAGCAGCAGTTAGTCTAGGACAGCAAAACATCACATGAACAACAAGTTGTTTGTCGGTAACCTCTCGTTCAACACCACCGAGGCCGCCTTGCGCGAAGCCTTCTCGGCCCACGGCGTGGTCGAGGAAGTCAACCTGATGATGGACCGCGTCACCGGCCGGCCCCGCGGATTCGGCTTCGTCACCATGAGCACCCCCGAAGAGGCCCAGGCTGCCATCGCCGGCATGGCTGGCAAGACCCTCGACGGCCGCGACCTCACCGTCAACATCGCCCGGCCCAGGGAAGAACGTCCCGCCGGCGGCGGTGGCGGACGGCGCGGCTACGGCGGCGGGCGCGACCGCTATTAGGCAAATCGCGGTGCTCAGCATCGAGGGCGAGCCCCGGCATCGCCGGGCCTCGCCCTTGAATGTTGCCGCCTCCTTTGAACGGTCTGGGGGATGTGGCGGGCAACGACGGACCGCGTCCGCTCACGTCCATGAAAGAAGAACCGATCGAAGTCGAAGGCTGCATTCAGTCCGTCCTGCCCGGCACCATGTTCCGGGTCGAACTGGGCAACAAACACCTCGTCCTGGCCACCATTTGCGGCAAAATGCGCAAACGCTGGGTCCGACTCACCGTGGGCGACCGCGTGAAAATGGAGATGTCGCCTTACGACCTCAACAAGGGCCGAATCACCTGGCGCCTCAAGTAAGGTAAGGGAAACGGGGCAACCCCGGTCCCCAAGCTTGTTCCGTGGGGGCATTCGGCATGGTGCATGCCCCCCACGGCGACCGTCGCTCGTCGCTGCCGCGACTTGCGCGGACGCGCAGACGCGGCTGCGGCACGGCGCTCCGCCACCGTCAACCCCCGGATGCACCCGGCGCAGCCGTGCGCGGAATTCTTGCTTGCGCTTCGGGGCCGGATCGATCTTAATACGGCCGACCCAATTGCATGGAGGCAGCGGCCGCTGTGACCGACACATTCCGCCCATACGATGCCCCGGGGCGTTTTCCCACGACGCACCAGAGCGATGTCCAGCGCGCGGGCGCGGGCAGTTCGTCGTCCGCCCGGCAGGCTTTTGGCCGGTTTTACGAGGCGTATCGGGCGCCGCTGCTGGCGTATTTGCGACGCGAGGGGCGGTCTGAAGCCGAGGCGCAGGATCTGTTGCACGGGTTCATGGAGGTTCTGCTGGAAAACCGCAGCCTGAGCCAGTTCGACGGCGAGGGCCGGTTTCGGTCCTGGCTGCTGAAGTGTTTCCGCCATTTTCTGAGCGATGTCCGGGACCGCCAGCGCGCGCTCAAACGCGGCGGCGCCGCCGCCCATGTGCCGCTCGATTTGGAGTTGCACGACGCGCCCGCGTCGGCCTCCCAAGCGGGGCGGACGCCGGTTCAGGAGTATGAACGGCAGTTTGCCCTGCGCTTTCTTGAGCGGGTCATGGGACGTTTGCGGGAGGAATGGCATGCCCGGGGTCACGCGGCGCGTTACGAGGAGCTCCACGTGTTTTTGCTGGACAAGCAGGCTGGCCCGTTGCACGCCGAGCTGGGGCGTCGTCTGCAGATGACCGAAGCGGCGGTGAGCCAGGAGATCTCCCGGTTGCGCAAACGTTACCGCGCGCTGTTCGACGACGAACTCGCCAGGCTGGTCAGCCGTCCCGAAGACCTGGCGGCCGAGAAAGCCTTTCTGCTGTCGGCGTTGAGAACCTGAAGTGAATCGCACCTTTCCATGGCCAGGCTGCTCCTCCCACACCGGGCCGAGTCTCTGGCTCGGCCTCCAGCCGCCGTGTGCCCCCGCTGCGGTCACGCGGTCCCGGAATGGGCCATGCCGGAGCTGTGTCCGCTGTGCCTGATCGAGCTGGCACAGCGCCTGCCTCCGCCTGACCCGTCAGCCGATCTGCCAACCGAGTTCGGCGATTATCAGTTGCTCGACAAAATCAACGAGGGCGGCATGGGCGTCGTCTACCGCGCCCGCCAGCGCCGTCTGAACCGGCTCGTGGCCCTGAAAATGATCCGCACCGGCCGCGCCGCCACCGAGCACGACCTGCGCCGATTTCGGACCGAAGCCGCCGCCGCCGCGAACCTTGATCATCCGAACATCCTGCCTGTGTTCGAAATTGACGAGCACGCGGGTCAGCTCTTTTACAGCATGAAGCTGGTCGAAGGCGACACGCTGGCGGGCCAGATTCAGCAGGGGCGCTGGCTGCCGGCTGCCGGCAACGCCGCCGTCCGCCAGCGCCAGCTTGCGGATCTCATGGGCCGAATTGCGCTTGCCGTTCACCATGCCCACGAACGCGGCGTGCTGCACCGCGACCTCAAGCCCGCCAACATTCTCATCGATGTTCGGGGAACTCCGTACGTCATGGATTTCGGCCTGGCGAAATTCATCGACGACGACACTCCGCGCACCCATTCGTCGGTCGTGCTGGGCACGCTCGGCTATGCCGCCCCGGAACAAATCGCCGGTCCCCCGCAACCCGTCACCTGTCGTGTGGATCTCTATGGCCTGGGCGCCATCCTCTACGCGCTGCTCACCGGCCACGCCCCCGTCGCTCCCGGCCCGCCGTTTCTCATGTTGCGGCGCGCGCTCGAGAGCGATCCGGTGCCGCCGCGGCGGCTGAATCCGGTGGTGGATGTCGACCTCGAGACCCTTTGTCTCAAGTGTCTCGACAAGGATCCCCATCGCCGCTACGCCACCGCCAGGGAGCTCGCCGACGATCTTGCGCGCTGGCGGCGCGATGAACCCATCACCGCCCGCACCGCCGGTCCTGGCGAGCGCGCCTGGAAGTGGGTCCGGCGGCATCACGCGCTGGTGTGGGGCGGCGCCGCCGCGGGGCTCACCCTGGTGCTGGGGCTGGGCGGCCTTCTGTGGGAGCGCGCTTTATCCGGACACCGGGACGTCTTCAACCACATGCAGCGCGCCGAAGCCCTGTTCGCCCAGGACGACGTGCCGCTCGCCACAGCAACGCTGGCGCGGCTGGTCCGTGCCCAACCCGGCCGCCGGGTTGTCGTTGAACGGCTGGCGAATGCCCTTGCCCGTCACCGTTACCTTGTGCCCATCCGGCCCAAGCTGCCCGCGGGGGCGCACCTGGCGCGCTGGAGTGCCGACGGGGGCCGCCTGCTGCTGGCCCGGCGCGATGGCGAGCGCGAGCTTCTCGAAATCCTCGACGCCCGCGGCCAGCCTGAAGCGTCCTTGCAGCCCGCTCCGGCCGGCGTTCATGCCGCCGATATCAGTCCCGACGGCCGCTGGGTTGCCGTCGCCGCCGATCGTTGCGTGCGGGTGTGGGACACGCACGTCTCCGCGCTGGCGCCGTTGCTCGATCGTTCCAGCCCCACCGGCTTGATTCGCCAAGTCCAACTCCTGCCCGACCGCCGTGTGCTCGTTCTGGCCGGCGACCGCATCGTCCAATGGCCCCTCTCGGCCCAATCCGCACCGCGGGAATTCGCCGGCACCACGAGTCTGCTGACGCGTATGGCGGTTGCGCCGGCCCGCGATTGGCTTGCGGCGGCCACCGACACCGGCGCCCTTCGAGTGTGGCGTCTGACCACCGGCGAGCCCGTGCGTTCCTGGGCCGCGGCCCACGCGCGTGTCATCCGCGACCTGCGCTTCGACCCGGAGGGCTTGCGGTTGGCCAGCGCCTCCGCCGATCTCAGCGCCCGCGTGTGGGATCCCGGGAGCGGGCGCATGGTGGCCGAATGCCGTCACGACCAGGGCGTCCATACGATCGAGTTCAGTCCGGACGGAAGCCGCCTGGTGACGGGCTCGCGCGACCGCACGGCGCGACTCTGGGACGCGGGCACGGGCCAGCCTTTGGGCCGGCCCATGCGCCACGCCGATTGCGTCAACACCGCCCGGTTCAGTTCGGACGGCGGATGCGTCGTGACCGCCGCGGACGATGGCGCCGTTCGTCTCTGGGAGGGGGCGTCGGGCGTGCCCCTTTCCGCCGCCGCCCAGTGGAGTGCGCCCGTCACCGATGCCGTCTTCCGACCCGGCACGCGGATTGTTCTCGTCCGGCAGGCCGGGGGCGATGTCGAGCTGCGCGCGCCGACGCCGTCGCAGTGTTTGGGGTCGGGGGAAACCCTCGTGCCGGCGCCGGCGCCTTCTGCGTTGTCGGCACTCGAGCAGGCTGCGCTCGAGCGGTTGCACGGCGGGGTGCTTGCCTTTGTGGAAGGCAGCCCGGACGGGCGCCTGGTGGCGGGGGCCTCGAGCAATGACACTGCCGTTCTATTGCTTCGCCATGCCGGGTCTCGCGTCGGACCGCCGCTCCAGCACGCCGCCCCCGTCAATTGCGCCCGTTTCAGCCCGGACGGCCTGCGTCTTGTGACCAGCAGCGCCGACCGGTCCTTTCGCGTGTGGGACACACAACGGGGCGTTGCCCTCACCGACCCGATCCCCGCCGGCGAGCCTGTGGCCGGAGTCCGGTTTGACCAGTGCGGCGGATGCGTGATCACCGACCGCGGCCGCGCGTGGTCGATCGCTCAAGCCCACGCACCCGCCCCCGGCTGGCTCGCGGACCTCGCCGAAGCGGTTGCCGGCGTCCGCCTTGACGCGCAGGGCGCGCCCGAGCCGGTGCCGGCTGCGGCGTTCGAGTCGTTGGCGGCGGCGCTGGCGGCCGATCCCGGGCCGCTGGCGGCGTGGCTGAGGCCGTTCCTCGATCCCACCCGCAACGCGCCGGGCGGCCCTCGGTTCGCATCCCCATGACCGCCCCGCCACCCCATCCACCACGCAGGACGCGACTTTCGATGTTCACGGGGTTCTGCCGTTGGCAACTCTTTGTCCTGTTGGCGGGACTTGCGAGCGGTTTCCTGGCGGCTGCCGCGGCGGCCGGTGCACCCTCCGCGCCCGCTTACGAGGAACTGCTCACCGAAACCCAGCCGGGCGTGATGATCCAAAAGGAACGCGAGGTGCGCTATAAGACCGCCACCGCCGCCGAACTCCCCGCCGCCGTGCCCCAGCCGCTGTCCTACGACGACTGGCTACGCACCCTCAACCTCAGCCGGGCTACCGTCCGCCTCAACGACCGCTCCCACCTCCGCTTGAGCGAATTCACCCGGCTCGAAATCCGACGCCCGCCCACCCGCCCGCGGCTCGCGTCGCTTGTCCTCCACGCCGGAGCCGTCCACGTGACGAGCCGCGGCCGGCCGCAGACGGTTCCGTTTGTGACGCCGCACGTCCGCGCTGTTCCGACAGGCACGGAATTTGTCATCACCGTGGATGGGGACGCCGGGCAAACGGAGATCCTGATGTTTGACGGCGAAGCCGAGCTGTCGGACGGCCGGACCAACCGCACCGTCCGCAGCGGCCAGCAAGGCATTGTCGCACCCGGTCGCGGGATTGTGATCCGGCCTTTGATCGAGGCCCGCAACCTGGTTCAATGGTGGATTTATTATCCCGGGGTGCTTGACTTGGACGAGCTGGAGCCATGGCCCGGGAACGTTCCCGGCGCCAACACCCTGCGCGCATCCGTTGCCGCGTACCGCGACGGCGACCTGGTCGGCGCCCTGGAGCGATACCCGGGCTACCCGGAGCCGGTGTCTGCGGGTGGCGACGCCTCCCGGACTTATCTCGCGGCGCTGTTCCTGGCCGTGGGCGCCGTCGACCGGGCGCAGCGCGAACTGGCCTTGGTTCATGGGGAGTTTTCGGCCGGGCGCGCGTTGCGCATGTTGATTCGGGCGGTGCAGCCGGAGGGCGGCCTCCTGTCGTCGCCAGGGCCGCCCGCGGACGTTTCGCCCGCCACGGCCAGCGAGCTGCTGGCACTTTCCTACGCGCACCAGGGCCGCCATCACCTCGACGCCGCGCTTCGCGCCGCTCGCGCCGCCACCCGCCACGCTCCCGCGTTCGCCTTCGCCTGGGCGCGGGTCGGCGAGCTTGAGTTCAGCTTCGGCCGCACCCGGGCGGCGCGGGCGGCCTTGGAGCGCGCGCTGGTGTTGGCGCCGCGGCACGCCCAGGCCCACGCGCTGCGCGGGTTTCTTCTTGCGGCGGACAATCGGCTGGCGGAGGCGATGGCCGCGTTCGACACCGCCATTGCCCTCGATCCGGCGCTGGGGAACGCCTGGCTCGGGCGCGGCCTGTGCAAGCGCCGGGCCACCTGGGCTCACCGGCGCGCCTCCCCGACCTCCGCCTCCGCCCCGCCCACGTGGCTCGACGACATCCAGACCGCCGCCGCGCTCGAGCCGCGCCGCTCGTTGTGTCGCAGTTACGCCGGGAAGGCGTTTGCCGACGCGGGCTTGGACCTGTTGGCGCGCCGGGAACTGGAGTATGCCCGGCACTTGGACCCGCAGGATCCCACGCCCTGGCTTTACTCCGCGCTGCTGGAACAGGAACACCACCGCAACAACCGCGCCGTCGCCGAACTCGAGCGGTCCATCGCCCTGAACGACAACCGCGCCGTGTATCGTTCCGCGCTGCTGCTCGACGAAGACCGGGCCGTGCGCAGCTCCAGCCTCGCCCATGTCTACCACAGCGCCGGCCTGGCCGACGTCAGCCGTCGCGAAGCGGCCCGTGCCGTGAGCGACGACTACGCCAACTACTCGGCCCACCTGTTTCTCGCGGACAGCTACAACCTGTGGCGGGATCCGACGCGGTTCTATTTGCGCTACGAAACCCCGTGGTTCAGCGAGCTGCTCCTTGCCAACCTGCTCGCCCCCGCCGGCGCCACGCCCTTGTCGGCTCACATCTCCCAGCAGGAATACAGCCGCCTGTTCACCGGGAACCGGATCGGCCTGCTCAGCGCCACCACCTGCCGCAGCGACGGCCAACTGTCCCAAATCGCCTCGCAATTCGGCAACGCCGGCAATACCGCATGGTCCCTCGACCTCGATTTCCAGCACAACGACGGCTCCCGCCCCAACAACGGCCTCGACCGCATCGAGTGGTACTCCACCTTCAAACAACAACTCTCCCCCCGCGACTCCGTCCTGCTGCTGGCCAAATACCAGGATTACCGCGCCGGCGACAATTTTCAGTACTTCGACGCCACCAACGCCCGCCCCTACTACCGCTTCGATGAATTCCAAAGCCCCATTCTCCTCGGCGGCTACCACCGCGAATGGGCCCCAGGCATCCACACCCTCCTGCTCGGCGCCCGGCTCCACAGCGACACCCGCACCCGCGACCGCTTTTGCCAGGTGCCCCTCATCGCGACGCGGCCCGGCCGGATCTCCATCCCGGGCGCGCCCTACTACGAGGTGCAGTATGACAACACGTTCGAAGCATACACCGCCGAACTGAACCAAATCGTCCAAACCGACCGCCACTTGCTCAACCTCGGCGCCCGGTTCCAATCCGGCACGTTCGACGCCTGGAACAGCTACAACCCGCACATGCCGGACCCGTTGTTCGTGCCTTTCACCGGCGCCGTCTGCGAGGAGTTCGAGCGCATGACGGCCTACGGGTATTACAGTGTCACCCCCGTCGACACCCTGGTCCTCCAGGGCGGTTTGGCCTACGACCGGGTGCGCTATCCCGAAACCATCCGCAACCCGCCTGTGACCCCAGGCACCCACACCCGCGCACAGTTCAGCCCCAAGGCCGCTGTGGTCTGGACCCCTGTCCGCGCCATGACCCTGCGCGGCGCCTATAGTCAGTCCCTGGGCGGCGTCAGCTTCGACCAGAGCTTCCGGCTCGAACCCACCCACCTGGCCGGGTTCGTCCAAACCTATCGGGAACTCTTCCGGCTTGGCGGGGCGGTGTCGGCTGCCAAACACGAGACCGCCGGTTCGGCGCTCGATCTTAAACTCGGCAGCCGCACCTATGCCGGGATTGAACTGGAACGGCTCGAAGCCTCGGCCCGGCGGCGGATAGGAGCCACTTGGACCGAGACCACCTACCTGCCCCACCCACCCACCACCGCCAGTTCCCTCGCCCAGGAACTCCGCCACGTGGAATATTCCGCGGTTGTGACGCTCAACCAGCTCGTCGGCAGATGCGGGTCCTTCGGCGCGCGCTATTCGTTCAACCGCGCCGAATCCCGCTCCTGGCTTCCCGAAATCCCTCCAGAGAACGTGGACATATGGGGGGTCAATCAGTGGGCCGAACTGCACCGCGCCGGCATGTTTGGGCGTTTTCATCACCCCTCCGGCGTGTTTCTCCAGGGCGACCTGGACTGGTACTGGCAGAAGAACTGGCGGCACTACCTCAACGGCACCGCCTGGATCTCCGAAGACTTGCCCCACGACAGTTTTCCACACCTCAATCTGGCGGCCGGCTGGCGCTTCCCCCGCCAGCGCGGAGCGATCACCGTCGGCATCCTCAACCTCACCGACACCAATTATCACCTCAACCCGCTCAATTTCTACCCTGAACTGCCGCATGAACGGGTATTCTACGCACAACTCCAATTCCGCCTCTGAACCGACGCCCGACGCCGCCACGCACGCTCCGCACCCGCCCTCCGCGCGTCGCTTGCGCGGCATGTCGCTGGCGTTCCTGGCCGGGGCGGCCCAAGCGGTTCTTGGGCTGCCGCCCCAAGCCGCCGCGCGCTGCGCCAGCCCGGCCGCCGTGCCGGTGTTCGCCTGGACCCGGTCGGATATCGAGGTCGACGAAAGCGCCGGCAGCGTCCTGCTCGTCGTGACCAACCTCGGCAGCCGGTTGGCGGCCACGTTGGATTACAAGGTCTGGCCGGCCACCGCCACCGCCGGCAATCCGGACGCCGATTTCGCCCTTCCTCCCGAACCGCCGCTCGTGTTCCTGGACGGCCAAAGCGCCAGCAGCATCACCATCCCCATCCTCGATGACGCCCAACACGAAGCCACCGAATACTTCATGGTGAACCTCGTCTCCGCCAGTTGCGGCGGCATCACCAATACGCCACTGGCCATTGTGTGGATCCTGGACAACGACGAGGCGACCACCAACTCCCTCACCCAGATCGTGCCCCCGGGACCGCTGCCGCCCCTGGGCGCACTGCAGGTGCACCTGGAACCGCCGTCGGCGCGGGGCCAATGGCGGTTCGCTTGGGAAAACCACTGGCGCGACGGCGGCTTGGTGGTTGGCGGGCTGCCTCGGGGCAATTACGCCGTGGTCTTCAAGCCGGTCAGCGCGTATCGCGAACCGCTCGACACCATCCTGCCGGTGCTGGCTGAAGTGACCAACGACTACAGCTTCCAATACACCAACACCAGCCCGCCGCAGCTCGGATCGCTCACCGTCACCCTCGAACCCCCCATGCTGGCCACCAACGCCGACCTCGCCCAGCGCGCCCAGTGGCAGCTCGAAGGCGAGACCGCGTGGCGCGACAGCGGTGCCAGCCTCCACGCCCTGCCCGCCCAAGGCTACGCCGTCCATTTCAAACATGTGCCCAACTGGTGGGAACCCTCGCCCCATCACGTCAGCGTGGCCGCCAACCGCGACAACCAACTTGTGGCGCGCTACTACGTGGCCGGCCAGGCCCAGGGGATCGAGCCCGTGCCGCTCGACTTCGAGACCGATGTCCTGACCAGCTACGAGCGCAGCCTGCCCTACGCCTGCGCCGGACAAATCCTCTCCGACGTCGGCTGGGCCAGCGGCTTCGTCGTCAGGGAACGCGTCGTCCTCACAGCGGCACATGCCGTTTTTAACGACGTCACACTTTCCTTCGTGCCCGAGGTCAAGTGGTTCTTCCAACGCCATGCCGGCACCTACGAACCACCGCCTCTGCTCGCACGCGGATGGTTCGTCCTGAGCGGTTACGCCGCACAACGAACCGCCGAAGCCACCCCGGGAATAGCCTCCGTCGCCTCCCAAAACCTCGATGTCGCCACCCTGTTCTTTCTCGAACCGGCCGGACGAGGCGGCTACGGCGGCTACCTCGTGTCATCCCGCGCTCCCGGACAATGGCTGTTCAGTTCCACCCTGCATACCCTCATCGGTTACCCCATGGATCTCGTCAGCGAAACTAACCGCGGCAAACTCCACGCTACCCCCATCCAATCCCTCTCCTTTCAGCAGATACAAAATCAAGTGTTTTCCGCTCGCACCTTGAAAAACTACCCCGGATGCGTCGGCAGTCCGCTCTGTCTGCAAGAAGATGACGACATTTTTTATCCCGCAGCAATATTGGTTGGTGGGGAACCTCAGGTGATGCTGCGCGCAATAGGTTCGAATGTCGTTGCACTGATAAACGCCGCTGATTACGCAAGCCATCAAAGTCAACATAGCACAGGTGGTGGCCCTTACTTATGGGGCTCTGGTTTGGAATTTTCATCCCTAGCGTATGGTTTTCTGGATATTCGGTTTAGGCCTCCGGAGCTGGAGGGTGGGGGGGGAGCGTATCGTTTTTTGGAGGACACGAACTTTACGATTTACACGGCGAACACGAACCGGTTTGCGTGTTTGGCAAAGGAATGCTACACGCTGGAGTTTCTGCCTGTGGCGGGCTATCTGGCGCCGGTGGGGCGGCATGTGCAGTTGGGGGCGGGGGAGAGCAACGTGGTGGTGGGGTGCTATCGGGCATGGGGCTCGAATCATTTTGATGCGAGTGGGCGGCTTTGGGCGGTGGGGACCAGCGGCAGTGTGTACCGGGTCGAGCACGCGGACGCCTTGCCGCCGGCGCGCGGCTGGACGCTGGTGCAGCGGTTCATGCTGACCAATCGCGCGCACGTGGTGACGAATGCGTTGCCCGCCGCCGGCGCTGGATTTTACCGGGCGGTGCTTGAGCCTTGAATTTTTTCACGCCGGGCTGTCAGGAATAGCCGGGGATTCCTTGGTTACAGGTGAAACGTTCCGTTCGCCCGAGGGGCGTCCGGGTGCGGTTCGCCGGCGGCGGGCGGGTCGCACCACCGGGTTTCACGCCAAAGGAGGTGCAGTGGGGGCGGCCGTCACATGGGGACTGCGGCCGCCCCCACCATTCTCGAGTTGTCAGGCCTGGGCCAGCCAGCGTTTGAGCACATCCAGCGTCGCGCGGCAGGACTTCACCATGCCGGCGGTGGTGCGCGCCCCGCCATGGCGGGCCCAGTCGAATTCGATGTGCACCGACAACGGATTGCGATACCCCATTTTCTTCAGGCGGGTGAAGTAATCGGTCTTCCCGAATTCGCCTTCGCCGAACGGGACGAAGCGGCGTGGGCGCAGTGTGTCTTTGACGTAGGCGAGGCGGATATGGGGTTGGAGGCGCTCGAAATGCCGGCGCCAATCGTCCCCGTGGACGATCAGCGCGTGTCCAAGATCGAAGGCGACGCCAATCTCGGCCGGGTTGAAATCCTTGACCAGCTCGTACAGTTCGTCCAAGTCCCCGCCGAAATGCCGCTTGCTGCCCGGTGAATGGTTTTGGAGCACGCCGCAGATGCCCACCTGGCGATTGAGCGCGGCCAGGTCTTTGAGATGCGTTTTGTAGGCCTGGACCTGCTCGGCCACCGGCTGGTCGGCGCGGTGATACTTCATTCCTAAACGGTAATACCCCACGCCCAATCGGCGCGCGGTGCGCAGCACAGTTTCGGCGTGCGGCGTTTCCACGTGGGTGATGCCGGTGGTCAACAGCAGCATGCGGACCTTGCGGCGGCGCAGCGCCTCGTCATAGCGCGGCATGTCCTCGGACGCGCGCTCGGGAATGATCTCGCCGCCCGGGCGGACCGGGCAATCCACGCCGTCCAGCCCGGCTTCGGCGGTGACTTCGGCCGCCTGGTCGAAGGTCAGGTGCAGCGCCTGATACACCTTGCTGAAAATGGCCACGGGCGGATCGAACACGGTGGGCGTGACGGTGGCGGCGGGAGGGGGGGGGGCTGCGGCAGCGGCGGCGGATTGGAGCTCCCGGGGCCACAGCGCCGACGTCGTCGTGGCGAGTGCGGCGCGGGCGAGGAACTCCCGGCGGGAGAAGAAGCGAGCATCTTGCATCACGACGCAGTGTTTCCAAAACGGCCGCACTTGGCAAGCGATTAGGCCGCGCCCCCCCGGCTGGCGGGGGCAACGGCGTGTTCCCACCGCACCCGCCTCGTGGGACACGGCGCCCTGCGCGCGGGTTCGAAGCGGGTTTGTCGATGCCACGCCCTGGGGCTTGCGGAATCGCGGTTTCGCTCTTTGCAAGCCGGCCTCAAACCGCTAAACAATGCTGTCGCACGCGCACACCGCCGCCGGGGTTGTCCCGGGCGGTCGAGCCGGCGCGAGCGGCGCAGCATCCTATGAAAGAAAACAGACAGGACGGAAAACGGGATGTGATCTTCGGGGCCCAAGCCGGGTGGGTGCGCGGGGGGGGGGCGGTGCTGCTCCTGGTGAGCATCGCGCTGGCGGGTTATCTGATGTTCCATCTATGGCGGTCCCCAGCGCCCGACACCGCGCCGAGGCAGCCGCAGGCGCTCCGCCCCCCGGCGGCTGCGGAGCCGGCGGCAATGCCCGTTGCCGCCGAGCCGGCGGCAGCACCCAAGGCCGCGACCGCGTCGGCGGCTGCGGGATCGGCGTCGTTCGAGATGCTCAAGGGTCGCTGGGAACGGCCGGATGGGGGTTATGTGCTGGAGGTGAAGCACGTGGAACCCCGCGGCACCGCCACCGTCGCCTACTTCAACCCGAGCCCGATCCGCGTGGCTCGCGCGCAGGCGCAACGCGACGGCGGCGCGGTCAAGTTGTTTTTGGAGCTGCGGGACCAGGGGTACCCGGGGTGCACCTATTCATTGACGTACCATCCCGACCGCGACGAGCTCGAGGGCGTGTATTTCCAGGCGGCGATGGGCGCCTATTACGAGGTGGTGTTTGTCCGGCTCAAATGACCGGCGCGGCCGGGATGCCCATGACCGCCTCCGCCGCACCGCCCCGCCCCGCTTCCGCGCCTGCTGCGCGGCTGGCCGTCCGCGCTGCCGGGGACGATTTGGTTGTGGAATTTGGCGGCGATTGGAAGAACGCGCCGCGTGCGCCGGGCGTGGCCGATCTCGAGGCGCAACTGGCGGCCGGACCGCACGCGGCGCGGTGGCGCGTGGTCGGGCGCGAGCTGGGGCCTTGGGATTCGCGGTTGCTGGCGGTGGTGTTGCGGGTGGTGGAACGGGGCGAACACCAGGGGCGCACCGTGGACATCCGCGGCGTGCCGGAAGGGCTGCAGAAGCTGGTGCGGCTGGCGCGGGCGGTGCCGGAACGGACCGACGTTCACCGGGGGACGGCGCGTGAGCCGTGGCGGCAGCGGCTTGGCGAAGGCGCGATGGCTCGGGCACGCGGCGTGCGGGACGTGGTGGCATTTGTGGGGGAGTGCGCCCAGGGGGTGGGCCGGCTGGTGCGCGGCCGCGCGCAATACCGGTGGCGCGACGCGTGGGTGATCATCCAGGAGAGCGGCGCCGAGGCGCTGCCGATCGTGCTGCTGATCAACCTGCTGGTGGGCTTGATCCTGGGATTTGTCGGCGCCGTCCAGCTCGCCCGGTTCGGCGCCTCCATTTACGTGGCCGACCTCGTCGGCATCGCCGTGACGCGCGAGATGGGGTGCATGATGACCGGCATCATCATGTGCGGCCGCACCGGCGCCGCCTTTGCCGCCCAGTTGGGCACCATGAAGGTCAACGAGGAAATCGACGCGTTCCGGGCGCTGGCGATTTCGCCGACGGACTTTCTGGTGTTGCCGCGGGTGGTGGCGTTGGCCCTGATGATGCCGCTGCTGGTGGTGTTTGGGAACCTGATGGGGATCCTGGGCGGGATGGCGGTGGCGCTGGCCATGCTCGACCTGTCCCTGGTCGAGTATTGGAACGAGACCGTCGCCGCCGTCACCCTCACCAACTACCTCCTCGGCGTCGCCAAAGGCGCCTGCTTCGGAATCCTCGTCGCCGTCACCGGCTGCCTGCGCGGCATCCAGTGCGGCTCCAACGCCGCCGCCGTCGGCCACGCCACCACCTCGGCCGTCGTCACCGGCATCACCGCCATCATCGCCGCCGACGCCCTCTGCGCCGTGCTCTGCAATGTGCTGGGCATTTGACGTTCCGCGCCTCATGGATGCCTCGATCCCCACAACCCCCACCCCCAAAATCGAAATCCGCCACTTGGACATGGCGTTCGGCCCGTTCGTCCTGATGCGCGACATCAACGCCGCCATCCGGTCCGGGGAGATTTTCGTCATTATAGGCGGCAGCGGCTGCGGCAAGAGCACCCTGCTGCGCCACCTGATCGGGTTCCTCCAGCCGGCACGCGGCGACATTCTCTACGACGGCCGCAACTTCACCGCGGCCGGTCCGGACGAGCGCGAGCGGCGGTTGCGGCAGTTCGGCGTGTTGTTCCAGGGCGGGGCGCTGTGGAGCTCGATGACCCTCGCGGAAAACGTGGCCCTGCCCCTCGCCCAATACTCCCCGCTGTCCCAGGCCGAAATCGCGGACATCGTCCGCGTCAAGCTCGCGCTCGTCGGATTGAAAGGGTTCGAGGACTATTACCCCGCCGAGCTTTCCGGCGGCATGCGCAAACGCGCCGGGCTCGCCCGCGCCATCGCGCTGGATCCGGAGATTCTCTTTTTCGACGAGCCCTCGGCGGGGCTGGATCCGCTGACGTCGCAGCGGCTTGACGCGCTGATTCTCGAGCTGCGCGACAGCCTGGGCGCCACGGTGGTGGTGGTGACCCATGAACTCGACAGCATTTTCACCATCGGCGACCGCGCCATCTTCCTCGACGCCCGCACCCGCACCGCCACCGCCCAGGGCCACCCGCGCGACCTGCGCGACCACAGCCCCGATCCCGGTGTCCGGGCGTTCCTGTCGCGCCGCGACGTGCTCGAGGGGATTGCCACGCCCCCCGCCCCGGCCGCGCCCGACCCCATCGACCCCACACGCTTATGAGCAAACGCGCCAATCCGACCCTCGTCGGATCCTTCATTGTCGCCGGCGTGATCCTCGCCCTGGCCGGCGTCATCGCGTTCGGCGCCTTGCGGTGGTTCTCCCCGATGAGCACGTTCGTGATCTACTTCGAAGATACCGCCGAGGGACTCGACGAGGGATCAGTCGTCAAGTTCCGCGGGGTCACCATCGGCCAGGTTAAAGCCGTCCTCATCCATTTCAACCAGACTCAGGACGACTTTCACCTGCCGATCCTGATTGAAATCGACGAGCGCTTGCTGCGATCGAAGATGGACACCGACACGCTGCTGACCGACCCCGCCCACCTGCGGCGTGCCATCACCAACGGGCTCCGGGCCCGCCTCGAACTGGAAAGCCTCATCACCGGACGCCTCTACGTCAGCCTGATCATCGATCCGCAGGCCGCGCCCCCCCGGTTTCACCAGGTCCGGGCTGTCTACGAGGAAATTCCCAGCCAGCTGACCGAGATGGCCCGGCTCAAACGCAGCCTGACGCAGATCAATCTCCCCGATCTCGCCGCCAAGGTCGACGCCCTCCTGGATCGCCTCAACCAGACCCTCGACAATCTCCACGCCGAACGCGTCTCGGAAACCGCCATCAGCACCATGAACTCCCTGCAGCAGCTCGCCGGATCGCACGAGATCACCAACACCCTCGTCGCCATCCAGCGCGCCGCCAACCAGTTCCGGCGCGTCGCCGAAAAGATCGAACCCCAACTCGATCCGCTCGCCGCCGACGCCCGGCAGACGCTCGAAAACGCCGCCGACATGATGACCGATGCCCGGCACGCCATCCAGGAACTGCGCGCCCTCCTCGGCCCACGCTCCACCCTCCGTGTCGAACTCGAAACCGCCCTCGCCAACCTCGCCGACGCCGCCGACGCCGTCGGCGCCTTCGCCGAATTGATCCGCCGCAATCCCCAGGCGCTGCTCCGCGGACGGGAGCGTGCCACCCCTTCGCGATGAATGCCTCGTGTTTCCCCCTCATTGCCGCCGGCGCCCTGGCCTGCCTTGGCGCCGGCTGCCTGGGCCTGAGCCCCAAACCCGATCCCACCCGTTACTTCGTTCTGGGCACCCTCCCCCCACCCGCCGCCCCAAACCCCAGACCCGTCAGCGTCGCGGTCCGCCGCGTGGCCGTGCCCGCTTATCTGGAGAAGCGATGGCTGGCGACTCGCGAGGGCCACCAGATTCATTACGCGGCCGACGACGAGTGGGCGGAGGATTTGGCGCAGGGCATCCGGCGCGTGCTGGCGGCGAATCTCGCCGCGCTGCTCGGGCCGGTGCCGATTCCTGCCAGCGACACCCCGCCCGCGCCCGCGTTTGAGCTGCTCGTCTGCATCGAACAGTTCGAAGTCGATACCACCGGCCAAGCCGTGCTGGCCGCCCAGTGGGAAATCTCCGGCGCCAACAGCACCGCGCCATTGCGCGCCGGCCAGTTCCGCCAGACCCGACAGGACCCGGCCGCGGCGGCCGATCCTTCGGCTGCCGTTCAGCTGCAGAGCGATCTGCTGGCCGAGTTGAGCCGCACCCTCGCGCCGATTCTGCGCGCCTTGGGGCCCTGAGCTGACAAGCCGTCTGCCGCACATGCAAACGGTTTGCCGGCAACTGCGCCGCATCCTCGCATGAACCTCTTCGGAACCCGTTCGAAACGCAGGCTCGCCCTCGGCCTCGCCCTCCTGGGCGGCCTGGTTGCCCTGGCCTTCTGGCGGTGGCCGCCGGCGAAGCCGCCACCGGCACCGGACTCCCCAGGCAAACACCTCGGAACCACCACAGCCACCGGCAACACCGACTCCGCCGCGCCATCGGCAGCGGTCGAGTTGGCCACATCCGAGCTGGGCGCCGTCCGGCGGGACCTTGCCCAAACGCCCGCAACCGCCACCCGCCAGCTCGCCGAACTTCGGCGTTTCCTGGGCGGGCTGCCTCCGGCGGCGGCGGCGGCGGCAATCCGGGCGTTTCTGGACTCGAAGGCCGACGCGCCCACCGCGCTCGGGTTCAGGATTCGCGCCGGCGGTTCGCTCGAGGAGGCGCCGTCGCTGCGCGTTTTTCTGCTCGATTATCTTGCGCAGGTGGATCCGGCGGCGGCGGCGGCCTGTGGGCGCGACGTTCTTGCGGAGCCGGGTTCGCCCGACGAATGGGCGGTGGCGCTGCGGGACGTGGCCCGGGGCGACACCAGTGCAGGGGGACGGGCCTGTGTGCTCGAGAAGACGGCCCAACTGCTGCATCACGAGCCCTGGCAACACCAGCCGGCTGCGGGTTACCTCGAGGCGTTCGACGCCGCGGTGTGGCTCGGCGGGACCAACCTCGTTCCGGCCCTTGGCGTCCTGGTGCGGAAGACGGACAATCCGGCTGTGGCGCACGCAGCTTTCCTGGCGCTGGACCGGCTGACCTTGAACGATCCCGCCGCGATCCTCGACCTCTTCCAGCAGCACCCCGAACTCCTGACCGGCCGCGAGGCTGCCCGTGCCGGGTTTTTTGCCCGCGCCGATATCCGGGACCCGCCCCAACGGGCGGCGCTGGAACGTTATCTCTTGGATCCGGCATTAGGCGATGTCGAGCTCGAGCACTTCGCCGGCCTCTACCCCAACGCCAACATCATGGTTTCCCACAACCTCCTCACCCAGGTGCGCACGCCCGACCATGCCTCGCTGACGGCGCGCGATGCCGCAGCGTTGCGCGTGGCGCGGGAGTGGCTGGCCGATCCGCGCTTCGAACGCGTCCGGCCGCAGCTGGCCCGGGCCGCCCAACGGCTCGAGACTTTTGTCCGGCAGGCCGGCGCCCGCTGAGCCAGGTTGAACACCGAACACCGCCGGGGTTCCGGAGTGAGGCGAGGCGCTTTCGAATTGTCCGTGGCCGGCTCTACATCAGCCACGGCTGGCGCAGCGCGCGTGTCCGGAGCCGGTTGGCCTGTTCGTCGCCGGGGAACTGTTCCTTGACGGGGTCCCATGTGAGCGAACGGCCGAGTTTGTAGGCGAGGATGGTGAGGTGGCCGAGCGCGGCGGACCGATGGCCAAGTTCCTCGTGGCAACTGGGGCGTGCGCGGGAGCGGATGCAGTGGAACCAGTTGGCGTGATGGTTGTTCCCGCCGATGTTCACCTGCCGCCCGCTCAGTTTCATTTCCTCCATGACCGCCGCCGGGCCGCCTTCAATGTCGCCGCCGGTGGACATGGACGTGACCCAGCCGCGTTCGCCGACGAACACACCCCCGAAATTGCCCGCGAGCCGGGCGTCGGCGGGCACGGCGTGATAGAGTTCCTTGACTTGGCCCCAGTGTTCGACCAGGTGGAGCAGCGTCCCGTTGGCATAGCGGCACGTCAGCGTGGGAAACGCCCCGCCGGCAGGATGAATCAACTCCACCGGGCCGCTCTCCTCAACACCCAACCCGTACTGAATCACATCGGCCGCATGCGAATGAAACCACGTCACGGACGCGGCGCCGAAATCCTCGCAGAACGACCAGGGCACAACCCCGGGGATCGGGTTGGTGTGGAAGAGATGGTTGAAGTCGTGCCACGCCGCCGGGCCGACCCACAGGTCCCAGTCCAAACCTTCCGGCACCGGTTCGGCCGGCAGGGTGAAGTGGGCCGGGCCAAAGACGCGGGTGTAATCCGTGGCCTTGACGAGGTCCGCGTAGGGCCGGAACCGGGGCGCGCCGATCCAGGCGCCCAGGTTGTTCCAGAGGGTGAACACGGATTTGACCCTGCCGAGGCCGCCGTGGCGGACAAACCGGCAGACTTGCCGGATGGCGGGGATGGAGCGGTATTGGGTGCCGGTCTGGAACACCCGGCCGTAGCGGCGGATGGCATGGACCAGGTCGCGTCCTTCCTGGAGCGTGAGCGAGACCGGTTTTTCGCAATAGACATCCTTGCCGGCTTGGGCGGCGTGAATGGATTGCATCGCATGCCAGTGATCTGGCGTGGCAATCACAACCGCGTCCATGTCCGGCCGGGCCAGCAGCTCCCGGTAATCATTGTAGGCGGCGCAGCCACGATACGTGCCCGCCGCCCGCGCCTCGGCATAGATCGCGTCCACACGCTGGCGGCCGGCATCCCGCCGGGACCGGTCGACGTCGCACACGGCAACGAGCTGGACGCCGGGATCGCCGGCAAGGCGTGCGAGGTGGCCGCTGCCCATGGCGCCGATGCCGATCAGGCCGGCGGTGATGCGGTCGCCGGGCTTCACCGGAGCGGCCCAGAGCGAGCTGGGAAGAAGGTTGGGAATCGCCGCCGCCACCGAGGCGGCGCCGGTTCTGGCAAGAAAGGTTCGTCGGTTCATGGCAGGATGGTTCAGTTCACGAGGGGGCGTTACCTGGCCAGTTCCAGGCTCACCCGGTTGAAAAAGGCGATCGATTGTGCGATCGAGGGCATCGACTCGAGCCAGTTGTGGGAATACTCGAGCCCCCACAGCGTGGGCCGGATGCCGAGACGGTGCACTTCCCGGATGAGCGCCTCGGCGCGGCCCGCGCCCGTGCCCCACGGGACATCGTGGCCGTCGGGACCCGGCGCGTGCAGGTCGTGCATCTGCAGGGTGAGCAGCCGGTCCTTCAGCGCGCGCACGCCTGCGATCGGATCAATCCCGGCCCGCAGCCAATAGCCCACGTCCGCACACGCCCCCAATCGCCGCGTCCGGCCCTCGCACAGCTTCGCGATGTGGTCCGGGTGCCAGTACACCGGCGACGCGTTCCGGTCGTGGTTGTGGAGCGCCACGTTGATCCCGTATTCGTCGGCCAACGCGCCGATCCCATCCAGCGCGGCAGGCGCCGGTTCGGACATGAAGGTTTCGATGCCGATCTTGCAGCCGAACTCGAAGATCTTGCGGGCGGCGGCTTCGTTGCCGGGGATGTCGTGGTAATAGTACGTCAGCATGCGGACGCCGGCGGCGTCGAGCTTGAGGCGGATCCGGCGCAGCTCGTCGTCGGTGAGACCGGGTTCGAAGTTTTTGGGGATATCCTGGCTGACCTTTTGGAAGCTGAGGCCGCCCATGAAGGGCAGGCCGAGCTGCGCGGTTTTGTCGATGGCCTCGAACAGGGTGAACTTGTGGAAGGTGTAGGCTTCGATGCCCAGGCGCCACCCGAGTTTTTCCTGGGCTCGGATCGCCGGGGTGAGTCTGGCGCTGGGGAGGGTGGGCGCGTCGAGATCGCCCAAGACATACTGGGCGGCGGCCAGGTAAAACGACAGCATCTTGGGGTCCCAAAACACGTAGGGGTTATGCGCAATGGTCGAATAAAAAACCCGGCCTCGGCCGTAGTGGCGCACCCAGGCCAACGCGTAATCATTGTCGGCACGCACCCAATTGCCCCGGGGCTCGCCCGAAAAGCGGGTTTGGGCCGTGTCAATGCCGAGCAGCACGCGCACGCGGTGTCGCGAATACACGGTCTGAAACCGGAAGAACTCGTCGCGATACTCGAAGCCCCGGGGGGGAAACATGCGCGTGAGGGGATGGCCCGAGTCGTCCAGTTTGATGAATACCGCCTCGTTGCTCTCGCGGTGGTTGGCGCCCCGCGCCCCCAGCATCAGGCCGAACTCGGGCCAGTCCTCGACTGCCCCGGGCCACCGGGTGAACGCCACCGACGTCCCGTGCACGCCCATCAGCCCACCCCCGCCGTAGACGAATTCGATCAGGCTCTGACGCAGCGCGGGGTCGGTGAACAAGTTGCCCACGTTGTTGTTGAAGAAGACCGCGTCGAACGCGCGCAAATGCTCGCGCTGAAACACCGCCGGATCGCGGGTGGCCACCGCATCGAATGCCCCCGTTCTCCGCCCCATCCCCTCGAAGGCGAATTGAGCGGTGGGAATGGACGCGTGGCCGCCGTAATTCACGTTGAGGTTGAAGATCAGCAGCCGCCGCGGGCGGCGCGGGGTGACGAACGCCTTCTCAGGCAGCGCGGCGTGGATGCGGTCGCGGTCGGCCCCGCTGAGGTTGGCGCTGACCATCGCGGGCGGCGAGGGGCGGGGGTCGGGTTGGGCGGCGCGCAGGCCGGGGAGCTTGGGCGCGGCCAGCAGGCCGGTCGCGGTGGTGAGGCGGCGCAGGAAGCGGCGGCGCGAAACGAGCGATGGGAATGAGGGGGTCGTGGTCATAAGTGGAATCGGGAACGTGGGGGGGCGGCACGGGGGTCGGAAGGTTCTCAAGGCTCATGGTGCGCCCGGCTCCCGCCGTTCGACGCGGGTCACGTTCGTCAAGACCATCGGCACGTCCACGCCGGGCACAGCCGGGAACCGGAATCCCTCCAGCACCAGCGTTCCGACCCGGTCCGCGAGCAGCACCGGCCGCCGATCGTCGGCGTCGAGACGCAGCCGGACGTTGTCGAGCTCGAGCCGCTCCACATGCCGCGCGTAGAAGCCCCAGGCGGGCAGCGGCCGCGCGTCGACACCGGGTGCCTTGACGGCGCGGGCGGCCTGTTCGGCGGTGCCCCCGCCCGTGGTGGCGATCGTCACGTCGCGGAACACGGCGTTGGTGATGGGCGTTTCGGCCCAGCTTTCGACCGACGACGCCGCGCGATACACGCCGGTGGCGGACACGCGGTTGACCACGATGCGGCCGGCCGTGTTGCCGGGCTTGAGCGAAATGTGAAACGGCGTGCTGACGTCGTGCATCGTGACGTCCGAAATCAGCACATCGTCGAGCGGGCCCCGGGTGGGGTCCCAGGCGCCGGGCTGGAGGTTGATGCCGGCCAGCATGTTGTGGCGATTCGACGTGCGATGCGGGCGTTCCCCCGGCCCGTAAAACAGGCAGTCGTGAATCCTCAGCCGCGTCGCCGGCCCAATCAGCCGCAGACCGTTGCAGGACGAGTTGATCACACACCCCGAAATCAACGTGTCCGCCCAGTACCGGCCCGCAATCGCGTCGTCGCCGGTGTGGAACTGGCACCCCACAATGCGGACGTGATGGCACCACCGTTCCGGCGCCCCGCGCCAATGCACGCCGTCCCAGCCGCCGATGAACTTCACGTGGCGGACCTCAACCTCGTCGCTGACCTGGAAGAAGATCGCGTAATTGGCCGCATCCAGAAACGTCACGTCCCGCACGGTGACATGGGCGCAGCTCACAAACACAAACGCATGCGGCCCACGCATCCGTTCCTCGCCGGTCGGATCGAACACACGGTTGCCGTCGATGGTTCCCTGCCCGGCCAGCGTCAGGTTCCGCGCCCCCACCGCCAACAGCAACGCCCGATGCCATTTCCCCCACCGCGCTTCGGGCAGAAAGGCGGGCGGTGTCGGATGCGCATAATCGCCCAGGTTGGTCGTGCCCACCAGCGTGGCGCCAGCCTCCAACCAAAACGTCATGTCGCTCCCCAAATGCACCGTGCCCGACAGATACCGGCCCGGAGACAACCGCACCTGGCCGCCCCCGGCAGCCGCGCACGCGTCGACCGCACGCTGGATCGCCGCCGTGTCAAGCGCGATCCCGTCCCCCACCGCGCCAAAATCCCGCACCTCGAACACCCCGCCGCCCGCCGGTTCCGCGGCCGAGGCGACGGCGGCGACCCCCAGCGTCACGACGGCCCACGCGAGCGCTGCGAGGCTGCGAGCGGTGGACACGGATCGGGCGAACGTCTGCAAATGCCAAAGGCGCCGATGCGCGCCGGGATGTGTCATACGGCGCCTAGACAACCACAAGCCTACCGACATTGCATGCTTTTTTACACCAGGCTGCCCGGGGCGGCGCATCTCAGCTTTTTCCGGATCAGCCTCGTAATCCTAATCCTCATCCTAATCCTAATCCTCATCCTCATCCTAATCCTAATCCTAATCGTAATCCTAATCCTAATCCTAATCGTAATCCTAATCCTAATCGCGCTTCCTATTCCGAGCTGCCTTCGTGCAACCGATAGTTGGA
>JAFGQR010000031.1 GCA_016935555.1 Verrucomicrobiota bacterium
ACCCGCCACCCCACCGTGGGTTGAAACCCACGGCTAACCTCACGGCCTCGCTCCGCGAGGCATGCCCGAAACCGTGAGTTGCGCCCTGCTGGGAGGCCGAAGAGAGGCGAACCAGGCGGCGCAGCGAACCCGGCCTGGCGCTACTCTTCTGCCTCGCTTTCACGGGCCAACGCTGCCGGGTCGCTGGCCTTGGCGATTTGATGTCGTGTACGCGACATGGAATTGTAATCGGTTCCCGGGTCCAAGGCGCCTGCGCAGCATTGCGGGGTCTCTCAGCAACGCACCGCCGCACCGCCGCACCATTCCCCCTACCGGCGATCGGGCACCAGGAGCACGTCCAGTTCGGCCACCGCCGCCCACGGCTGGTTGCGATGGCCGCGGGTTGCCACCAGGCGGATGAACCGTCCCCGGTGCGGGCGGGCGAACTCAACGACCTTCTCGGTGGGATCCGCCGCGAAGGCGCCCTCGGCGGCGGGCGGGTTCCAGGCGCGGCCGTCGGGGCTGACATGGAAGGCGTAAGCGGTGAACCAGCCGTTTTGCATGTCCTGGCGCGGCAACAGGCGGAACCCGCGGAGATCGACTTCGCGCTGCAGGTCGATCACCAGTTCGTGCGGGAACGCCGGGCTGCTGGCTCCCCAGGCCGTGTGCCAGATGGTGTCCGGATCCCCGTCGATCGCCTGCTGCGCCGTGTTGCCATGCGCGCCGTCCTCGCTGTCGGCCCGCACCACGCGAGCCCCCAGGTTGACCAGCGTCGAGCGCGCCGCCCGGTGCAGCAGCCGGGCCAACACCGCCCCGTCCACCGCCACTGCCGGATCGAACGCGTCGCCCGCCGCGTAGGCGAGCAGGCTGGCGCGAAGCTGCCGCGCGGCCGGACGCTGGTCCAGGTCGCGGGTCAGGTCGGCGGTGCAGACGAGCAACCGGCCGCGCCCGACGCGGCATTCGAAGAGCAGGCCCAGCTTGCGGTTGGTGTTCCAGTCGTCGATCGGCTGCACGATGGGCTGCAGCGCCGGCGGCAAGTCGTCGAGCACCAGGCCGCGGGCGCGGGTGACGATGTCGTGCCACTGCCAGTCCTGGAAAAAGGAGGTGGGGAACCGCGCCAGGGCGGGATGGTTCTCGCGGCAGAGCAGGCCCAGGGTTTGGCGCGGCTGGGTGTTGAACATGTACCGGTTCCAAAAAATGGGCTCGAACGTCAGCGCCGGATGCACGGGCGAAATCCGGGACGTGGCGAGCACAACCCGGCCGCCCGCCTCGAGCCGCTCCAGGGTCGCCTCGTCCAGCGCCTCCACCACCGTCACCCCAGAAGCGGCGGCGGCCGCTTCGGGGTAAACCCACAGCGGCCAGTCGTTTTCCGCCACCGGGCCGGATTGCGCCTCGACGCGCACCACCAGGCGGTAGGCCGCCGGCGCCGCCAGCCCGGCCAGTTCCGTCTCGATCCGGCCCAGCGCCAGCCCGGAGCCGATCGGGATCGACCCGGACGCCGTGGGAACCTGCAGACGGCCTTCGCGGACCGGGATGTGCGCCGGGTCGACGAGCGCCCAGGAAACCCGGGCATCGGCCAGCGGCGCCGGGCCATAATGCGCGAGTTCAACCTCGCACCGCAGCGTTTCGGAAAGCGTCCAAGTGCGGCGGGTCAGGCGGGCGAGTGGCACGGTGGGGCCGCAGAACCGACGGAACTCCTCCGGCGCCACATACCCCTTGGGTTCCCAGAACGGATCGAGCACGCCGACCAACGCCGTGCCCTGGCCGGGGAAATCGTGCAGGTCGAGCAGCTGCACGCCCCCGATCCCGGGCGTGCGCAGCGCGGCTTCAATCTCCTCCTTGTAACACAACACCTGCAGGCGGCCCGACGCCCGCAGGAAATCCCATGCCTGCCCGAGCATGCCGTGTTCGGCGAGCGAGTCGCGGAAGATCTCGAAGTTCCTGGGTTTGAGCGGGCCGGTGTATTTGGGGATTTCGTCGAAGTTGGGGTAGACGCACCACTGGCCCATCTCGTGCACGACCACCGGGACGTCGAGAGCCGCCACGTCCTTGGCATAATCCCTGCCCAGCCAGCCGTGCGGGCCGCGGCACGGGTGGTAGACGTGGTATTGGTTTTCCGGGAGTTGCGGGTAGGCCGACCCGCTGGTGACCAGCCGGCGCGGGTCCTTCTTCCAATGGTCCACCCACGCCGCAAGATACTCCTTGTGCTTCGGCCCGTGCGGTTCGTTGCCGTGCGTGAACAGCAGGAACGACGGATGATGCCCATACGCGCGCACGATCCGCTCGCTCTCCTCGTAAAGCCACGTGTCCACCCGCCTGCCACTGCCCGGCTCCGTCCACACCCCGCACTCCACCTGGTAGTAAAACCCCAGCTCGTCCGCAGCCGCAAACGCCGCCTCCGGCGGGCACCAGGAATGAAACCGGAGATGATTCAAGCCGTGGGCGCGGCAGGCGCGGAGGAGTTTCTTCCACGGCTCCACGCCGGTCGGCGGGTGGCCGGTCAGGGGAAAGATGCAGCACTCGAGCGTGCCGCGAAGGAACAACGGCCGGCCGTTGAGCAGAAACTGGCGGCCGGCAGCCCGAATGTCCCGCAGGCCGAACCTCACCGTTTTCCCGGCAACGAAATCGGCGCCGCGGATTTGGCCACGGAGTTCGGCGCGCAGAACATAGAGCGCCGGCGAGAACTCATCCCAGAGCCGCGCGCTGTCGCCGAGGGCAATCTCCCACACGTCGTCCACGATGTGGGTAAGATCGGTCCGGTAGTTTTTGCTCGAAGGCAGCATGTCCAGGGGCGGTGTCGAGGGGCCCGGCTCGACGGCCAGGGTCAACTTGCCGTCGATCGGCAGGCCCTGCGGATTGGCCGTCGCCACCCGCACCCGGACCGTCCGCGCGGCGGCGTTGGGGAACACCTGGAGATCCTCGATCCACACGGGGCCGGTGGCGTCGAGGCGCAGGTCGCCCACGATGCCGTTCCAGTTGCCCTGGGTGTGGTCGGAGACGCTGTGCGACCAGTGGCCGACCTCGACGAGGATGCGGTTGTCCACGCGCAGGGTGAGGGTGTGCGGGCCGGGGCTGAGGCGGGTGCCCAGGTCGTAAACATGCGGCGTGCCGAGGCTGTCGTTGGTCCCCATCCCGATGCCGTCCACCCAAAGGCGGGTTTCCCAGTGGGGCCGTTCGAGGGTCAGCACCACCCGCCGGCCCTGCCAGCCGGGGGGGATCTCGACCTGGCGCTGATACCACGCCGCGCCCACGTAATGCTTCTCCGGCTGAAGAAAGAACGGCACCTTGATGTTGCCGGGCTCGCGGTACCGGGCGTAGGACGCGCCCGTCTTCCAGCGGGTGCCGCCGACGTCGCCCGTCCATGCCGTGTCGACCGTGATGTCGTCGCCATGCCCCTGGTTCTGAAGCGCGCCGGGCAGCTTGAGGCGCTCCGCCAGCGCCCGCTCGAACCACCGCTCCCGAATCCCCGCGTCGGCCCGATCCAACTCGAACCGCCACACCCCGGCCAGCGAAAGGGTCGAGGACGAATCGGGGGCGGCGGCGGACGCGCAGCCCACAACGGAGACCCGAACTGCGAGGAGAAACGACAGCAGGCAGACCGTGGACATGGTTCGGTTCATAATGACGCGGCGCTCGATGTTCGGCCCCCGATGGTGGATGTTCGGCCTCCGGCGTTCAACCTCCTTTCGCGGTTCGTTTCGCGCTTCATCGGCGTGCATGCCTTGGAGGTCTGTCCTTTCCAGGAGCCCGCGTTGGGCCTGCAGCGCGCGGGGTTGGGCCGGGTATGAACCGCAAAGAACGCAAAGAACGCAGAGAAACACTGGATGAGTTGGGCGCGATGACCGTCCCGGGGTGGGGACAT
>JAFGQR010000032.1 GCA_016935555.1 Verrucomicrobiota bacterium
CCGGAATGCTGCGGGTCGTTCAGCAGCACGTCGAGCAGAACGGAGGTGTCAACGGCGGTCACCATCGCGAATCAGCCGCAGGTAGTCATCGGTGTTCGTTCCGGCGGGCAAGGCGCCGCGCCCGCGCCATTTCTCGAACACGTCGGGCTCCACCTTTTTCCAGGCCACCAGCGTGCCCGCCTGGTTCTGCAATTCGAGGACGTTGCCGGGTCGGAAACCAAGCTGTTCTCGAAGCTCGCGAGGAATTTCGATCCGGCCGTCTTGCGTCAGAACTGCGTTCACGGGAGCAAGGTAAAGGCTGGCGAAAGTTAGTCAAGACCGAGGTCGTGGTATGACAGCGAACTGGATTGCCGCCGCATCATGCCGTCTGCTGGCCATGTGGCCCGGGACGGTCCCGTGCCCGGCCCCGCCGACTCTCGGCCTTCCCGAGCTTGCTCCTGTTCAGTTCGGTCATCCCGCAGGGCGCGCAGGACGGGACCGCCGTTGGATTCTCTTTGCCGCCGCCCGCCGTCAGATGGCAGACTTCGAGCGGCCTGGAACTGGGTTCTACGTGATCAGCAGGCTGACGGCCGCCGGAATCTTCGTGGATCCAATTCCTGACAATTACTGACAGAAAATCTGCGTGTTGAGCGTAAATGCCTGCGTGGTCGATCGAAGGGCACTTCGCAGTATCGCGCTTGTATTGAGCTACATACGCAATATTCGAGCAAGGATGCGCATGCCATAAGTGGCCGCGCGGCCCCCGTCAGGGAATATGCAGCCGTTCCGGCGGCAAACGTCCCACCCACGCCTGCGGCAGACGACGGTCCAATGAGCCGGCGGCCGGCGCTTCGCGGTCGACATGGCCATCGGCAAACAAGACGTTGGCGTGTTGCTGATGTCGGAAGTGCGCGGTGGCTTCGAAGGTATTGGTGCTGACGTAGTAAAACTCCTCGAGCATCGGGTGGGCCGGCGACGCAGGCGGTTGAAAATCATTGACCTGTGCCGCGTCGGCCAACACCACCGTCCCCGCAGGGTCCGTCACCCGCGACAACCGGACGCCCGAAAGATGGCGGTTGTAGCCGTAACCGTACGCCGCCCCCGTGGCCTTCAACTTGAACGATCCCATCGCGTAGTTTAGCGCCGGACACACTTCCACCCCGAGCCCGCGCAAATACGGATACAGGGCGCCCAGCGTTGGATCGAAAG
Source organism: Verrucomicrobiota bacterium (assembly GCA_016935555.1). Lineage (GTDB taxonomy): Bacteria > Verrucomicrobiota > Verrucomicrobiia > Limisphaerales > JAFGQR01 > JAFGQR01. The sequence continues at coordinate 1,189 of JAFGQR010000032.1, forward strand.
CGCGTTCGCCTTCAGGCCCGGCGCCGAGCCAGCCGAACCAATACAAGGTGCCGCCGTTGGTGAATCCCGCCAGGTAAAGGAAGGCGGTGTCGTCGTGATCGTCCCATTGCATGTGCGCTGCCAGCCCCAGCTGCCGCAGGTTGCTGACGCACCGGATGCGGTGGGCCCGCTGCCTGGCGTGGGCCAAAGCGGGGAGAATCAGACTGGCCAGAACCGCCAGCACCGCCGCCACCACCAACAACTCCAGCACCGTGAACGCCGCAGCGCCGAAGCGCCGGGATTGAATCCGGAGAATCTTCATGGCCGCTCCAAACGCACCCGGTAGAACGCGCCATTCGGCGGAGGCGACTCGTCCTCGAAACGCAGCTCGCCGCCGGTGCCGGGCCGGGGACCGGCCACCGTCTGCCAGTGCGGCCATGGGGCGGCACGCTCCAAGGCATAGGACCACCCGCCGGTGCTGGCACACGCCACGTGCCAGACGCCCCGGTCCCAGGCGCCGGCCAGACGCGTCCGCGGCGGGTCGGGCCACGCCACGATCACGTTGTCCACCACACCGCGCGCCCACACCGATCCCCACGGGTCCCCCCGGTCGTTGTAGCTGTTCACCGACACCGCATCGATCCGAAAGCCCGCACCGTTCGTCCCCAACACCACGTCCCGAATCCCAACCCACGCGACCCCATTGCGCAGGAGCCCCGTCGTCAATGTGCCCGTGCCGCCACGAAACGCCATCCCCACCCGGAACCGGTCGCCCACCGTCAGTTCCACCGGGTAATTGAAACTCGGCCAAAACTGGCTGTTGCTCGTCACAATCACCGGCGACACCGTCGCCGCAATGATGTCCGCCGGCGGAAAATAGGCAAACTCCACCAGGTTCGGCGAGTCTCGGCCCGTGCCGCGATTGAACGCGGGCCCGGTGGCCGAGGCGACGTGGATAAACCCCACCGCGATTTCGAACGTGGACGGCTTTTCCGGGCTGACGCCGCCTTGGATATGGGCCAGCTGAAGGTCGAACGACAATTCAAAATCGTCCTGCCGCCCCAGCGCAAAAGGCAGTCGCAAATAGAAGAAGCTGTTCGTCCGGGCCGAATCCCAGGTCACGTCCAATTGCTCATGTGCAGCGTCCCACGCGAATAGGCCCGCGTCGCCTGCCACCTGCCACCCATTCGTGAGAGGGTCGCGTGCGAAAGACTCCGTGTGAGTGGCGGCAGCGGCAGATCCCGCCCCCAAGGCCAGAATGCCCCAGGCCCCAACGCGCCTCCAGCCCCGCACGCCGATCCGTCCCGGCCGCGCCATCCTCCGCCCGCACCCGGTCATGCGGCGCCTCCCCGGCGCCGGAAGCGCCGCCGCATCGCCACGCACACCCCTGCCAGCGCGGCCAGCGCCCCGGCCGAAGGCTCGGGCACCGCCACCACACCGATGCCGTCCAGTTCCACCTTGTCGCTCAGGACCTCGATCCGGACGTACCTCGCCCTGGGCATCTCGACCCCCCGACCTTCCGCGTCCAGCGCCCACCCCAGGTCAAACGCCGCACCCCCGGCCGAACCGCCATACAACTGGCGAATCCCCTCCAGGGTCGCCCCCGCAAAATCAACGGGCGAAAGCCCCGGATCCACCGGCTGCAAAAAATCCCCGAGACCGTCCGTCGGAAACAACTGGTCCACGCCCGGCGCCCGTGCCGGGTCCAGGGTGAAAAACACAAGGCCGTCGTCGCTGACCGAAACCCGGGTTTGTGCGCTGCTGGCGCCGAACAGCGTGCCGTCCGTCGCGGGCGTGCCCAGGTAGGTGAACGTGTCCGGGTCGAACGCGTTCGTGATGACAAACCCGGCATTGCCGAACACGATGAAATCCGCGCCGAATGGGTGGCTGGTCTGGTTGAGAATCGGCTCGGCGAACTGCAGCGTCAGCGAACCGCCCGCCCCGACCGAGACGATCTGGCTGCCGAGAAAGGGCGGGCTGAACGGGTCCACCGGGCCGCCGTAGGGGCCGGACGTGATGCGCGAGGGTTCGCCCAGCGCCGCCGCCGGATCGTTGAGGGCCGAAGCCGCTCCCGTCCCGGGGTCGTAATTCACAACTGCATCGGCATACGACGCGCCCCTGGCCGCGCCCGCCAGCATCGTGCCGGCCACCGCCACCGTCATCGCCACCGCCACCGCCAACCGTTTCCTGTTGTCCATAAGCCTGATCTTTCCAAGCCCGCCCGGCGACACCCGCCCGGCAGGCGATAACCGCGGAGAAACCAGCGCCGAGTCCGAAAATGAAAAACCTTCAGACCCCGCAAAGCGGTGAATGAAGGCATTCAACGTGACCGTCCCGCACCCGCGAAACGGACTGGCCTCATCCTTCTCTTTGTCGGAGAAGTCCGATCCCGCATCCGCGGGACCGCGACGAGCACAGCCCAACCGGTATCCTGACTTCGGGCATGGCCTCGCTCCCGCCTTCCCGGCCGCAAGCGGCCAGTGGCCTGGTGGGAGTTTGTAGCCCGTCACAGTGGCGCAACCGCCCCCGATTCCCACGGGGTTCCCGTCATTCGGCTGTCACAAAACTCTTCTGCAAAGAACTGGAACCATCATGCCCGTCCTCCGCCTGTTGCCAAGCCATTTTTTCCGCGCCTTGGACGCGGGCCAGGGGCCCGGGTTTCTCGCTCCCGGGACGGGCACCGGCCGGGATGTGTGGGGCCAAAGCGGCGATTCGCCTTGCATCCGCCAGGCAAAGGCCAAACCCTCGGGCATGCTCAAGTTCCTGCAACGCCGCCGCCGCCGCCACGGGAAGGGGACGGCAGCGCGGCGCGGGACGCCGGCGGTTGTTCCGGGCGCCGCTCCGGGACGGCGGTGGTGTTGGCTGGTCGGGCTGGCGGTGTTGCCCGCCGCCTGGGCCAGCCAGCCGCCGTTGACGGACGTGGAGGCGTTGCTCCTGACCAACGCGTATGAGGTCACGGTGCGGTGCCAGGTGGCGGATCCGGTGCTGGGGCGTCCGGTCAGGCACAACCACGCGTATTCGGGCAACGCGGCGTCGTTTTGGCGGATCACCGACCTGACGGTGTCGTCCGGCATGGTCGCCTGGGTTGCCCAGGCGGCGGGATCGTATGGGGCGCAGGACAGGGACATGGTGTATGCCGTCTACGATCCGGCCCTGCAAACGTGGCGGGAACGCGCGCATCGTTACGAAGGCTGCAGCCTCGGCGCCTGGACCCTCAGCGCCCCCACCCTCGCGGACGGCGTGGTGCTTTGGCACGCCCAGGGCAGCGGCGCCCTCTACAGTCACAATGCCGAGATCGGCTTTTCCGTGTATGACCCGGTGGCTGCCGCCTGGCGGGCGGCCACGCGCCGTTACTCGGGCACCGACTCGAGCTACTGGGTCATCACCAACCGGCAGACCGCCGGCGGCCTCGTCCTGTGGACCTGCAGCAACGCGGGTTCGTTCGCCCTCGGACATCAGAAAGTCCATTTTGCCGTGTTTGATCCCTATGCCGCCCGATGGAACGAAGGCTCCCAATACTATGAAAGCCACCTGAATGACGCCTGGCGCGTGACCGGCCAGCGCATCGCCTCCCAAACCGTCGCCTGGACCGCCACCAACCGCACCGTGACCCGCATCGAAACGCGCGGCTACAGCCAGCCGCTCGCACTCTGGACAACCAACTCCACAACCCCCACCGCCGCCTTCGCCGCCTCCGTCACGACCGGCGCGATGCCGTTGAGCGTCTGGTTCACCGACCTGTCCATCGGCGCCACCAACTGGAACTGGAGCTTCGGCGGCCCCACCAATGTCACCGCCCGCAGCCCCCTCCATGTCTTCGCCGAACCGGGCGTCTTCGTGGTCACGCAGACTGTCGAAGGCCCCGGCGGCAGGAGCGCCGCCCAGATCTATGTCACGGTCGATACCGCCCAGGGCCGGCTCGAGTTCGACACCCCCCGCATCACCCTCACCAATGACCAGATCCGCCTCCCGATCGCGGGGGCATCCGGGGTCGCTCCCGTGATTCTGGAGACCTCCGCCAACCTCCTGGAATGGCTTCCGATCGCCACCAACCTGCCCCAACCCGGACCGATGGAATTCACCGCCCCCGTGAATCCGCTGCAGCCCGCCCGGTTCTACCGCGCCGTCGTCCCGCAGTAGCTCATGCGAACAGAACGTGCGGCACAGAACGCGGCGGGTCGCATCTTGACATCTTGATATGTGTCATTGCGCGTGAAGGCGGGCGATGACTCGCGCCGGCCCTGGGTCCGCATCCCACGGCCGTCCGAACCCGCTCGCCGCGGCGGCCGCGCGGTGCCGCCCGCGCCTCGATCCGGCCCGCGCGGCGGCGGTGGCGGGTAAAATGTCGTTTCTTTTGGGGTTGGGGGGCGTTACGATCCCGTCTCTTGAGCAATCACTGCAAACCGGCCCGGTTAAACGGGCGGGCGGACGCGTCGAAGAATTTGTGCCGGCGATTTTCCCGAAATGGGCCAACCGGCTGCCTGTGATGGTGATGGCGGCGGTTTTGTGGGTGGGCGGCGGGGTCACCGCCGGGGTGTGGTATTATTTCACGCCGAAATACACCCGGCAGGGCTACCAGCCGATCCAGCCGGTGAACTTCTCGCACGCGACGCACGCGGACCAGGTGGGGATCGACTGCCGCTATTGCCACGACGGCGTGGAGACGTCCGGGTATGCCAACCTGCCGCCCACCGCCATCTGCATGAACTGCCATAACCAAGTGCTCCGCGACGACCCCGGGCTTGCGCTTGTCCGCGAAAGCCACGACCTCGAGAAGCCCGTTCCCTGGGTCCGCGTTCATCGCCTGCCCGATTACGTCTATTTCCACCACGCCGTCCACGCGCGCCGCGGGGTCAGCTGCGATCATTGCCACGGGGCGATTCACCAGATGGAGGAGGTGGCCCATGCCCAACCGTTGAGCATGGCGTTCTGCCTCGATTGCCATCGCCGGCCCGCTCCCAACCTGCGCCCCCTCGACCAGGTCACCCGCCTCGATTGGGAGCCCCATCAGCATCTCCCCGCCGACTGGTTCGCGGCCGCCGTCAACGCCTGGGGCGTGAATCCGCCTTCCCACTGCGCGGCCTGTCACCGATGAAACCCGTGCCGCCCGCCTGCGCCGAATCCGACTCCAGCCCGGCCTGCTGGCGCAGCCTGGACCACCTGGCCGGCAGCCCCGCGTTCCGCCGGCAGACCGGGTGCGAATTCCCCGGCGGCCTCGCCGCGTGCGGCGATGCGGTGTCGCGCCGGCATTTTCTCAGGATCATGTCGGCGTCGTTCCTCATGGCCGGAGTCGGGTGGGGCGGCGCCGGATGCCGCCGCCCGGAGGAGCGCATTTTCCCCTGGGCGCACCAGCCTCCGGGCGTCGCGCACGGCATGCCGCAGTATTATGCCACCGCCATGCCCACCCGCGGCAGCGCGTTGCCGCTTCTGGTGAAGACGCTGGAGGGGCGCCCCGTCAAGATCGAAGGCCATCCCGGTCATCCGGACAGTCTTGGGGCCACGGATCCATGGGCGCAGGCTTCGCTTCTCAGCCTGTATGATCCCGACCGCGCGAGGCGCTTCGCACACCGCGGGCGCACGGCGACCCGCGCGCAAGCGTTCGAGTTTCTGGACCGGACGGCCGCGAAATTGGTCGCCAACGGGGGCGACGGTTTGTGTCTTCTGATGGAGCAGAGCAGTTCGCCTTCCCGCGAACGCCTCCAGAGCCTCATCGCGCAGAAGTTTCCGAAGGCGCACTGGTTTGTCCACGAACCCGTGCGGCTGGACGCCAGCGCCTCCGCCGCCCGCCAGCTCACCGGGCAACCCGTCCAGCCCCGCTGGCAGTTGGACCGGGCTCGCATCCTCGTCGCCCTGGACTGCGATTTCCTCGGCGGCGAAGCTGACCCCCAGCGGGCCATCCGCGATTTTGCCCGGGGCCGTGCGATTGCGGGGCCGGGGGGCGCGATGAACCGGCTTTACGCGGTTGAGGCGCTGATGACCCTGACGGGCATGAACGCTGACCACCGTCTGCGCGTGCCGGCAGGCGCTGTGATGGCGGTTGGCGCCGCGTTGGCTGCGGCCGTGGCGGCCGATCATCCCGCGGTGAAGGCCCTGGCCCGATCCGTGCCCCTGCCGCCCGGCGTGGATCCCCGGTGGGTGCGGGAATGCGCCGCCGACCTGAAATCCCACCGGGGCGCCTCCGTGGTGCTTGCGGGACATCGTCAGCCGGCGGCGGTTCATGCGCTGGCGCATCTGCTCAACCAGGCGCTCGGAAACATCGGCGCCACCGTCCACTTCATGCCCGGCCCGCCCGAGGCGCGCGGCCTGGCCGAGCTGGCGGCGCGCCTCCAGGCCGGCCAGGTCGACACCCTTCTGATCCTCGGCCCGAACCCCGCCTGCACCGCTCCTGTGGACCTGGAGTGGAGCGCCGCCCAGGCCAAAACCCAAAGCGCCGTCATTCGCCTCGGCTATTTCGAGGACGAGACCTTTGCGGGCAGCACGTGGCATCTGCCCATGACGCATTACCTGGAGGCCTGGGGCGACGGCCGCACCCGCGACGGAACCTGGGTGCCCATCCAACCGGTGGTGTCCCCTCTTTTCGGCGGATTGACGGATCTGGAGGTGCTCGCGCGCGTGGCCGGCCTCGAGGTGTGCCGGCCGCATGCCATCGTGCGCGATACGTTCAAGGGCCTCGTCGGCCCGGATCGTTTCGAGGATCATTGGGCCGCGTTTCTGCATGATGGCTTCCGGGCCCGGACCGCCGCGTCACCGGTTGCCGTGGCGTTGGACCCTGAACGGGTGGCGACGCTGTTGCGGGCCGCCACCCCGCTCCCCATGCCGGGCCCGGACAGTCTCGAAGTGGTGTTCCATCGGGACTACAAACTGGACGACGGCCGGTGGAACAACAACGGCTGGCTCCAGGAACTCCCCGACCCTGTGACCAAACTCACCTGGGATGCCGCGGTGCTCATGAGCCGCAACACCGCGCAGGCGCTCGGGGTGCGGACCCTGGCGCAAACCGAGGCCGACCATGGTTTGGCCGACATGGTCGAGGTGACACTGGGCAGGCGCACGCTGCGCGGACCCGCCTGGGTTCAGCCCGGCATGGCCGATTTCTGCCTGGGCCTTGCGCTTGGCTATGGGCGGGAGCAGACCGGGCACGGCGGCACGGGTCGGGTCGGCCACCAGATCGGCGCCTATAACGCCTATGCCCTGCGCACTGCCGCCGCACCCCACATCGCCCAAGGCGCGCGCCTTCGCAAGCTCGGCACCCGCTACCGCGTCGCCTGCACCCAGGAGCACGGCGCCATCGAAGGCCGGCCCATCGTGCGCGAGGCCACCGCCAGCCACTACGCCCAACACCCGCAGTTTGCCCAAAGTCCGGAATCGGATCCGCATGCGGCCCGGCTGCCGCGCGATGCCCAAGGCCGCCCGGCGCGGCTCGCCCGGCATCCCTACGACGCCGCGGCGCCTCCGGCTCCGGCCGGGGACGGGTTGCCGCCGGGGCGGCTGAAGAGCGAGACGCACCAGTGGGGGATGGTGATCGACCTGAACGCGTGTGTTGGTTGTTCGGCTTGCGTGCTGGCTTGCCAGAGTGAAAACAACATCCCCATCGTGGGCAAGGACCAGGTCTGGCGCAACCGCGAGATGCACTGGCTGCGGCTTGACCGCTATTACACCGGGGCAGGGGAGCCGTCCGACGGCGCGTGGATCGACAATCCCCGCATTCTTCTTCAGCCGATGCTCTGCCAGCATTGCGAGAGCGCCCCGTGCGAATATGTGTGTCCCGTCAACGCCACCGTTCACGACGACGAGGGTCTGAACCTGATGGTTTACAACCGGTGCATCGGCACCCGTTACTGCTCCAACAACTGCCCCTACAAGGTGCGGCGCTTCAATTTCTTCGACTACAACCGCCGTCCGCTCCACCAACTGCGTGGCCCTTTCTATCCCAGCCCGCTGACCACCGCCACCGACGGCCAATGGACCCTCCGGCGGTGGCTCCACAACCCCGACGTTGGCACGCGGCCGGAGGACGAATGGGAGTTGCTCAAGCTGGCGCGCAACCCGGACGTGACCGTGCGCATGCGCGGCGTGATGGAGAAATGCACCTTCTGCATCCAACGCCTCCAGCAGGCCAAGATCGTCCAGAAGGTCAGGGCCGGCGCGAGTGCCAACGTGCGGGTGCCCGAGGGCGCGGTGCAGACCGCCTGCCAGCAGGCGTGTCCGGCCGGAGCGATCGTGTTCGGCAATCTCCTCGATCCCGACAGCCCCGTCGCACGCCTCAAGCGATCGGGCCGCAATTACACCTTGCTCGACCCCCTCGATCTCCGTCCGCGCGTGACCTACCTGGCACGCGTGCGCAATCCGAATCCCCGCATGCCCGAGGCTGACCCCGGGCCGCCGGCGGCCGCCACGAAAGGAGGCGCCTGATGGCCGACGCGTTCGTCGATGTATTTGGCGGCGTGGCGCCGGCGCCGGCGCCGCCGGAGTTGGAACGCGAGCCGGCGGCGTCCCGCGGCCGCAGCCTGGGATGGGTGTCCGACCGGATTGCGGGGCTGGTGGAAGGGGGGACGCCGCGGTGGTGGTGGTGGGCGTTCGTGCCGGCGCTGGGGGTGACGGCGGCGGGCGGGGGGCTGGCGGTGTATTTGATGTCGACGGGCGTGGGGGTATGGGGCGTGATGGTGCCGGTGGCGTGGGCGTGGGACATCACCAACTTTGTGTTTTGGATTGGCATTGGCCATGCCGGGACGTTGATCTCGGCGATTCTTTTCCTGTTGCGCCAGGAATGGCGCACGCCGATCCACCGCGTGGCCGAGGCCATGACCCTTTTCGCCGTGATCTGCGCCGCGGTGTTTCCGCTCATTCACATGGGCCGTCTCTGGCTGGCGTGGTGGCTGCTCCCGCTGCCCAACGCGAATGGGATCTGGCCCCAGTTCCAGTCGCCCCTCATGTGGGATGTGTTTGCGGTCTCCACCTACTTCGTCGTTTCCCTGCTGTTCTGGTACGTCGGCCTGATCCCCGACCTGGCGACCCTGCGCGATCGGGCCGCCACGCGCGGACGCCGGATTCTCTACGGGCTGGGGGCGCTGGGGTGGACGGGTTCGGCGCGGCACTGGCGTCATTACGCGGCAACCTACCTGCTGCTGGCGGGCCTCTCGACGCCCCTGGTGTTGTCCGTGCATTCGGTGGTGTCGTTCGATTTCGCCGTGTCCCAGGTGCCCGGCTGGCACACCACCCTTTTCCCGCCCTACTTCGTCGCGGGCGCCGTGTTTTCGGGCCTGGGCATGGTGCTGACCCTGGTGATCCCGCTGCGGGCAGTTTGCGGGCTGGAGGAGGTGGTGGGGGTGGGGCACATCGAGCGGATGTGCAAGCTGACGTTGGCGGCCTGTCTGATGGTGGCCTATGCCCAGGGGGCGGAGCTGTGTGCCGCCTGGTATGGGGGCAGCGAGTATGATCTGTATGCGTTCAAGAACCGCGCCTTTGGCCCTTACGCCTGGGCCTACTGGACGATGGTGGGTTGCGCCCTGGTCGCGCCGCAGCTGTTCTGGTTCAAGCGGGTTCGGACCCGGATGGCGGCGGTGTTCATGGTGTCGATCCTGATCAACGTGGGGATGTGGCTGGAGCGGTTTGTGATCATTGTCACCCCGCTGCACCGCGATTATCTGCCGGCCAATTGGGCCTATTTCCAGCCAACCTGGGTGGATGTCGGCCAAGCCGTCGGCGCCTGCGGCCTGTTCCTGACCCTGTTCCTCCTGTTTCTCCGCTTCCTCCCCATGATCGCCATCGCCGAAATCAAAGCGCTCACGCCCCACGCCCGCCCCTCTCCCATGAACCCCGCCCACGGAGGACAGCCGTGATCACGCCGGATGACCCGTCCCGCCAGCCGGACACCGCGAGGCGCGGGCACCCATCGGCGCCCCGCCAATCGCCTTTCCACCCCGCAACGCCCGCCTCCTACGGTCTGCTGGCGCAGTTCGACAGCGCGGCGGACACCCTGCGCGCGGCGGCGATGGTTCGCGACGCGGGTTATCGGCACTGGGACGTGCACACGCCGTTCCCGGTGCGCGGCATGGATGCGGCGATGGGCTTGGCGCCGTCGAGGGTGGGTTGGTGGGCGGCGGCGGGCGGCGCGTTGGGATTTGCGCTGGGCATGTGGATGGTGTGGTGGATGAACGCGCATGATTACCCGATCGTTGTCGGCGGCAAACCCCTGTTCAGTCCCATCCCGGCGTTGCCCGTCGCGTTTGAACTGTCGATCCTTCTCGCCGCGCTGGGCGCCCTGGGGGGGATGCTCTGGCTGAATCGCATGCCGCGCCTGCACCATCCGCTCTTCAACAGCGACCGCTTCAAACTGGCGACCCACGACGGGTTCTTCCTTGTGATCGAGACCGCCGATCCGGCGTTCGCCGGGGATGCGGCCCGCCAGTTGCTCCGGCGCGCCGGCAGCCGGCACATCGAGGAGGTGACGGACTGATGCGCCACTTCTTTCTCGCCAGCCTCCTCGCGCTGCTGGCCGTCACCTTCGTCGCCGGACGCCGCGGGGACCTGTCCCGCCGGCCCCCGATCGAGTGGTTCTCGGACATGGACCGCCAGCCCAGGGTGCAGCCGCAGACCGGCAACCGGTTCTTTCCCGACCGGCTCGGTTCGCAGCCGCCGCTGGCCGGCACCGTCGCCCGCGGCATACCGCATGCCCGCGAGCCCTGCCAGACGGGGCGGGTGCCGGGCACGACCAACTGGGTGGACTCGGCTCCCGTGGCGTTCACGCCCGAGCTGCTGGCGCGCGGAGAGCAGCGCTATGGTGTGTTCTGCGCCGTGTGCCACGGGGCGGCCGGCGATGGCAGGGGCATTGCCACCCAGCCCATCTACGGGATGGTGGGCGTCGCCAACTTCCACGACCCGCGCCTCGTGCGGATGCCGGACGGCCAGGTTTTTGATACCATCGCCCACGGCAGCCCGGCGCAACTGATGCCGGGTTACGGGGCCGTGGTGGCTGTCCCGGACCGATGGGCGACGCTGGCCTACGTGCGCGTGCTCCAACGGGCCCGCCTTGCCACGCTGGCGGATGTGCCGCCGGATGCCCAGTCCGACCTGATCCACTCCGCCCCGCCACGCGCGGGCGAGCCGGCCAAAACCCCGCAACCATGAGCACCTCGACCCTTGCCGCTCCTGCGTCTTCCGGCGAGCCGCCGGCGCCGGGCCGTCGCTTCCGCCGTTGTTGCCAGGGGCTGACCGCGGCGGGCGCCGTCGTGTGTCTGGCCGGCGCGTTCACTCAAACCCGGCAGTTTGCGCATTCGTATCTTCTGGCGTTCACGGGGTATCTGAGCGTGTGCGTGGGCAGCTTGTGTTTGGTGATGATCCACCACTTGTGCGACGCCAGCTGGTCGGTGCCGATCCGGCGCGTCATGGAGCACCTGGCGTTTTTGGCGCCGGTGTTGGCGGTGTTGTTCCTGCCCATCGCGGTGCTGGCGCCAAGCCACCTCTACGACTGGATGCAGGCGGACCCGCAGACGGCGCCGGCGTTGCGGGGTCAAGCCCTGCGGCTCAGCCTGCCGTGGTTCCACGGCACAACCCTGGCCGTCTTTGCAATTTGGACATGGCTTGCCTGGCGCCTCAGGCATTGGTCGCTGCAGCAGGATGGCGCCTCTCCAAACCAGCCGGCCGGCGCCACCCTGCGGTTTCCGGAGACGCTGCTGGCCGGTTTGTCCCGGGCGTTGGGGCATCCGACGGAACCTGGCCTTGTGGTGTTGGCGACGCGGATGATGCGGATTCATGCCAGTTACGGGATATGTCTCATGGCCCTGACGCTGACGTTGGCGGCGGTTCTGTGGATCAAGGCACTGGAACACCCGTGGCACTCGGCCATGTATGGCGTCTATTATTTCGCCGGCAGCCTCTGGGTCACACTCGCCACCCTCTACGTCCTGGCCGTCGTCCTGGAACGCGCCGGGCCGCTGCGGGGCGTCCTCCGTCGGCGGCACCTGCACGATTTGGCCGTGCTGTTTTTCGCGTTTACCCTGTTCCACGCCTACATTGCGTTTTCGCAGTATTTCCTCATTTGGAACGCCGCGCTGCCGCAGGAGACGGTTTTCTACGTGAAACGCGAAGCCGGTTCCTGGTGGGGGATGGGACTGTTGCTTGTGTTCGGCCATTTTCTGGTGCCGTTTCTGGCGTGGTTGCGGGCCGACGCCAAGGTCTGGCTGCCGCTGGCGGTGCCGCTGTGCGTGTGGGCGTGGCTCATGCACTATGCCGACCTTGCCTTCAATATCATGCCGCTCATTCATCCCGGCGGGTTTCGCTTGCACTATCTGGACCTGGGTTGCCTGGCGTGGATGGGGGGAGTGCTCGGCCTGGTGTTCCACAGGCACTTCGCCGCCCATCGTCCCTACCCGATCCGCGATCCCCGCCTCGCCGAGGCCGTCGCCGCACCGTCATCCCCTCCGCTGCCCGCGTCCACCATGCCCTCCTGAGCCGCCATGCATTGCCCCGCTCCAATCCGTTCGGGCGCGCTCGCCGTTGCCGCATTGGGAGGTCTTCTCCTTGTCTACGCGCTCGCCAGGTCCATGGAGCACTGCACCCGCCCCCGGCCCGTTGACGACGCCCGAATCGCCGAACGCCGGCAAACCCTCCTCGAGGTGCAAGCCGCCGAGCATGCCGTCCTGACGCGTTACGACTGGATCGATCGCCCACGCGGCATCGTGCGGCTTCCGATCGCCCGCGCCATGGAACTGGCCCGGATCGAATTCCGCGACGCGGCGGCGACGCGGAGCAACCTGTTGAAGCGGCTCGAGCAGGTCATGGCGCCCCTGCCGCCTGTGCGGAAACCGGCAGCCCTTCAGGAGGCATGGCCCGCCCCATGAGCGCGTCGGCCACATCCGCCGCAACCGCCGCGGCCGGGCCCGCGCCGCGCGATGCCGCCGCCGCGATTGCCGTCTCGTGTCGCGGTCCCGTGGTGCTGCTGGTGGTCAGCGCGTCGGTGTGGCTGGTGATCGGCGGTGTGTTGGGCGTGGTTGCCTCCATCCAGCTTCACGCCCCGGGATTTCTCACGCACAACGCGTGGCTGACCGTCGGGCGCCTGCGTCCGGCGTCGATGAACCTCTGGGTCTACGGGTTTGCGACGCAGGCGGGGCTGGGCGTGCTGGTGTGGCTGGTGGCGCGTTTGGGGGGGCGGCGGCTGTTGTATCCGGGCGCGATCGCGTTGGGGGCCGTGCTGTGGAATGCCGGGGTGACATTGGGGGTGGTGGGCATTCTTGCGGGAGGCACGACGGGTTTCGAATGGCTCGAGATGCCGCGTGATGCGCCGCCGCTGCTGTTTTTGGCGTTCCTGCTGATGGCGATCGGCGCGCTGGCGAATGTCGTCTTCGGCCGCGAGCCGGCAGGGTCGGTGCCCCAGTGGTATCTGGTGGCTGCGCTGTGTTGGTTCGCGTGGGTGTATCCCACGGCGTGTCACCTGCTGCTGGTGAATCCTGTGCGCGGCGTGTTGCAGGCCGCCGTGAACTCCTGGTTCACCAGCAACCTGCTGGGATTGTGGCTCACCGCCGTGGGTTTGGCCGTGGTGTTTGACTGCGTCCCCGCGCGCGCAGGGCGCCCGCTGGCCAACCGCGGGCTGGCCGTGTTTGGCTTTTGGACGCTGGCGGTGTTTGGGAGTTGGAACGGCCTGGCGCCGTGGCTGGGCGGACCCTTGCCGCGGTGGATGGGCGCTGTCGGTGTGGTGGCCAATGCGCTGCTGGGGCTATCTGTCGCGGCGGTCGCGTGGAATTGGCATCTCACGCTCAGGGGCCGTTATTCGAGGTGCCGCACCGATTGGGTGCTGCGTTTTGTCGTTTCGGGAGCCGTTGCGTATGTTCTGGCCTCCGTGGCCGGGTTCCTGTTGGGGCTCCCCTGCCTCGCCGCCATCACCTCCCTGACCCTGGCCCCCGTGGGTCGCACCCAGCTGGCCCTGCACGGGTTCGTCGGGCTCACCCTCTTGGGCGCCATATACGATCTCCTGCCGCGTCTTCTCGACATCGGGTGGCCGTCACCCAGGCTGATCCGGTTCCACTGGCTGGCCTCCGTCGTCGGCGTGGCCTTGGTGTTCGTGGCGCTGACCCTTGGCGGTTTGAACCAGGGCCTGCGGCTGCGCGATCCCGACGCGTCCTTTCCGGCCGTCATCCAGTCGACCGTGCCGTTCCTGGGCAATGCGTCGCTGGGCTGGACCGTGTGGCTGGCGGGACAGGTGGCTTTTCTAGGACACGTGGCTCGATTGCTGTGGCGCCGTTGCCGGCAGGCGTCTTTCATCCCCGCACGGGTCCGCACCCTCAACGCCGCGCACCCATCGCGGAACCCATGAACCGCGGCCCGTGGTTTTTCGCCGGTGTGTTGCTGACGTTCGCCAGCTCGTTCGGCGGCCTGATCCTCGCCCCCCAACTCCAGATCGGCCGGCAATCCGTGGTCCCTCTCGAAGGTCTCGGCCAGTTCTATCCCCCCGCGCGACCCGGCCAGGCGCGGCAGGGCGCCGCGGTCTACCAGGCGCTCGGCTGTGTGGAATGCCACAGCCAGCAGGTGCGCTCCCTGGGCAGCGACCTCCAGCGCGGCTGGGGCCGGCGCATGTCCGTCGCCCGGGATTATCTCCGTGACCATCCCGTGCTCACCGGCAACCTCCGCCTCGGTCCCGACCTCGCCAACATCGGCGTGCGCCTGCCCGATGCCCGATGGCACCTCCTCCACTTGTACGATCCGTCCTCCGTCGTCAACGATTCCCTCATGCCGCGATACCCCTTCCTCTTTGACCGCGAACCCGAGCACGCCCGATTCCCGTCGCCCCACGCCCTGGCCATGCCGCCGGCCGACGGCGCACCCCAGTGTCGGCTGGTGCCGAAACCCGAGGCGCGAGCCTTGGCGGCTTACCTGCAAAGCCTGCGCTCCGACGTGCCGCTTTTCGAAGCCCCCATCCTCTCCTCACCAGCCGCGCCGGAGGCCGCTGCCGGGATTCCAGGGCCATGAAAAAGCGAAAGCACACAACCCCCGCTCCGGCTGCCCGACCCGGGGCCTCACGGTCCGTCAGGACGGCAGCGCCTCCGGCCACGGCGGGGCCGCGCCTGATCGAACCGGCGCCGGGGAGGGGGGGGAGGCTGTCCGCGGTGTGGATCGTTGTCACCGTCGCATCGCTATGCTTAGGCGGCGTGTACCTCATCCGCTCTGCGGGGCACTTCGATGCGCGGGTTTACCATCCCTACCGTTCCGTCGAAGAGCTGGCAATCCTCCAGCCCAAGGCGGTTGCCGATGAACTGCACACCGTCGGCCGGCGTCTCTACCACACCCTCTGCGTCCAGTGCCACCAGCCCCGCGGACAGGGAAACCCCGCCACGTTCACCCCTCCGCTTGCCGGATCCGAATGGGTTCTGGCCCCTGATCCCGGCCGCTTGATCCGGATTCTTTACAAAGGACTGTATGGCCCCATCACCGTGAACGGCCAATCCTACGGCCAAGCCGCCATGTTCGCCGTCGGGGACCAACTGCCCGGCAATGACGACGCGAAAGCCAAACAGATCGCCGGCGTGTTGACCTATATCCGCAGCGCGTGGGGCAACCAGGCCGCCCCCGTCTCCGTCGACCAGGTGAACGCGGCCCACGCCCAATTCAAAGACCGCACCACGCCCTGGACCGAAGCCGAGTTGCAAGCGATTCCCGAGACTGATCCTGAATGAACTCCTGCGGACGCGCCGCGTCCGGTACCCGCCTATGCTCAAGACACCCTGGCCCGCCGCCCTCGCCGTCCTGCAACTCCTCACGTCACCCATCCCGTCCACAACCGCCGCGCCGACTGCATCCGAATCCCCGCACCCGGCCCCCATGCTGCCGGCGGCCGATGCCGCGGCCCGGGGCGCTTCGCACACCGGCGGCGCCGCCCGCCTCGCCTACATCGACACCAGTTTCGAGAACGCGTCGCCGGTCTGGTACGATTTCATGCCGGATGGAACCGCGCGTGTTCACCTCCTTTACGACCACGAACGGTCTTCGCCCAATCGCGCCGCCGGCCACATCCACTTCCGCGTGCACGCCGAGCCCGGCGCGCGCCTCACGCTCGAATTCGCCAACCTCGACAACATTTGGAACGGGCGGCACGGCTCGGTCGCCCGGGAACTCAAGACGCTGGTCGTTTCCGAGAACGGCCGGGATTGGAAACCGGCAAGCACGGTCACCGTGCCGACCAATCGCGTGCGTCTGACCCTGGACATGCCGGGCCCGAGCCTTTACGTCGCGCGGCTCGAGCCCTATCGCCTGTCCGACCTGGACCGATGGCTGGCCCGGCTCCGCCATCACCCCCGCGTCGCCCTCACCCCCATCGGCAAAACCGTCCAGGGCCGCGAACTCGAAATCGTCCGCGTCGGGAACCCGGGCGCGCCCTGGCGGGTGTTTCTTCGCGCGCGGGCGCATCCGTGGGAAAGCGGCGGCAACTGGGTTATTGAGGGACTGGTGGGCCGGTTGCTCCGCGACGATCCCCAGGCCCGCCAATACCTCGAACGCTATTGCGTCCATGTCCTGCCCATGGCCAACAAGGACGGCGTCGCCCGGGGCCTGACCCGGTTCAATCTCCAGGGCAAGGACCTCAACCGCGACTGGGACCAACCCGCCGACCCCCACTGGGCCCCCGAAAACGCCGCGCTCGAATCCTGGCTGGCCAGAATGATCCAGGCCGGCCGACGCCCGCACCTCGCTCTCGAGCTGCACAACGACGGCAGCGGCCTGCTGCACCTCAGCCGTCCCCCCGTGCCCGACCTGGCGCAGCATCTCGAACGCATGAGGCTGCTCGAGACACTCCTGCGCCGGCACACGTGGTTCACAGAAGGCGTCACCTCATCCTCGTTCCGCAATGCGGGCACGCTGGCCGACGGCTGGCTCCTGCGCTTCGGCATCGACGCCGTCGTCCACGAGTTCAACGCCAACTGGATTGCAGGCCTCAACGAGTATCCCTCCGCCCAACACTGGCAGACCTACGGCGCCCAACTCGCCACCGTCTTCGACCATTACTTCGCCGCCCTCCGCACGCGGCCCTAACAAATGGTTTGCTCCGCGGGGAATGCGTTGCGCGTGGCGTCGGGTCTGGCGTAGGCTGGTCCCATGACAACCGACGCCTCTTCGACCCGATGGCCGTTCACCCCCGCGCCGGACCCGCGCCGGACCTCACGCCGGATCTTTCTCCAAAGGACCGCCGCCGCCGCCGCGTTCAGCATTGTGCCCCGCCGGGTGTTGGGCGGCGCGGGGCACGTGGCTCCTAGCGCCAAGACCACCCTGGCCGGCATTGGTGTGGGCGGCCAGGGGCTGCAGAACCTGGTCGCGTTTCAGCGGCTGCCGGACATCCAGGTGGTGGCGGTGTGCGACGTCAACCGCGGCAGCGGCGGCTACATCTCGTGGAACTGGTCGGAGGGGCGCGACGCGCAACAGTGCGGCCGGGAGCCGGCGCGGCGGTTGATGGACGCGACCCAGGCGAAGTTGCAGCGTTCGGGCCAATATCGCGCCTGCCGGGCCTATGCGGATTATCGCGACCTGCTGGCGCGGGAGGACGTGGACGCGGTGATGATTGCGACGCCTGACCACACCCACGCCGTCATCACCATGGCAGCGCTGAACCGCGGCAAACATGTCTACTGCGAGAAACCCCTCACGTGGTCCGTGGCCGAGGCGCGCCAAGTCGCCGAAACCGCCCGCCGGGCCGGGGTGGCCACCCAGTGCGGCAACCAAGGACAGTCCTCCGAATCGGCCCGCCGCGTGCGCGAGATGATCGCCGACGGCGCCATCGGCGCCGTGCGCGACGTGCAGGTCTGGTCCCCCGCGCGATTCTGGAGCTGGCCCCCGTGGGAAGGGCGCCCGCCCGAAACGCCGCCGGTGCCGGAAGGGTTGGATTGGGATCTTTGGCTGGGGCCGGCCCCGGTGCGCCCCTATCACCCGGCGTATCACCCGTGGACATGGCGCAACTGGCTGGATTTCGGGACGGGGCTGTTGGGCGATCTCGGATTGCACAAGCTCTCGACGGTGTTCAAGGCCCTGAACCTGGCGCATCCCGTGAGCGTTGAAGCCAGCGCCACGAAGCTCAGCGACGAGACCTTCCCCCTCGGCGAAATCGTCCGCTACGAGTTCCCCGCCCGCGGCGCCATGCCTCCGGTGACGCTGACCTGGTATGACGGCGGGCTCAAGCCGCCCCGGCCGGCCGAACTCGATCCGGACGATCCCATGCGCGACGTGCTCTACCTCGGCGACCGCGGTAAACTCATGGGCGAACGGCTTCTGCCCGAATCCCGCATGGAAACCTATACGCGCCCCCCCAAGACCCTGCCGCGCTCGCCGGGGCAATACGAGGAGTTCGTCGCCGCGTGCCGCGGCGGCGCGCCGGCGGGCTCGAATTTTCCGGATCATTCGGGGCTGCTGACGGAAGTGTGTTTGCTGGGCAACATCGCAGTGCGGGCCCAGAAGAAGCTGCTGTGGGACGGCGAGACGATGGCGTTCACGAACGATGCCGCCGCCACCCGGATGCTTCACCGGACCTACCGGGCCGGATGGACGCTCTGAAGCGCCGGTCCCGCGGCAAGAGCCGCCCCCGGTCCTTCCTGCCCTACTCCAGGCAGCGCACCCGGAAAAAGCCGCTGGTGTCTCCTGGGTCCGCGAGGGTGAAGGTTGCGGTGGTGGCATCGGCGGTGAGAGGCAACCCGGGCGCGTGCCACGGCGCGAAGTCCGGGAGTTGAGTGGCGTATTCGATGTCGTAACGCCGGCCGGGCACGGCATTCCACATCAGCCGGTATTGGCCGTCGCCCACGGGGGCGATGGAAAGTCGGACGGTGCCCGGCTCGGACGCCAATTGCACGCTGAGGCCTTCGAGGAGCACGGGGCCTTGCCCGGAGCCACTCAGAGAGAGGCCCAGCGCGCTCGTGTCGAGCTGCCGCGTCTGGGCGACGGCATCAAACGCTCCGCCGCCCACAAGCGCCCCGAGCTTGATGACATCGCCGGGCGCCAGGCCGCCCAGCGCCGAGAATGGGAGGGCGATTTCGATGAAATTGGCGTTGGCCTCGAGCGTCACGCCGTTGAGGGACGAGACCGGCCCGGTCTGCGGCGAACGGTTGTATTGCTGGATGCGGGCGCCGGCCACGTCGCTCAGTCCGGCGTCGAGACGGAACACCCCCTGGCCGGTGTTCAACGCGAGCCCGGCGCGGGCAAAGTCTCGGAACTGGCCGTCGGCATGCTCGTCGCCAAGCACGCATGCCACGGCCGGCATGAAGTTCGTGAAGGACAGATTGTCGAGGCAGTCGAGTCCGTCCGCTCCCTGCCCGGCGGGATCGAGGATGCCGTTGCCCAGGTTCGCCAGGGTGGGGACGCCCTGGGCGCCGGGCCACTCGAGGAAGAGGAACACGTTGTTGCCGGGATAAAACATGACCTGCTCGAGGCCGAGGTAGAGGTGGGTGGCGTCGTTGTTCACATACACACGGCCGAGATTCGAGAACTGGCCGGCGCGGGGCAGGAGCGGCGGGCCGTCGAAGTCAAACGCCTGGCCGGTGAGGTTGCCGTCCTCGTCGTCGGCGGGGTCCGTTTCGACGACCGGCGCGTGCCACGCGGCCAGGTGCAGCCGGGCCGGGGGCAGGGTCTGGTGGATGGTCCAGGCATCAAACACAAGACCGTTGGTGTCGATGGCCTGAAGGCTGAGGGTGTCGTTCGTGAGGTCCAGACGCAGGAAATGGTAGGTGGCGTAGAACTGGGCGGACGCGACGTGCCGGGCCTGCACGCTGTAGAGCCGGCGTCCGCCGCCCGCGGTCACGCAGTGGTGCAGGCCGTTAGTGGGCGCAAAACGTTCCAGGCTGTGGTCGTGGGAGCCGAAAACCATCTGGACGCCGTATTGCTCAGCCACCGGGAGGAGCAGGTTCATGACGTCGTATTGGTCCCAGATCCCGTTGCGATCGTGGTCGTAGGTCGCGTGGCCCCCGGAATCGGCGATGGGCTGGTGCATGAACAGGAGTTTCCAGGGCTTGGTCGACTGGGCCAGATCGTTGGTCAGCCACGCATACTGCGGCGTGTCGGCGGTGAACACATAGTTCACAAACCACGGATTGAACAGGCACACCAAATGGGCGTCCCCATGGTCGAAGGAATAGTAGCACTCGGTGCCGTCCATCGTGTTGGTCGGCAGGCTGAAGGTGTTTTGGAAGTTCGTGGCCTGCGTGTCGCACCAGCAGCCCGGATAGCCGACTTCGAGATCGTGGTTGCCCGCGCACATGTAATAGGGCGTGGTCTGCAAATGGGGCTGGAACTGGCTGAAGAACTGCGCGTCGGCCTCGGCCTCGGTGAACCCGTTGGCCCAGATGTCCCCCAGGTGCATGACCAGGTCCGGGTCGGCCTCGGCCATCCGGGCGGCCAGCATCGGCTGAGGCAGCGGCGTGATCCCCTGGCCGCCGGCACTGTCGCCAATCACCACAATCCGGATCGGCCCCGCCGGCCGCAACGTGCGGCAGGCGACCACCGCCGAGCGCAGCGCTTCCGCCTCCACATCGCTGCCGGCCCGGTAATAAATCGTCGCGCCCGGCGCCAGGCCGGTCAGGGTCGCCACGTGGTTGGTCACCAGCGCGCCGTGGGCCACCGCCAGCCCCAACGCGGGCGTCGGCCCGTATTCGACCAGGGTGCTCGCGGGCACCGTGGTGCGCCAGAGGATCTGCAGGCTGTTCGTGGTGGTGTTCTGCACGAAGGGCCCCCGGGTAAACGCCAGCGCCCCGCCGCTGGCCGTCTCGACGGAGACGAGCCCTGCCACCACACCCCCGAAAAGTGCCGCCCCACTCAACCAAGTCGATTTCATGCCCGTAGTGTAACTTCAGACGCCTCCGGAGTAAACCGGGCCATCCGCGGCTTTTCGCTCCGGCGCGCCTCGAACGGTCTGAGCCCGCGCCTCGCTAGATGAAGAGCAGCTGCGGGTGTTGGCCGGCGGCCATGACGTCGCCCACGGTGGCGGTTTCGGTCACGAGCGGCTCCAGGTCGTCGAGGGCAAGATGGAACATCTCGAGCGTCAGCCGGCAGGCCGCAATGCGCAGGGTGCCGAGTTCGCGGGCGTCCTGGAGCACCTGCAGCCAGCTGGGCAGACCGGCTTGCCGCATCGCGGCGCGCATCTCGTCCGCATAGCGTCCCTGGTCGGGGCTGAGGGTTTGGTTTTGGCGCCAGTCGTCTTTGCGGAAGGCCAGGAGTCCGCCGAAGGTGAGGAACACGGTGACCTCGCGGCCCAGCGCCACCGCGCCGGCGGCCAGGTTGGCCGCCGCCATCAGTTTGTCGGCGGTTCCGGAAAACAGCACAATGGCCAGGGGATCGCTCATGGTGGGGTGGGGGTGAGAGAATCACGGTCCGGGTCCATCGGGTCCCGGGGGCGGGACGGCGGCGGGGGATGTCATGGGTTGGGGCAGGGGGTTGGGCGGCGTGGCGCGGGGGCGCCGGGTGTACCCTTCCATCCAGGCATAGACGGCGGGGAGGAAGACGAGGGTGAGGAAGGTGGAGCTGAGGATGCCGCCGATGACGACGGTGGCCAGGGGGCGTTGGACCTCGGCGCCGGGGCCGGTGGCCAGCGCCATGGGGAGAAAGCCGAAGCTGGCGACCAGGGCGGTCATGAGCACCGGGCGAAGGCGGGTGAGGCCGCCGACAAAGACGGCTTCGCGCACGTGGCGGCCTTCGGCGCGGAGCTGGTTGAAGCAACTGACCAGGACGAGCCCGTTGAGGACGGCCACGCCGCTCAGGGCGATGAAGCCCACGGCTGCGGAGATGCTGAAGGGCATGCTGCGGGCGGCGAGGGCCAGGACGCCGCCGGTGACGGCGAGGGGGATGCCGGTGTAGACGAGCAGCGCCTGGCGCAGGCTGCCCAGCGCGGCAAACACCAGCACGAAAATCAGGATCAACGCGGCGGGCACCACCACCGCCAGCCGGGTGCGGGCTTCCTGCAGGTTCTTGAACTGGCCGCCAAATTCGACCATGTAGCCCTCCGGCAGGGGCACCTCCGCGCGGACCCTGGCCTGGGCTTCGCGCACGAAGCTTTCGACGTCGCGCCCGCTGAGGTTCACCATGATGGCGCTGCGCCGCTGGCCGAATTCGCGGATGATGGGATCGACCTGGGGGGCCAGCTCGAAGCGGGCTACCTGGCCGAGGGTGACCATCCCGCCTTCGTGCGTTCGCAACGGCAGGGCGCGGATTTCCTCCAGGCGCTCCCGCAGGCTTTCCGGCAGGCGGACGACGATGTCATGGCGGCGGTTGCCCTCGAAGATGAGGCCGACGTTCTGGCCGACGAGGGCGGTGGCGATGGCGTCGTTGACTTGGGCGGCGTGGAGGTTGTAGCGGCGCATGGCATCGCGGTCCAGCCGGATGCCCATGACCGGGACGCGGCCCATGGTTTCGAACTCAACATCGGCCGCGCCGGGGACGGTGCCGAGGACGTCCTTGATTTTTGCGCCCAGGGTTTCCAGGACGTCGTAATCATCGCCGTAGATCTTCACGGCGATGTCGGAGCGGATTCCCTCGAGCAGCTCGTTGAAGCGCATCTCGATGGGCTGGGCGAACATGAAGGACTGCCCGGGCAGGTGCCGCCGGACTTCGGCGGTGATGAGTTCGGCGAGGCGCTCCTTGGTGATGGGGCGGCCGTGTTCCCGGCGCCATTCGGCGCGCGGCCGGTAGGCGATGTAGAGGTCGTTTTGACTGGGAGGCATGGGGTCGGTGGCGACTTCGGACGTCCCGATCCGGGAAAACACATGGGTGATCTCCGGCACCCGCTCCCGCAGGAGCCGTTCGGTTTGTTGTTCCATGGCGAGCGATGCCGGCAAGCCGGTGCTGGCGGTGCGATAGACCATCACGGTGTAGGAGCCCTCGTCCAGTTGGGGGATGAACTCGGCGCCGAGACGCAGGAAAACCCCCAGCGACACCCCGAACAACACCACCGCCCCGCCGACCGTCAGCCATCGCCACCGGATGGCGAGCTCGAGGGTGGGGCGGTAAAGCCGTTTCACGGCGGCGACGATAACGTTGTCGGCCTCGCGCACGGGCACGCGCAGCAGGTAATAGCACAGCACGGGCATGAGGGTCAGCGACAGCCCCAGGGCGCCCACGAGGGCCAGGATGACCGTGAACGCCATGGGCCGGAACATCTTCCCTTCGATGCCGGTCAGCGCGAGCAGGGGCACATAGACAATCGTGATGATCAGCACGCCGAAAACCATCGGCGTGGCCACCTGGCGGCTGGCCGCCAGAACGGTCTGCCGCATTTCCGGCGGGGTCAGCCGCCGGCCGCGGTCGGGCGGCGGGAGGCGGAGGTGGCGGTAGAGGCGGTCTTCGAGGGTGAGGCGGCTGCCGAGGTGATGCTGTTTGAGCGCGAGCTGCCGGACGATGTTCTCGACCATGACCACCGCCCCGTCGATGATCAGCCCGAAGTCCACCGCGCCGAGGCTCATGAGGTTGCCCGAGACGCGGCCTTGGACCATGCCGGTGATGGCGAAGAGGAAGGACAGAGGGATGGCGGAGGCGACGATCAGGGCGGCGCGCCAGTTGCCCAGCAGGCCCAGCAGGACGGCCACCACCAGCACCGCGCCTTCGAACAGGTTCAGTTCGACCGTGCGAATCGTCCGGTCCACCAGCTCCGAGCGGCTATACACCGGCCGAATCTCGATTCCCGGCGGCAGTTTCTCCCGCAACTCGCGGATCCTCTGCTCCACGCGCCTGGCCACGGTGCGGCTGTTCTGCCCCACCAGCATCATCACCGTGCCCAGCACGGTCTCCTCCCCGTTCTCCGTGGCCGCGCCGGATCGCAGCCGGGTGCCGATCACCACGTCGGCCACGTCCCGAACCAGCAGCGGCGCCGGCCCGGCGCGGAACTTGACCGGCAGTTGGGCGATCGCCTCGGCGCTCTGCACTCGGCCCACGGTGCGGACGATGATCTGTTCGCCGGCGCGGTGGATCACGCCGCCGCCGGCGTTTTCGACGTTTTGGGCGATCAGGCCGGCCAGGTCGGAGAACGTCAGGCCGACGGCCAGGAGGTCCTTGGGCCTGGGTTGCACCACGAATTGGCGCTCGTAGCCCCCCGCCGTGTTGATCTCCGCCACCCCCGGCGTGTTGCGCAAGGCGGGCTTGATCACGTAGTCCTGCAGCGTTTTCAGCTCCATCAGCTGCGCCAGCCGCGTCGAGGGCCGGTTCGTCGCGTCGGCCGCGTAGTCGAGCGTGTAATAGAAAATCTCCCCCAGCCCCGTGCTGATGGGCGCCAGCTTCGGCGCCAACCCCGGCGGCAATTCGGGCAGGACGTTCTGCAGCCGTTCGGCCACCAGCTGCCGCGCGCGGTAAATGTCCATGCCGTCCTTGAACACCAGCGTGACCTGCGACAACCCGAACTTGGTGAGCGACCGGATTTCCGTGAGCCCCTCCAGGCCGGACATCTCGGTTTCCACCGGGAAGGTGACCAGCTTCTCGGATTCCTCGGGCGCGAGGTTGACGACCTCGGTGTTGATCTGGACCTGGATGTTGGTGATGTCCGGCACCGCGTCCACGGGCAGATGGATCGCCGACCACAGGCCCGCGGCCACCAGGCCCGCCGCGCACACCAGGATGAACGCGCGTTGCCGGAGGGAGAACTCGAGGATCTGTCCGATCATGAAACTACTCCAGGTTCGTCATCCCCCCCACCTCGCTGAGCTCCAACAACCACAACGCCGTCGCACCCCCGGTCGCCAGCCGCTCGCCAGCCAGCAGACCGCGCGTGATTTCCACCCACGTCCCGTCCTCCGCCCCGACGCTCACCGGCACCCGCTTGAAGTAGTCGCCTTCGACGCGATACACGAAGTCCCCCAGGGCCGCCCTCACCACCGCCGCCGCCGGCACCGCCACCGGCACCGCGCGGGTGCCCACCGGCAACCGGGCGGGGACGAAACTGCCCGGCGGGAAGCACCCGGAGGGATCGGGCGTTTCAAACAGCGCCTCCACCTGGTCCAGGGCAGGGCGCAGCGTCGCCTCGACACGCGTCACCGCACCGGTCGCCGCCGGGCCCGAGTTCCGGGGCGGACCCAGCCACACGCGCTGGCCCGCGCGAAACGCGTGGGGAGCGGCAGGCAGCAAGACGCTGGCCCGGGCGATGGGAATGCCCGCGCGGTTGGTGATGCGATCGAACACCTGCGCGGTGCCGTTCACCACCGGATGCAGCGTTTGCGGCGATGCCCCCCCGGTCTCAATCCCCAGACCCTGCCGGTTTTCAAGGGTGAGACGCAGGCCCCGGCCCGGGTGGAACAGCGCCGACGCCTCGCCCGCCTCCTCGGCCGGCTCCGGGGTGTCCTTTGGCGCCCCGCAGCCCGCAGCCAGCATCATGGCCAGCATCAGCCCCGGCATCCAGGGCGCCCGGCGCGTATTCCGCGACCGCCGCCGCCCCGGGGAGATCCCGGGCCGGGCTGGACCGCGGCGCGGGCCGGGGAGGCCAGTGATGCGGGGGGCGCAAGTTCCGCGAAAGCGGGTAAGGCAGCACGTGAGATCAGACGATGGGCCCATGGCGGCGCTGCGGGAACGGCGCGCGGATGGCTGTTTGGGGGGCGCCTTGGGGGCGGCGCGTCCGTGTGTTTCTGCCGACAGGATGTCCCGGGGGACGGGGGCATTCATGGTGTCGGGCGTTGGGTGTCGTGCGAACCCGGGGGCGGGCTGGGGGTGGCGTTTGGATTGGGTGGGATGGCGGCGAGGGGCCGGCCGGCGAGCAGTTCGAGTTGCTGCCAGGCTTCGAGGGCATCGGCCTGGGTGTGAAGCAGCGCCTCGGTGGCCTCGAGATACTGTTTCTGCAGTTCCAGGTAGGTGCCGACCGGCAGGGCGCCCAGGCGGTAATGGCGGTCGCCCAACTCGGCGGCCTCGCGCAACTGCCCCGCGGCGTCGGGGCGCCACCGGGCCATTTCGGCCCGCTGCGTCGCGTAGGCCAGCGCGTGCGTCGTCACCTGCTGTTCCACCTGGCGCTGGCTCACGCGCATCAGCGTCTCGGCCTGCAGCAAGCGGGCGCGGGCCTGGTCGGTCTCGCCCTGCTTGCGGTTCCACAGGGGCAAGGGCAGGGAAAGTCCCAGGCCCACCGTGGTCTCCTGGTCCGCGGCGCGTTCGCTGGAATAGTAGGGACTCAAGGTCACCGCCGGCCACCGCTCCCGTTGGGCCAGGCGCACCTGGAAGCCCTGCTGCTCGAGTTCCGCCTGTCTGAGGCGCAAATCGAAATTGTTGGTGCGGGCCAGGGCGAGGAGATCCTCCAGGGCCGGAGGGGCGGGGAATGGGAACGTCGTGGGGGCGACCCGCAGGGGCGCCTGGGGGGCGCGCCCGAGCAGCAGGTTCAACTCGAGCCGCGCGGTTTGCAGGGCCGTCTCGGCTTGCGTCACGCGCCGCTGCCAGGTGATCACGTTGGCTTCGATGACACGCGCCTCGAGCAGGGGCGTCACGCCGGCGGGATCGCGCTGCACGAGCACCAGCGCCAGTTCCTGGAGGCGGTCGCGCACCTCCCGGGTCGCCTGCGCCAGATCCTGCGCGACACGCGCCCGCCACGTCTGCTGCCGGACGCGGGCGGCGAGCGCCGCGCGAAACTGCTCCAGGCCGAGCGTGGCGATTTCCATCTGACGGTTTGCGATTGCCTTGCGAAGGGACAGCCGTCCGGGAAAGTCAAACGTCTGCGACACCGTCACCGACCACGCCGCCCCGTCGCCCAGCAGGTGCCCGCTCCCCCGGTCCTCGGAACGCTTGTAGCCCATCTGCACCTCCGCCTCCGGATTGGCCCACGCCCCCGAGATCCGCCGGCCCGCCCGCGCGGCGGCCAGTTCCGCCTGGTAATATTGCAGTTCGGGATTCGACGCCAGCGCCTCCGCCACCAGCGTCTCCACGGTCGATTCCCCATTCCCGTCCGCCGCCGCCGTCGCGCCGGACGCCGAAACGGCATTGGGGAGGCCTAGCAGCGCGAGGGCGATGAGCCCTTGGGCAGCCCGCCCGGCGTGAAAACGCGCATCCATAGATTGTCAACGGTTCATTTGAAGTTGCGGCTTGGCTACCCGGAATGCCGGCCGATGAAAAGCAAAATCGCGGAGGCTTGGCGCCACCCGGGAGAAGGGGGCCACTGGCGGGGGCGCGCCGGTGCTGGAGAGGCCGCCTTCGGGCGCCTGCGGCCTTGCGTGCGTTACTCCCATAGGCACAGCCGTTCGACGTGGGCGGCGGAGCCGTCGCGCAGCCAGCCATCGAGCTGGGCCTGGTCCTTGAGCTGTTGCCCGCGCCATCGGGAGACTCGGATGAAGCGCGACTCCAGATCGGGCAACGCGGTCATGTCGCCCCAGAGTTTTTCGAACTGGGTGACGGGGAAGACGTCCTCGTGGCCATGGCCCCAGCGTTTCTTGACGTCCTTGAGCGTGACGTAGGTGGGCATTTGGGAGGCCAGGCTCCGGATGGCGCCAACCACCCTGGAGTCGTCGTCCAAGTCGGCGCGGGAAAGACCGAGGACGGCGAAGAGGCGGTGGAGGTCGATCCAGCAGGTGTTGGAGTTGTAATAGCTCAGTTCGAATTCGAGTTCCTCCCGAGGCAGGGCCAAGCCCTCGACCAGGCGCACGCGGCCGTTGACGCGCGCCAGGCCGCCGCCACGGTCGTCGAGGCGCCGGGAGATGACCTCGAAGCTGAGCGCGGCGCCGCTGGCGATGTGTCGTCCCAGCACGGCGGGATCGACGTCGGCGCCCAGGGTGTCGATGTTGTGCAGCATGAGGTGGCGCAGCTGCGGGCGTTTGGCGAGCAGCGCGGTTAGCACGCCGTTGCGGAACAGATTCGGCACCTCATACCAGTGCCCGACCGGATGCAGGCACTGCAGCGGCAGGTTGTCCGTGTAGTCGGCGCCTTCGCCGGCCGCCTCGGCCCATCGGATCAGGGCGTGACGCAAGCTGTCGCGGACCTTCTGGGCCTGTTCGTCGAGCCGTTGCTGGGGCATCTCCTCCCAGGCAAACCGCAAATCGCGGACCATGGGCACGAGGCGCAGTCCGACGGCTTTGCCGGGGGACAGGTGGAGCATGCCGGCGTAACCGTAGTCATGTTCCCGCGCCAGAAAGTCGGCGATGGGCTGGTGGGTGAGATAGCTCGTGGTGAAGATGTGCGGAAGGTCCGCCCCCGCCTCGCGCGAGACGCGGCGGCTTTTGGCGAGGTGGATTTCGAGGAAGGTCCGGTGCCTGCCGCCCAGCCGGCAGAAGGGATGCAGCGCCTTCACCACGCCCGCGCCCTGCGTCCAGCGGCTGCCGGCGCCGGCGGCCAGGGTGACCACCGCCACCTCGCCGGCCCGCAAACTCGCCCATCCCCGCTCCCGCAGTGCCGGGGCGTCGGCCGCGTCCTGCACGTCCTCGGGACGCGCGTCGGTGAGGGTGGCGCTGGCGGGCAGGCGGTTCTGGGCCAGGCCGATCCGGCCGGCCTTCAGGTCGGCCCGGATTTGTTCGTGCTGGAGGGGGTCGAACCCGTGGGCGTGGAGCAGCCGATCAAGCGGCTGGTCTCCGGCGGATTCCGCCTGTCCCCGGGGCAGCATCGCGTCGAACAAGGTTTGAACCATGCCGCTCAGGCCGCGCTGGGCGCGGCAGGCGGCCCCGAACTTGTCGAGTTCGGCGCGGCGGGCGGGCGGCAGGCGGTGTCGTTCCTGGCGCAGGAGGGCGGGCACGGTGAGGGTGTAATAGCCGGGCGGCATCAGGGCGGCGCTGCCGGAAAGCAGGTTGGCGGACGTGCCCTGGTCGTTGACGGCAAAATCGTACACGACGGGTTCCATCGCAAACGGCAGCGCGTGTTGCAGGTCCTGTTTGAGGGCCGACATGATCGCCTGCAGACGCTCTTGCGTCTCGGCCTTCCGGCCTGGGTCCACGATGAACCCCATCCCGCCCCCCGACATGCCACCCAGCATCCAAAACCCCCAGAACGCGTCCCCCAGCCCGGCGCGGACCCGGCCGATGAGCGTTTCGGTGAAACAGTTGCTCGCCCAGGGAATGATGGTTTGGAGGGGGCCGAAAAAATTCCGCGTGGTGGCGTTGCCGATCGCGCGGATGTTCCCGGCGCGCAGGGCGGCGAGGATTTCGTCCAGGATGCCCAACATGCTCAGGCGGGCGCGCCACTCCGGCGCGGATCGGAGCAGGTATTTTTCGGTGACCATTTCGAGGATGGGCCCCACGTTTTGCGCCATGCCGCCGTGGACCAGGACGAGGCTGTCCTGGAGGGCGCGCCGGGTTTGCGGCGAGGCGTCGGAGGCGTCCAGCAGCCGGTGCGTTGGCATCAGCCGGCCCCGGCTGACGCCCCATTCGGGGTCGCCGTCCCGGGCCAGGGCGCCTTCGATGAGTTTCACGCCGGGCCACACGCCGCCCGAGTCCTGCCAGCCGCCGCCGGAGCCGCTGAGCCATTCGCCGAGGAGCGCGCGGGCCAGCACCAGGCGGCGTTCGTCCTCGCGCAGGGGACCGTGGATGGCCTGCGTCTGGCCCGTGGCCCGCATGCACACGGCGACCAGGGCCGCCAGGAGGCTCGTGGACACCGCCAGGCGCGAACCTTTCGGGATGTCATGGACGCGGCTGACCAGCTCGAGGCCCCGGCCCGGGCCGGCAAGGCGGGCCAAGAGTTCCGCCAGGCTCTGGCCGGAACCCTCAATGCCGGGCGGCACGAGGCCCGAGGCGATCACCGCCGCCTTCAGCAGGCCCAGGTAATCCCGGGCGAAATCAAACACCTCCGCCAGATGCTCCAGGTCCGCGGTGCAGTTCAGATCCACACTGGTCAGCCGCAGCAACGGCTCCTCGATCACCCGCACATACGCCTCCACCGGCGGACGCGGCTCCCGGTCGCGCCCGTGCACGCCCAGGTCGATCGACACGTTCAGCACCTTCGCCCCCTCGGGGAAATCCATCCCCAGGAAGAAAATGTCGCTCCACCCGCAATGCGTCAGATCCATTCGCACCGGGGTGCGCTCCCGCAGAATCGGATAGGTCCCGTCCGCGTCCGGCTCGAGCAGCTCGGGTCGCAGCCGCAACGGCTGGTCGGCCGGATGCCCCATCCGGAACATCCACTGGTTGCCGGCCACCGAACGCACGCTGCGCCGCACCTGGTCCGCAAGCGTCTGAAAGCCCAGGCGCTGATACGCCGCCGCCAGCGCGCTCGAGATGCCGTCGCTGCACCCGTGCGCGGCTTGCGCGGCCAGGAAGCTGTCGATGGCCTCCTCGAAACGCCGCTCCAACAAGTGCTCGTAACCCCGGAACGGAATCAGCCCGCCCCCGGCCCCGCCCGCCGCCGTCTCGAGTTTCAGGGGCAAATGAAACCGGTGAATCGCATACAGGAAAAACAGCGCCCGCACCCGCTCATACAGGTTGTCCCGCTCCCGGCGAAAGGCGTCCAGGGCGGCGCATTCGCGCCGCAGCTCGTCGAGCGTTGCGTCCCGGCACAGGTCGTCGAGGGACTGGTGGCGCAGGGCGGGGTCGGCGGCCGTGATCAGGCGGGTCAGGGGTTGCATGGGGGCGTCAGCGGCGCAGAAACTTGGCGACGGCCTCGGTGCGGGTTCGGACCTGGAGTTTTTCGTAGATGCGGCGGATGTAGGTATGGACGGTTTCGTAGCTGATGCCGAGTTTGTCGGCGATTTCCTTGTAGAGGAAGCCCTGGCTGAGGCAATCGAGCACCTCCTGTTCGCGCGGAGACAGGTTCTCGGCGGGTTTGGGCGAGGCGCCGGCCCGCTGGAAGGATTGGACCACCTTGCGGGCAATGTGCGTGGTCATCGGCGAGCCCCCGGCTTGGACCTCGCGGATGGCCTCCAGCAGCTCGTCGCGCGAAGTGCGCTTCAGCAGGTAACCCGAAGCGCCGGCCGCCAGCGCGCTGAAGATGTTGTCCGTGTCCTCATACACCGTCAGCATGATGATCTGGATTTCGGGGGCGACCTGTTTGAGGTGCCGGACGCACTCGACGCCGTTCATGCCCGGGAGATGGATGTCCATGAGCACGACGTCGGGCCGTTCCTTGGGCAGGGCTTCGAGGGCCGCTTCGGCGTTGGCGTGGGCGCTCAGGCAGGTGAATCCGTCGGCGCGGCTGATGAGCCGCGCCAGCGTGGTGCGGACCTGGGTGCTGTCTTCGACGATCGAGACGGAGATGCTCATGGAGCGGGGCGTCCGGGCCGCCGCCAGGGCCGGGCGCGCGGCATGGACGGTCTTCCCGTGGCCCGGGCGTCGTTGGGGGACGGGTCATGCATCGGCGTGGGGCGCCGCCCGGCGCGCGGGCGTTCGGAGCGGCTGGCGGGCGGCGGCGGGCCGGATGGGGCGGCGGCGGGTGGATCGGGCTTTCATGACATTGAGCGCTGCGCGCGGGGCCACCTTGCCGCGGCCGCGGCACCGGCGCAAGCACGATTGGCGGCGGCGGCGACTAACCTGCATTGCTCACCAGGTTCCTGGTGAGCAATGCACCCGCCCGGGAGGGCGGGCCGCCCAGCGCTCTATGGGCCGACTGAG
>JAFGQR010000033.1 GCA_016935555.1 Verrucomicrobiota bacterium
AACGCTCAACGCTCAACGCTCAACGCTCAACGCTCAACGCTCAACGCTCAACGCTCAACGCTCAACGCTCAACGCTCAACGCCAGACACGACACGGCACAATTCACTGGTTGCCCATTGGCCCCGGCGCATGGCGTGCGCGATGTTGGATGTTCGGTGTTCGGCGTTCGATGTTCGTCCCAGTTTCTGTCCCAAGGAAGCCCCGCCGTCACGGCGGAGATGGGCGCTCGCTACAGGTCCGCTTCGGGGAAGCGGTCGCGGATAGCCTGTTCGACGCGGGCGATTTCCTCGGGCGGGGAGCGCCGGCGCTGAGCACGGCGGCGGACGGCGTCGAGCAGCTCGCGCCAGTCCTCCAGCGGGGCTTCGGCGATCGGCTGCCAGGTGTCATAGCGCCGGGCGCGCACAAAGAAGCGCCACTCTCGGCCGACGCGCTGCGCGTAGACATCGCACCGCTGGCCGTGTGCGTCGCGGCGGGTCCAGCCGATCTCGGCTTTGGGCATGGGCGGCTCCTTCAGCCGGGCAGGTCGACGCTGGCGACGGCGATGGCGGCGATGCCCTCTTCGCGTCCGGCGAATCCGAGGTGTTCGTTGGTGGTGGCCTTGATGCCGACGCGGCGCGGGTCGAGGCGGAGGGCGGCGGCGATATTGCGCTTCATGGCGTCGAGGTGGGGGGCGAGTCTGGGTTGTTGGGCGATGACGGTGGCGTCGACGTTGACGAGGCGGCCGTGGCGGGAGGCGACCTGTCGGGCTGTCTCCTCGAGAAACAGGCGGCTGGGGGCGTTCTCCCAGCGGGGGTCGGTGTTGGGGAAGAAGTGGCCGATGTCGCCCTCGCCCAGGGCGCCGAGCACGGCGTCGCAGAGGGCGTGCATGAGGGCGTCCGCGTCCGAATGCCCGTCGAGGCCCTTGGGGTGCGGAATGTCGACGCCGCCGAGGATGAGTTTGCGTCCCTCGACCAGCGCGTGCACGTCATAGCCGATGCCCACGTGGTTCATCGCGGACAGTATAGGGCAAGGGGCGGGGGAAGGAAGGGGGAAGTGCGGCGCCGCTGGAATCCCCGGCTTTTCGGATGCCTGGTCAACCGATCGACGTTTGCCGGCGGCGGAAACGTCGAGGATTCCGGGCCGCCGCTGCGCGGCGGGTTCCAAGCCGTTCTCTCAGCCGTAGCGTCCCTCGATGTATTCGGCGGTTTTGGGGTTATGGGGGTTGAGGAAGAGCTCCTCAGTGCGGTTGTGTTCGATGAGTTCGCCCATGAGCATGAAGATGCATTCGTCGCTGGCGCGGCGGGCCTGGGCCATGTTATGGGTGACGATGACGATGGTGTAGCGGCCTTTCATGGCGAACATGAGCTCCTCGATGGCGCGGGTGCCTTCGACGTCGAGGGCGGAGCAGGGTTCGTCCATGAGGATGATCTCGGGTTTGAGGGGCAGGAGGCGGGCGATGCAGAGTTTCTGTTGCTGTTCGAGGAGCAGACCGGTGGCTTTCATGCCGAGCCGGTCCTTGAGGTCGTTCCACAGGCCGACTTCGGTGAGCGCCTTCTCGACCGCCTCGTCGAGCCGGGCGCGGCTCAGCTGGGCTCGGGCGTGGTGGATGCGCATGCCGAAGACGACGTTTTCGTAGACGGAGATGGGGAGGGGGTTGGGGCGTTGGAAGACCATGCCGACGGATTTGCGCAATTCGACGAGGGAGACGTCGGGGTCGTAGATGTTTTTGCCATGGAGTTTGATTTCGCCGGTGGTGGTGACGTAGCCGTAGCGCTCGTTGACGCGGTTGAAGCAGCGCAGCAGGGTGGTTTTGCCGCAGCCGGAGGGGCCGATGAGGGAGGTGATGAGGCCGTGTTTGATGCGGGTGGTGACGCGGATGAGGGCCTGGAACCTGGCATACCAGAGGTTCAGGTCCTGGGTGGTGATGGCGTAGGGCACCGGGTCGCTCATCCGAAAATCCCGTTCACGTAGTCGTGGGTTCGCCGGTCTTTGGGGGTGTCCGAGAAGATGACGGCATTGCTGTCGAGTTCGATGATATCGCCGTTCCAGAGGAACATGGTGCGGTCGGCGAGGCGGCGGGCCTGCTGGGTGAGGTTGGTGACGAGGATGACGGTCATGTGGGAGCGGAGTTCCTTGAGGACATCCTCGATCCGCATGGTGGTCACGGGGTCGATCGCGATGGAGAATTCGTCGAGGCAGAGGATTTCAGGCTGATGGGACAGGGCGCGGGCGATGGTGAGGCGCTGTTGCTGGCCGCCGGAGAGTTTGGTGCCGAGGCTGCTGAGGCGGTCTTTGACTTCCTCCCAAAGGGCGGCCTGGCGGAGGCATTGTTCGACAATGGCGTCCAAGTCGGCCTTGCGGCTCATGCCGGCGCAGCGCGGGGCGAACGCGACGTTGTCGTAGATGCTGATGGGCAGGCCGACGGGCAGGGGGGCCACCATCCCGATTTTGCGCCGCAGGCCGTAGACGTCGCGGGTCCGCCGGACCTCCTCGCCGTCGACCTTGACGATGCCGGAGACATGGGCTTCGGGGGTGAAGTCGATGGTGCGGTTGAGGCATCGCAGCAGGGAGGTCTTGCCGGATTGGGCCGGGCCGATGACGCCGAGGATTTCGTGGCGATGGATGTCGAAGGTGATGCCGTGGATGACCTCCTTGGTGCCATAGGCCAGGCGCAGGTCCCGGACCTCGACGTGTTTGGGGCGGGTCATGGGCGGGCTCACCATTTGGTTCGCGATCGCATGTAGACCCGGAGGGCGATGGCGGCGGCGTTGACGAGCAGGACGGAGCCGAGCAGCACGACGGCGGTGGCGTAGGGGATGGATTCCTTGACGCCGGGCACCTGGGTGGAGATGGTGTAAAGGTGCATGGACAGGGCCATGCACTGCTCGTGGAGGCCGTAGGCGAAAAGGTCGCCCTTCTCGATCGCCTTGTAGAACACCGCCCCGGTGAACATGATCGGAGCCGTCTCGCCCGCGGCGCGGCTGACCTGCAGGATCACGCCGGTCAGGATGCCGCTGATGGAATTGGGGAGCACGACGGCGCGGATGGTTTGCCAGCGGGTGGCGCCGACGTTCCAGCAGGCTTCGCGGAAGCTGCGTGGCACGCTGGCCAGCGCCTCGCGCGTGCTGGCGACGATGACCGGCAGCGTCATGATCGCCAGGGTGAGCGAGGCCGAAAGGATCGAGTAGCCGAACCGGGCGGCATACACGAACGCGCCCAGGCCGAACAGCGCGTGGACGATGCTCGGGACGCCGGCGAGGTTGATGACGGCGAGGTTGATGACGCGGTTGAACCAGTTGTCGCGGGCGTATTCGTTGAGGTAAACCGCCGCCAGAATGCCAATGGGCGCGGAGATCGCCAGGGAGATAAACACCAGGTAAATGGTGCCCACGAACGCCGGCCAAATGCCGCCCTCGGTCATCCCCCGAACCGGCACGTCCAGCAGAAACCCGAGGGTGAGGGACGGCGCGGCCTTGACCATCAGGTAGCCCACAATGAGCAGCAGGGGAATAATCATGGCGGCCGCCATGACAAAAAACACCCACTTGGCGACCGTTTCCTGCCGGTATTTGCGGCGAACCAGGGCCGTTTCGGTGAACAGGGCGGGCGTGTCGGGTTTCATTTCTTGCGAATGCCGCGGACGACCAGGTCGGCGCCGAGGTTGACCACAAAGGTGAGCGAGAACAGCAGCACGCCGGTCAGGAACAGGACCCGGTAATGGTCCGACCCGGCCGGCGCCTCTCCAAGCTCGGCGGCGATGTTCGCCGTCAGCGTGCGCACCGAATCAAGAATGCCGTGGGGAATCTGCACGGCGTGCCCCGTGGCCATCAACACCGCCATCGTTTCGCCCACGCCACGTCCGACGCCGAGCAGCACCGCGGCCAGCAACCCGTTCTTGGCGGCCGGCAGAAGCACGCGCCGGACCAGCTGCCATTTCGTGGCGCCGAGAGCGACGCCGGCCTCGCGGTAGGAGTCGGGCACCGCCTTGAGGGAATCCTCCCCAATCGAGACGATGATGGGAACGCTCATCAGCGCCAGGATCAGCCCGCCGTTGAGGATGTTCACGCCCACCGGCGCCCCCGTGTAGGTGACGATCAGCTTGCTCATCACCGTCAGCCCGACGAACCCCCAGACCACACTGGGAATCGCCGCCAGCAATTCAATCACGATCTTCAGCGTCTCCTTGAGCTTCGACCCGCAAAACTCGGAGATGTAGATGGCCGCGCCCAGGCCGAAGGGGACGGCGAGGACCATGGCCAGGGCGGTGACGCTGAACGTGCCGGCCAGCATCGCGAGAACCCCGTAACGCTTGTTCTCCTCGGATGTCGGATACCATTCCGGGCTGAAAAGAAACTCGGTGAGGCTGAATTCTCCGCCGACCAGCACCGGCGCCGCCTCCTTGAACACGAAGAAGAAGATGCTCAGCACGAAAATGATGGCGCTGATGCCGCACAAATAAATGGCGCCCTCGAGCGCCCGTTCGCCCCAGACGGACCACGCGGGACGGCGGGCGCTGCGCACGGCGAAGCTGTAGGCTTCGGGGGCTGGCGGGGACGGCTCCTGGGGGCGGGCTGGGGCCGGACCGGGCTTGGGACGCGCGCTCACGACAGGCTTGTGCGAGGGGCTCGTGCGGGGGAGCGGCTACGGGGCCGGGGCAGCCAGTTGCGACCACTTGGTGAGGGTGCCGTCTTCGGCGAAGATGCCGGCCAGTTGTTCCAGGGTGATGCTTTGGATCGGGTTGTCCTTGTGGACGTAAATCGCCAGCGCGTCGTAGCCCACCACGATCTCCTTGGGCGTTTTGCCGGTGTTTTTCTTGGCCTGCTCGATCTCGCCGGCTTTCATGTTGCGGCTGGCATTGCAGATGTGAATCGTGCCCTTGATGAGCGCGGCGATGCCCTGGCCCGAACCGCCGCCGGAGACCTCCACATCGACGTGGGGGGCGACTTTCTTGTAGGCTTCAGCCCAGGCTTGGGCGACGTTGACCATGGTGTCCGAGCCCTTGACTTGGAGGGTGACCTTGGGACCTGTGGACGCGGCGGGCGCGTCGAATTTCCTGTGCTCATTGGGCTGCAGCGGCACATACCCGCTGGTTTCCACGATCTTCTGTCCCGCATCCGACAGGGTCCAGTCGATGTATCGCTTCACCTCGCCCTCGGGTTCTCCGAGGGTGTAGATCAACAGGGAACGGGCGATCGGGTAGGACTTGTTCAGCGTGTTGACCACCGTCGGCTCGACCGGGGGGGCGCCCGCCTTGAGGGCGACGGGCAGCATTTTGACTCTGCCGGGTTCGTGATAGCCCATGCCGCTGTAGCCGATAGCGCCCGGGGTGTTGGCGATGAGTTCCACGACTTCCTTGGAGCCGTTCATGTCGCGCGACCCGAGTTTGAAGTCCTTCTTATTGAGGACGTGTTCGCGGAAGAACTCGTAGGTGCCTGAGCTGGATTGGCGGCTGACGCGGATGATTTCGTCCTTGCCTTCGCCGCGGCCGCAGCCGGAGAGGCAAAGGGCGGTGGCGAGCACGGCCGTCGTGCCCGTCAGGCGGAGGATCCGGTGTAGGTATGGAGTGGTGGTCATGGCTTTATGGTTTGGCTGCGGGGGGTTGGTCCTTGTCGTTTCCCAGAATGGCGCCCACCAGATCCCGGAGGTGGGCGTGGATGAAGTCGTAGGCCTGCTCGTATGCGGCCCTGACCTGATCCGGAGTGCCCGGGGTCTTGGACGGGTCCGCGATGGCCCAATCGAGGAAGGTCAGGTTGCGCGCATTCGACGGGAAGGCGGTTTTGGCTTCCTTGGCCAGGAGGACGACCACGTGGTAGTGGTCGAGGTTGGGGACCTGGTTGATGGCCTTGGCGGTGGTGCGGCTCAGGTCGATGCCCTTGGTGCGCATGAACTCCCGGGTGGCGGTCTCGATGGGCTGGGGATCGCGCCCGGCGCTGGCGAAGACGAACCGCGGCAGGTTGAGCTGAGTGGCGATGGCCTCGGCCATCTGGCTGCGGCAGGCGTTGTGTTCGTCGACGAAGAGCACCCGGATCACGTCGGCATCCGGGTGCCTGGCCGCCTCGCCGGCGCACACGTAAAGGGTTTCGACGCAGATATTGCGGGCCTGATCGGACACGCGCTCGAGGTGGCGCGTGATCATCATGAGGGGGTTGAGGACATCGAACGTGATTCTCTGCTCCTTGAACAGCCTGACGAGGTCCTTGTTCAGGTTGCTCTTGAGCTGGTCGACGGCGTCCTCGGTCTGGATGGTCTGCTGGGCGAGGGAGGCGTCGCGGTCGACGAACGCCTTGACGGCGTCGCGCAGCATGGCCAGCGACAACTCCGCGATCTCCAGGTAGCGGGGGTGGGGGATGGGCACGTCGAGGGGAATCAGCTTGAGGGTCTGGCGGGCGACGCTCTCGGAGTAATCGCCGATTCGTTCGAGTTCGAGGTTGACGCGGATGGTGCTGTAGGCGAAGCGGAGGGTGGTGGCGACGGGCTGCTGGCGGACGAGGAATTCGAGACAGAGGCGGTCGATTTCCTTTTCGATCGCGTCGATGTATTGGTCGCGGATGATGACGGCGTAGGCCAGCTGGCGGTTGCGCTCGGTGAGGGCCTTGACGCAGTTCGCCACGGCCTGGCCGCAAAGGGCGCCCATGGCCGTGAGCCGGGCGCGGATGCGGTCCAGGTCGCGCTGCATCGAGGCTTCATAATGCGTTGGCATAGGGTCCACGGGCTGATGTTTCCCAGGCGCGGGTTACGAACATATGACGACGCGGTGACTTTTCCGCAACACCACAGCCTGTATGGGCGGCAGCATGAGGGGCCGGCGCGCCGGCGTCAACGTCTTCTTTGGTCTGCCGGCCCCGCGGGGGTTTGTCACGGTACGGACACCTTTTTGTAACCCAGATGTAACAAAAAAACCTTTGCCGCAAGGTGACAGTCGTGTGACAGACTTTCAGATCACGATATGGAACTGGTCATCGCCGTCATCCTGATCGCGCTGGTATTTGAGTATATCAACGGGTTTCATGACACTGCCAACTCGATCGCGACGGTGGTGTCCACCAAGGTGCTGACGCCACGCCAGGCCATTGGCATGGCGGCCGTGACGAACCTGATCGGGGCACTGGCAGGCTTCGCGGTGGCCAAAACCGTCTCGTCGGGGCTCGTGGACGCCAAGTTCGTCAGTTCCTACACGATCATGAGCGCGATGCTGGGGGGCATTCTTTGGAACCTGCTGACGTGGTATTTCGGGCTGCCGAGCAGTTCGACGCACGGCATCGTGGGCGGCCTGTGCGGGGCGGCGGTGGCGACGGCCCAGGGCATGGGCGCGTCGGACCTGTGGAAGGCGATCATCTGGGCCGAGACCACGGGCGAGCACTGGTGGGAGCACAAGGGCGTGCTCTACAAGGTGATCATCCCCATGTTCACGTCGCCGTTGTGCGGCTTTGTCATCGGCATGCTGCTGATGTCCCTGATGTATCTGCTGCTGCTGCGTGTCAAGCCCCTGTGGGTCACCCGCATCTTCGGCCGCATCCAGATCCTCAGCGCCGCCTACATGGGATTCAGTCACGGCACAAACGACGCCCAGAAAACCATGGGCATCATCGCCCTGACCCTGGCCGGCGCCACCGCGTCGGGCATGTTCGACAACATCCCCGCCTGGTTGCGCTGGCTGTATGTGCCGGAGACAGGCCCCGCGGTCTATGCCGCCGAAACGCGGCTGGCCGAGCTGCATTTCCGGGGTGAAGGCGTCCGGCGCAGCCCCCGCAAGGCCGTGCACCTGCTGGAGCGCGCCGTGAAAGGCAGGAACGCTGAAGCCGCCGCCCTGTTGGGCGACCTCTACCAGCGTGGGGAGCACGTGCCTCGAAGCGACGAGTTGGCGGCGAAATACCTGGGCGCCGCGGCCGAGAAAGGCATTCCCGCCGCCATGACGCAGTACGCGCGCCTGCTGGCCGAAGGCCGCGGGGTGGTCCGGGCCGACCCGGCCCGGGCGGAGGTGCTCGAGGCGGCGGCTGCGACGAACGCGGTGCCTGAGCGGTTTGTATTGATGACGAAGCAGGTCCCGGGCAGTCCCGGGACCGACGCGGAGTTGGCGGCGTTTCTCCAGCCGCGGGCGGAGGCGAACAATGCGAGCGCGCAGGTGGCTTTGGGAGTGCTTTACGCGCAGGGGCGCGGGGTGCCGCGGGACGAGGCGCGGGCGGTGGCGTTATTCGGGAAGGCGGCCTATCGCAAGCTGCCGGAGGCGTGGTTCAACCTGGGCGTGATGCACCAGGCGGGCAGGGGGGTTGCGGCGGACCCGGTTCGAGCGGCGAGGTATTTCAAGGCGGCAGCGAACAGCGAGGGCATCAAGGTTTGGATCAAGGTGGTGTGTGCGCTGACGATGGCCGCGGGCACGGCGGGGGGGGGATGGCGGATCATTAAGACGTTGGGCCACAAGATGGTCAAGCTTCAGCCCGTGCACGGGTTTGCGGCGGAAACCACCGCCGCGAGTGTGCTTTACACCGCCGCGTGGTTTGGGATGCCCGTGTCGACCACCCACGCGATCACCACGTCCATCATGGGGGTGGGCTGTGCCAAGCGGTTTAGCGCCTTGCGGCTGGGCGTGGTGGAGCGCATTCTATGGGCATGGGTGTTCACCCTGCCCGCCACGGCATTGCTGGCCTATGGCATCATGCGCGGACTGCAGCTTTGCGGCTGGGCGCACTGAACGCGCCGGCCCCGGGACGATTCGCGGGCGGACGGGCCGCCGGCGTGGAGCAGGGGGCAGGGGCGCCGCGTGTGAGGATGCCGGACCGAGATGAGCGCAACCGACGTGAAACCCGGAAACCCGCTGGAGGCGGACGATTCGCCGTCGGCGGTGTTGCGTTTGCTGGAGGAGGACCGGGGCACGGTGTATTCGGAGGAGGAGTATGGGAAGCTGCGGACGGCGGTGATTGAGGAGTTGGCGCACGGGCCGGTCTGCCGCGGCAGCACGCTGTTGACGTTTGGGGTGATCGGGGTGTTGTTGTTGCTGGTGACGCTGGTCGGGGTGTTCATCCTGGTGCAGGGCGTCGTGGCGGATTTCACGCTGGCAATGGTTGGCGGCGCATCGATTGCGGCCTGGGGCTACGTCGTTTGGGGCTACCGCAAGGGGTTCCGCAACCATGCGTTGCGGACGCTCGAGGAGCGCCTGGTGGAGCTGGAGGAACTGCGGCGGCAATCGTTGATCACCACGGACGAATACGACAGGATTTACGCGGCCGTTCACATGGGCCGCGCCGAGATCGCCCGGCATCGACAGCCGTAAGTTGCGGTCCAACAAGCGTCTTCACCCGCCGGCGCCGCGCCGGGGCGGCCTTCGCGGGCCGGGTTCGGGAATCGGACAGGGACATGCCGCCGAAGAATCGGCTTTACAGTTCTGCAACGTTTGGGTGACATCGGGGTTGCTATGATTTCCCTGCAAAAGATCTTTGGGAAGGACGACAAGTTCTTCACGCTCCTGGAGGCCAGTGCCGAGGAGGCTCGGCGCAGCGTCCAAGTGTTGAACGGGGTGCT
The DNA here is from genome assembly GCA_016935555.1 of Verrucomicrobiota bacterium. Classification (GTDB taxonomy): domain Bacteria; phylum Verrucomicrobiota; class Verrucomicrobiia; order Limisphaerales; family JAFGQR01; genus JAFGQR01. The sequence continues at coordinate 9,496 of JAFGQR010000033.1, forward strand.
GTCGACCCCAGACCACATGCCCAGCCTGGAGCAATTCCACCAGTCCAAGGAAACCAACAAGGCGATCACGGACAAGATCGACCGGGGGCTGGTGCACACGTTTGTGACGCAGTTGGAGCGGGAGGACATCGAACTGCTGAGCGCCGCGCTCTACAAGATCCCCAAAACCGTCGAGAAGATCGCCGAGCGGTTCATCATCAGCGCCGGAGTGGTGCGCAACGTGGATTTTTCGAAACACATCGCCCTGCTGGATGCCGCCACTCAGCGCGTCGTGGACCTCGTCAAACTGCTGCGACACATCGGTTCCGGGCAGCTCGACCAGGCCAAAGCCCTCAACAACCAGCTCCAGCGGGTCGAGGGCGAAGCCGACAACCTCGTGCTCGACACCCTGCGCGAACTTTACAGCGGGCGCCACGACGCCACCAAGGTCATGGCCATGAAAGACCTCTACGAATTGCTGGAAAAAGTCATCGACCGCTGTCGCGACACCGGGAACATCGTGTCGCACATCGTCCTGAAAAACGCCTGAACCGCCGCCATGATCTCCTTCCAGCGCATCCTGGGACACGAGGACGAATTCTGCCGTCTGCTGGAAATCAGCGCCCGGGAGGGTTGCGAGGCGGTGGCGGCGCTCAAGCGCCTTTTCGACCTTCCGCCCGGGTCACGCACGCTCTACGAGTTTGCCGCCTCCCGCAGCAAGGAAAAGCGCGTCACTGACGAGATCTCCGAGAAGCTCATCACCACGTTCGTCACGCCGATGGAGCGCGAGGACCTCGAGCACTTGGCCCGCGCGCTTTACAAGATCCCCAAAACGGTCGAGAAATTCGCCGAGCGCTACCTGGTGACGTGCGCGCAGTTGCAGGACGTGGACTTCGGCCCCCAGCTCAAGCTGATGGAAGCGTCCGTCGATTTGGTGTTGCGCATGGTGCAGGCCCTCGGCAGCGGGCGCGACCTGGAGGGGATTCGAGAGTTCCAGAGCCAGCTCCAGAAGCTGGAGTCCGATGCCGACGACCTGCTGCTGGAGATGATGCGGCCGTTTTACCAGCCCGGGTTTCCGCCGCTCAAGGCGGTGATTCTGCGGGACCTGTATTCGTTGAACGAGAAGGTGGTCGACCGGTGCCGCGATGCGGGCAACGTCATTTCCCACGTCATTTTCAAGAACGCCTGAAGCCTGTATGGACGTCTTCCTGCCATCAGCACCTCGATCATGGGCGTGGGCTGCGCCAAACGCTTCAGCGCCCTCAAACTCAAGGTCGTCGAGCGCATCGTCTGGGCCTGGATCATGACCATCCCCGCCACCATGGGAGTCGCCTTCGGCCTCGTCTACCTCTTCCAGCAGATCGGCTGGATGAAGTGACCCTTGAATTTCAAATCTCAAATTTGAGATTTGAGATTTGAGATTTGAAATTCGAAATGTGCCCCGGCTACTGCCCGTAGCCGCGCGGGAGCCGCACGCGCAGTTCGTTCGCCAGAAACGCCCACCTGTCCGCAGCCTCCGCGATCTGTTTCGACGTCGGTTTGCCGGCGCCGTGGCCCGCGCGGGTTTCGATGCGGATGAGGACGGGCCGGGGGCCGGCCTGGGCGGACTGGAGGGTGGCGGCGTATTTGAAGCTGTGCGCCGGCACGACGCGGTCGTCGTGGTCGGCGGTGGTGATCAGGACGGCCGGGTAGTGTGTGTTCGGGCGGATGTTGTGAAGCGGGGAGTAGGCATGGAGGACCTTGAACGCGTCGGGATCGTCCGCGCACCCGTAGTCGCTGGTCCAGGCCCAGCCGATCGTGAATCGGTGGAACCGGAGCATGTCCATGACCCCCACCGCGGGCAGCGCGGCGCCGAACAGGTCCGGTCGCTGGTTGAGCACGGCCCCCACCAGAAGCCCGCCATTGCTGCCGCCGGCGATCGCCAGGCGCCGCGGGCGGGTGTAGCGTTGCGCCACCAGCCACTCGGCGGCGGCGATGAAATCGTCGAACACGTTTTGCTTGTTGGCGCGGGTGCCGGCCTGGTGCCAGACCTCGCCGTATTCGCCCCCGCCGCGCAGGTTGGCCTGCGCGTAGACGCCGCCCATCTCCATCCACGCGAGATTCGCCACGCTGAACTGCGGCGTCAGCGGGATGTTGAATCCGCCATACCCGTAGAGCAGCGTCGGGCGGTCGCCGTCGCGTTTGAGGCCACGGCGGTGCGTGATGAACATCGGCACCCGCGTCCCGTCCCGGCTCGCGTAAAACACCTGGCGCGTCTCGTAGTCGGCCGGGTCGAACCCGGCTTTGGGCTGCCGGAAGACGGTCGCCTGCCCGGCGGCCAGGTCGTAGCGGTAGACCGTGCCGGGCTCGGTGAAGCTCGTGAAGCCGAAGAACGTCTCCGTGTCCTCGCGCTTCCCGTCGAAACCCGCGGTGGTGCCCAAGCCGGGCAGGGCGACCTCATGCCGCCATGTGCCGTCGAGCGCGGCGATCCTGACGGCCGAATGCGCGTCCCGGAGGTAGGTGCAGAGGAACGAATGGTTCACCAGGGTGACGTTTTTGAGCGTGTCGGCAGCTTGCGGGATCACCTCGCGCCACCGGGCGCGGTCGGGTTGTGTGAGATCGATTGCGATGACGCGGCCGCGGGGGGCCTCGAGGTCGGTCAGGAACCAGAACACCGGGCCGTCGTTGCCGATGAAATCATAGGCGGCGTCGAAGTCCATGAGCAGCCCGGTCACGGGCGCCCCGGTCCGTTGCAGGTCCTGGTAGAGCACGCGGTTCCTGGGGTCCGTGCCTTGCGAGGCGGCGATGACCAGGTAGCGGCCGTCCTCGGTGACGTGCCCGCGAAACCCCCAATCCTTGTGGTCGGGCCGGTGATAGACCAGGCGGTCCTCCGATTGCGGGGTGCCGAGCCGGTGGTAATACAGTTTGTGGAAATAGTTGACCGTGGTCAGGCGGCCGGCTTCGGTCGGCGCGTCGTAGCGGCTGTAGAAAAAGCCCAGGCCGTCCCGGGTCCAGGATGCTCCCGAGAATTTCACCCACCTCACATGATCCTCGAGGTCCTGCGCGGTTCGCACGTCGCGCACCCTCCATTCCTGCCAGTCCGACCCCGCGCGGGCTGTCCCGTAGGCCATCCGGGTGCCGTCGGCGCTGATGGCATACCCGGTCAGCGCCACCGTGCCGTCTGCCGAAAGGCGGTTCGGATCGAGCAGGACCGCCGGCGCGGCGTCCAGCGACGTCATCGTGTAAATGACGCTCTGGTTCTGCAGCCCGTCGTTGCGCGAGTAAAAGTAGCGCCCTCCCTCCTTGAACGGCACCCCATACCGCTCGAAATCCCAAAGCCGCGTCAGGCGCCGCCGGATCGCCTCCCGCTGCGGGATGCGCTCCAGGTAGCCGAACGTGACGCGGTTTTGCGCCTCCACCCAGGCCTTGGTGTCCGGCGCGTGGTCGTTCTCGAGCCAGCGGTAGGGATCCTGCACGGCGACGCCATGATACACATCGACCGTGTTGGTCCGGGCGGTCACGGGGTAGGGCCCGTGCCGCGCCACGTGAACACAGCTTGCCAGTCCGCCCGCGGCCAGCGCCACACCGCCCCATCGAATAATCCGTTGCATGCGTCTAAAGGGCACGGTTTCCACGCGCCTGTCAAAAAGATTCCGGGCTGCGCCGCGGCCGGGAGTCAATGCCGGATGGCGATGGCCCAAGGCTGGACCGGAGGTCACCCTGCATGCCGCATGCGGCGTCCCGCTGGCGAGCGCGGCCTGGCTCTTTCGACGCGCGGGTGGCCGCGGGACGCGACGGGTGGATTGGCGCGGATTGGGATGGTTGGGCGCCCGGGTGCAGGCTCAGTTCGATGCGATGCAGGAAGCCGCGGATCATGCGCACGTCCAGGTCGGTCAACCTTGCGCGGCCGGCGAGATCCGAAATGCGGGTCCAGATGTGAGCTTCCTGGCGGGGCCGGAGGAAGCGGACCCGTTGCAGGACGCGGGCCAGGTGGCCTTTCATGGCCTCGACGTCCCGCGATGCGGCCAGGGGGGTGGGGGGGGGCGTGCGGCGCGCCGGGGGTGCGTAGTGCCTGGACACTTCGTAGAGGGTCACGGCGACGGCGTGGGCGAGGTTGAACGACCGGCTGCGGCCGAAGGTGGGGATATGGATCCAGGCGTTGCAGACGGCCATCTCGGCGTTGGTGAGGCCGCTGCTTTCGCGTCCAAACACGAGGGCGACGCGGCCGGGTTCGGGCGGGATCAACTCATGGATTTCGGGCAGGGGCGTGATGCGCGCGTGCCGGTCTCGGAAGCGGGCGGTGGTGCCGACGACGAGGTGTTGGCCGGCGACGGCGTCGGCGAGGGTGGGGTGGAGGGTGGCCCGGCGCAGGATGTGCCACGAGTGGGCGCCGGTCTGGCGGGCCTCGCGGCTTTGGTGGTCACAGGGGTTGACCAGGCGCAGGTCCTGGACGCCCAGGTTGTTCATGGCGCGGGCCGCCGAGCCGATGTTGGCGGGCAACGTGGGTTCGACCAGCACGACGCAGAGGTGGTCGGGGCGCAAGCGCATGCGATCCTATTTCCACGCGGACTTCAGCTCGTGCACTTCGAGCATCGCCAGCTCGGCGGTGCCCCCGCTGGCGCTCAAGGCCAACGCATGTTCGTCGGCAGCTGCCTGCACGCTCATCGGCATGTACAACAGACCGTCGTTCCCGAAAATCTCGAACGAGGTGCGGTCCACCAGGATCCGGACGCGGATGCGGCCCTGGATGGGGGGAAGGGGATTCTTGCGGTTGCCGCAGCTCAGCTCCCGGCGGGGCACATCGTAGGTGACCGGCACGCCGCGGAGGTGGAACACGATGCGGCTGGCGGTGCCGGGCGTAAACTCCGCGCGCAACTCCAGCAGTTCGGCTTCGAAGCCTGCGAGGGGATTCTCGCCAGGGGCCAGCGGCCGGTTCTGCCAGCGCCGTGTGCGCGCGCGCAGCGTTTCGATTTCCCGGACCGGTTCGAAGGCCAGCCGCGGGCCGTCGGGCGTGGTTCGCAGGGCGAGGGCACACGGGAAACACATCATTTGGTTGAACGGCATTCCGGGCGTGGCCATCTGGCCCCAGCCGATCTGGATGCGGCGCCCGTCTCGAGGCGGGACATCGCTGAAGGTTTGGGCCGCGTAAAACGCGTTCCCGCGGTGTCCGGGCAGCATGGGGGTTTCGGGCGTGAAGGTTCTGCCGTCGAACTGGCCGAGCCGGTATTCGCTGCTGGCGGCGGTTAACACCCATTTCCTGACCTGCGGGTTGCCGTCCAGCGGCAGTTCGAAGAGGTCCGGGCATTCGAAGAACCCTTCGATGCGGCTTGCGAAGGTCCACGCCTTCAGGTCTGGCGACTTGTAAAACGCGATCCAGCGCTTGCCCTCTGCCTCGTCATACACCGCCATGACCCATCGCCGCGTCGCCGCATGCCACAACAGCCGCGGATCGCGCCCCTCGTGCCGCACCACCGGGTTGCCCGCATATTCCAACCAGGTCCGCCCCCGGTCGTTGCTGAACACGATGCACTCGCCGCGCCCGGTGCTCGTGTAGGCGGCCACCAGGACGGGTTCGGCGCCCGTCTGGAACCCGCTCGTGTTCCTGGCATCCACCACGGCGCTGCCCGAAAAGGCCCAATCGCCAAACCGATGCGGGTAGATCGCAATCGCCAGTTCCCGCCAGTGGACGAGATCCGCGCTGACAGCGTGGCCCCAGTGCATGTTGCCCCAGGCCCACCCGTAGGGATTGTGCTGATAGAACAGATGATACTCCCCGCCCAGAAACACCAGCCCGTTCGGATCGTTGTTCCAGCCGCGCCGCGACGAGAAATGGAATTGCGGCCGCAGACGCTCCCGGTAAAGGTCCTCCGCACCCCGGATCCGGCCGGCCTGCTCGATCGCCTCCAGCACGCCGGAATCCTCCGGCAGCTTGTCCACCTTCAGCGTCGCCACCTTCCCCAGAAACGGACTCAGATCCAAAAACACCCAAAACCCCGGCTCCCCATCCGCAAGCTCGATTTCAAACTCGCGCACTGTCTGACCGTCCACGCTCAGGCTGACGCGCCGCTTGGGGGCGCCGGTTCGGACCGGCAGGTTGAGGTAACGCTGCCCGACGTGGAACTCGCGGGTAACGTCGCGCCGGAGCCCGGGCCGGCGGCGGTCGGTTTGGACGATGTGATCGAGGTTGATGTGGCCCCAGCCGCCCGTGGCCTGGTCCACAATCTCCAGAATCGCCGTCTGCCCCGCGAACTCGCCGACGTCCCACTGGGCCCAGTCCAAATGCTCGCTGCCGCCGGGGCGGTCGTTCGGGCCGGTTTCGGTGCGCACCACCTGGCCGGCAACGCGCAGGTTGACGCAAGCCCGCCCCGGGTGCTGACCGCCGCCGATGAGGAACTGGAGATACTTCCGCTGCAGGGTGAAGGGCGGCGACGTCAGCGTGCCGGTGGCGCCGTCGCCGTTGAAGAACGAGTTCACCAGGCCTTGGCCCAGATAACCGTCCACGTGCATCTGGTTCGGCAGGGTGCCGCGGGCCGGGCCGGGGCCGAACGCGTCGCCGGTGACGTGCCACTGGCCATAGTCCTTGCCTTCGAAGTCGGCAATCCGCAGGTCCGGCGTGTCGGCAGCGAGACCGGGGTGATGGGGGCCAAAACACAGCAGCAGCAGCGGCAGCAGCGCGGTGAGCGTTCGGTTCATGTGCGGTATTAAGGCGGCGCCCGGCCCCCGATTGCAAGCGGCGGTTTCGGTCCATGCGCGACGCGCGCGGCGGCTGGATTTGGCCGCGCAACTTCTTGACAATTCGCCATGCTAAGGCATAGGATTCCAGGTGCGTCCATGACGAATTCAAGGCTTTTTGATCTTCTGCGTGACTCTCAAACGCAAACCGCCGGTTGATAGGCTTGCTTCCATGAATCTACGAACTGCAATTCCCCGTGTCGGCATGAAGTGGGTTGTCGGGTGGACGCTGCTGGGCTTGGCGCCGGTGGACGGCTCGGCTGGAGTGGATCCGCTCTCGTGGGTGGAAACGCCCGCGGCCAGCGGTGCCTTCACGGCCGCCGTCACCAACGCGTTCGACGGCATCGGTGTGGCTCAGGCGGACGACTGGACCCTCGAGGCCGAAGCCGGCGACCGCCTCACCGCCCGCATCGAAGCCGCCGTCGGCAGCTCGCGTCCGCGGCTGCGGCTCCTGAATCCCTCGGGCCAAACCGTGGCCAGCGCGGACGGCGAGACGTCGGGGGTTGCCGAGTTCTACAACGCCCCGCTGGCCGCGCCGGGCACCTACCGGGTGCGCGTCTACACGGACAACCAGGTGTCCGACTACCGGTTGCGCGTGGATGTGGCGCGCGGCCCCACGCTCGAGGTCGAACCCAACAACAGCGCGACCGAGGCCAACCTGCCGGATCCAACGCTCTTGGCGGGCAGCTACCGTTTGCGGGTGGCGGGCGTGCTGACGACGAACGACACCGCCGGCGACTGGTTCGACCTGGGCCTGCTGGATCCCGGCAACGCGATTGCCGCCGAGTTGTTCACAGGCCCTTACAGCACCCTCCAAACGGACGATCCGACGGTCTCCATCCTGCGGGACAACCACGTCGATCCGGTGTTTTCCGCCAACACAAACTTCACGTTCGTGGTCACCGTCCGCGGCGTTTATTCCGTCCGGGTCACCAGCACCGCACACCGCGACCTGCTGGCGCGCTATTTCCTCACGCTGACGATCACCGATGATGTCCCGCCGTCCGTGGTGGACCTCACGTTGCCGGAGAACGGCACCACGGCAACAAGCATCATCAACGCATTCACGGTGACCTTCTCCGAGCCCATGGACATTGTGTCCGCCAACGACCTTGCCCATTACAGCCTGAGCCATGCCGGGCCCGACAACCTGTTCGGCACGGCCGACGACGTGGTCTACCCGCTGCTGCCCCCCAACTACCTGTCCGGCACCAACGTTGTCTTCGCTCTCGGTGACGGCCCCCTGCAGCCAGGCGCATGCCGGTTCACCATCGCCGCCACCGTCACCGACCGTGCCGGCAACCCGCTCACACCGGCCCTGACCTGGAATTTTTCCATCGAACGCCTGGGCATGTTCCAGTTCGAGAACCGCGCCAACGACACGCCGGCCACTGCCACATCCTTGAGCCTGACCCCCGCCAACACCCCCGACGGCTCCTTCCAACCCGGCGCCAGCGTCGGCGCGGGCAACAGCCCGTACTTTGTCGCCGCCGGCCTGTTCAACGGCGACGCCATCCTCGACTTGGCGGTCGCCAACTTCGGCAGCGACAATGTCAGCATCTTCCTGGGCAACGGCGACGCCACCTTCCAGCCCGCCACAAACTTCCCCGCCGCCAACGGCCCCCTCG
>JAFGQR010000034.1 GCA_016935555.1 Verrucomicrobiota bacterium
GCGCGCAGACCCACGGCCCTCTCGATGAACACCCACGGTTTGTGGCTCCTGCGCACCTCGAACAGTCTGAGCCTGCGGCTCGCTAGCCGGTACGAAATTTCCATGAACGACAAAGCCTCGAGCCGGCGCCTGCGCACCCGATCCGCCATCCTGCTCGCCGCGCTGGCGGGCGCGGCGGGTTTCCTCGGCGCCGCCGAGATCCCGCCCCCGCCCCTCTTTCCCGGGATCACGCCCGTGTGCCCGTGCGAGAGCCTCACCAACGTCGCGCTCCCCAACACGACGATCGACGCGGCGATCCTGGATTCTTCCAACGGCTGCTGCCGCGTCTCCGCCACCGTCACACACCCGCCCTCCGGGGACCGGGTCAGGATCTGGATTGCCCTGCCCATGACCCACTGGAACGGCAGGTTCCGCGGCAACGGCGGCGGCGGATTCTCCGGAGGAAGCCCGGGCAGCCTGCGAGGGCCGGCGGCCCTGGGATACGCCGCGGGCGCAACCGACACCGGTCATGAGGGCGGCAGCGGCCGCTTCGCGCTCGATGCGAACGGGCGGCTGAACTGGCAGGCGATCCGGGACAATGCCTATCTCGGCATCCACGACATGACGGTGGTGGGCAAGGCGCTCACGCGGGCGTTTTACGGCAAGCCCGCGCGCTATGCCTACTTTGTCGGCGGTTCAAGCGGCGGACGCCAGGGACTCATGGAAGCCCAACGTTACCCGGACGATTATGACGGCATCCTCTCGGCCTGCCCGGCCATCCACTGGCATCGATTCCTCCCTGCCGATCTCTGGCCCCAAGTCGTGATGGTCGCCGCCAACCGGGTCGTCCCGAAATCCAAGCTCGCTGCAGCCACAGCCGCCGCAGTGGCCGCCTGCGACGGGTTGGACGGCGTGCAGGATGGGGTGATCGACGATCCCGCGCGTTGCGCCTACGATCCGAAGGCCCTGGTGGGCACCCCGGTTGGCGGCGAGACGTTCACCGAAAGCGACGCCGATGTCATCCGGAAGATCTGGGAAGGGCCGCGCGGCCAGGACGGAACGTTCCTCTGGCATGGGCTGGCGCGCGGCACAGACCTCTCCGCCCTGGCCGGCTCCCGCGGTTCGCCGTTGAAGGGAACACCCTTCGGCATCCCGCTGGATTGGTTCCGGTATTTCCTGCTTCAGGATCCGGAGTGGGACTGGACGACGTTGACCCCCGGGGGGTTCGAACTGCTCTGGCAACAATCCGTCGAACAGTACGCCGCCGTGATCGGCACCGACAACCCGGATCTCAGCCGCTTCCGCGACCGCGGCGGCAAGATCATCCTCTGTCACGGACTGGCCGACCAACTCATCCCGGCGCAGGGCACCATTGACTACTACAAGCGGGTCCAGCAACACATGGGCGGGGCGGAGCAGACGGCGCACTTTGCGCGCTTGTTCCTGGCGCCCGGGGTCGATCACGGCTTCCGCGGAGCCGGGCCAACGCCCACGGGACAAATGGAGGCGCTCATCCGCTGGGTCGAACACGGCCAGGCTCCCGAGAAACTCCCAGCCGAACGCCGGGATGCAAACGGCAGCATCCTCCGCACCCGCCCCCTGTTCCCGTACCCGCGGGTCGCCAAGTACACCGGCACGGGCAGCACCGACGACGCGGCGAACTTCGTGAGCCGGATGCCCGCCTCGGAAATCCCATCGCCCGAGCCTGGCCAGCGCGCGTCCGGTGTCGAGGTGTCCCCCGCCTCCCGCCGCGTGCGCACCAGTTCCCTTTGGGGGCGGTGAGACTCCTCGACGGGCCCTTTCGCCAGTCGATGGAAACCGACAAGGCTTACCTGTTGCGTTTGGATCCCGACCGCCTGCTCGCCGGGTTCCGCCGGGAAGCGGGTCTGCCCAGGAAGGCGGATCCGTATGGCGGGTGGGAGACGATTCCCGAGAAAGGCCGCTACTCGCTCTCACGTTCCTTGTGGCTCGCGCAGCCTTCCGCGACCATCGCCGACTTCATCGAACGCGCCCTCTACAATCATCTCCTGCCGTCGCAGGAACCCGACCGGGGCGGCTTCGTTTACTTTACTTCCATGCGTCCCGGCCATTACCGGACCTACTTGAGCGACACGGAGGATTTCTGGTGCTGCACCGACACGGGCATGGAGAGCCATGCCAAACACGGGGAGTTCATCTATGCCCACACGGGCAACCGGCTGTGGGTCGACCTTCTCATCCCTTCGGAACTGCGCTGGGCCGACCAAGGCGCGAACCTCCGTCGGGAGACCCGCTTTCCCGAGGATGGCAAGGCCACACTCACCTTCGAGACGGAGCAGCCGCGCGAGTTCGAGATCGCCGTCCGGTGCCCCAGCTGGTTGAAGCCCGGCGACATGACGCTCGCGGTCAATGGAACGGCGCTGCCTGTCGAGTCCCCGCCCGGCGCCTATGCGGTGGTGAAGCGGACCTGGGCCACGGGCGACCGGCTCGAGGTGGAGTGGCCGCTTGCGCTACGCACCGAGATGCTCCCCCGGAGCCAGGAATGGATCGCGGTGCTCTGGGGACCGGTGGTCTTGGCGGGCCAGCTCGGGACGGCCGGGCTGGAAGGACTCGATTTCAGCGGAACGCACAATTACATCGCCACCGAGAAGGTGCCGGTGGAAACCGTGCCGGTGTTCGTCGGGAACGCCCGGGATGTGACCGCCAAAGTGACGCCAGTGCCCGGCCAACCGCTGGCCTTTCGGACTACGGGACTGGCCCGGCCGGCGGAAGTGTCGCTGGCGCCCTTCCACCGCGTCCATCGGCAGCGCTACGCGGTGTATTGGCGGTTGATGGACCAGACCACCTACGACACCGAGCGGCGCAAGAAAGCCGCAGCCAACGACAAGTAGCGCCCGGAATTCGCGCCGGTGCCCGGCGGAGCCGGACAGACCTTCATTCCATAAAACCTTGGTACGAACAGTTGTTTGCCAACTATGCCATCCTCGAGAACGCGGTTCGGGCGCTGCGGCCCGGCGGCAGGTTCATGTTCACCTGCCTCAACGGCCTTTTTCCCCTGGCGCGGTCCGTGAAGGACTTTGTCAACGCCGGCCCCAGCGCCGTCCCAATGCTCGACACGGCCTTCGACCTGGTGACGCTGCGGATGCGCTCGCAGGTGGAGTTTACGGACGACGCAGGCGTGACGCGCCGGCTCGAGACAGCCGCGCAAAGAACCGTTCCAGGTCGCGGCACACTTCCGGGTCCGCGTTCTCCTGGATGAGCAGGGATGCCGAGGTGTGCTGGAGGTGGAGCGTCACCGTCCCCGTTTGGAATCCGCTCTGTTCCAGCAGGGATTCGACGCGGGCCGTGAACGGGTAGAGGCCGCGTCCGCGGGTGGCGATGATCAATTCGTGGCAGGCCTGTTTGAGCATAAGACCGGGCGTCGGCGGCTACGCGTTTTCAAAACCCCGGTGGCTGGACCGCGGGCTGAGGGCCGGCCCCGTGCGCCGATGCCAGCGCCCCGTCCGGGCAGGAATCTCGAGGTGAAACGGTTCTTTCCGGACGCCGGCGTGTGGAGAACCGCGTGGCCAACCGCCTGACCTCGCCGGTCCGCTCCTCGACCACGCAGAACACCCCGCGGCGCGGCACGTCCACAACCACGTCGCCATAGCCGGGGATGGTGATTCGCACGGCGGCGCGGTCTTGCGCGGGCGAATGGGCGTAGAGCAGCCAGCGGCGTCCGGGGGACACTCCTCGAACCAGCGCGAGGCTGAACACGGGAATTGGCGTGTTCAAGTGCCATGGCCGGGGCGGGTCGAGGTGGGTGTCCAGGCTGTGCCAGCGGTGGATTGTTTTGAACTTGTGAGGCAGGTCTGCATCGTAGGGGTGCGGATGTGCCCTGTTGGGAACCAGCGTGCCGTGCCGCCAGAACTCAGCCAGTTCGGCGTGCGCGTAGACGCGGTCCACAGCCTTCACGGTCTCCATCCAATACGGTGCGACCGGCTCCAGCGCAGTGGCATGACCGCGAAACTCCCGCACGACACGCGGTCGCACCAGCCACATTCCGTATTGCACCCAACCCGCGGCGCGTTCGGGCGGATACGTCTGGCCTTCGGCGATGTATTGCAGCGCCTTCGATCGTTTCACGGCTTCGGGGGCCAGCCGGCGGCGATCCTCGGCGGACAAGCCGGCGGCGGAATGCCGCGCGAGGTCGGCGGGGTTTGTGACCGCCAGACCTTGCAGCCAGGGCTTCACCTCGTTCCCGTCCCACGTGGACATTTCAAACCAGAAGCGGGGATTTGCCTCCCAGGCTTCGTCCAGCATGAACACCCAGTTCATGGCGGCGACCTGCGTCGAGAAGACCTGATCGTCCCGCTTGTCGTGCCATGGGTCGGTGTAATACGAAGGGCTGCCGCCATCCCAACAGTGCCAATCCGGGCTGGTCCAGCGGTCGCACACCAGCGAATACACCTTCCAGCCGTTCCATCGGCCCAGGTGGGCCGGGCCGAAGGCATCGTAGCCAACGAACCGGACGTTCTTCTTCCAGGTGTCCCCCGCCAGGGCCTCGCGCATGGCCTTGAACATCGTCCGGTACCGTTCCACCCATCCCTCACCCACCACCCTGCGCTTGAACTCATCCGGCCGCCCCGCGCCATACCGGTCGAGATACCGCCGGGAAAGCCGCTCGAGCGAACCGTGTTTGGCCCAGCGCAGATCGGGCGGTTCGTTGTTCGACACCAGCAGCACAAGGGGCGGGTGCGGGTAAAGCTGTTGGACCCGGCGCATCGCCGCGGTGTTGATATACGCTTCCGCGCAAGCCTTCCACGGCTCGACGGGACCGAACGGGCTTAGTCGAGGCACCCGCGAACCGTCCGGGGCGATGACGCCTGCCCAGTTCGAAGCCGGGCCTTCGCGATACGACTTGCCGACGAGCATGGCATTCCACTGGGTTCCGCGAAAGGAAATGGGCAGGCCCAGTTCGGCACAATAACGCAGCGCCCGGCCGAAATAGGCGTCAAAGCGCTCGCCGCCCGGATCGCCGTCCGGCCAAGCCAGCCAGGGCAGGATGTGGTGTCCCTTTTGGAGCCAGCCGATTTGGTGCTCGAGTTCAAAGGTCCCCCGCACCGTGCCCACATTCCAGTGGCTGGCCAGCGGCAGCGGCCTGCCGCCCGGACCCCGGGGCGGCAGGGTGGCCTCGTGAACAATCTCTTTGGCGACCTGCCGGGCGATGGCAGTGGGTTCGTCCGCAGGCGTGGCGCAGGCGGCCGGCAGCAGGGGCTGTGCGAGGAGCCCCCAGGTGACTGCGGCGGCACGAACCGGGCTCCAGAATCCTTGAGTTTTCACATGCTTTGTCAACAGATCAAGTTTTGCCGGAAATGAAAAACTCAAGGATTCTCTGCCGCCGCTGCGCGGCGGCTTCAATGATGTTGGCTTTGAGCAATGGCGGCGTCGGATCTCATTGGGTGTTCATCGCGTCATCACCGTGTCCGCCGTCCGCAGCGCCACCCGCCCGGCCCGGCCGGAAGCCCACCCAGGATCGCTCCGGGCCCGCGACGCCGCAAGCGATTCTCGTCGCGACAGCCGGGTCAGGTCGTGTTCGTTTGGTGTCGCCACCCAAGGCGGGTTTGTGCTAATCTTCCGCGAAACGGACACTTGCCCATGAATCCCAGACTCGACGCCCTACGAAGGACCATGATTCCCATCCTCAGCACCCTGGCTCTGCTGGCGGCGGCTTGGGGCGCCGGCGCCGCGGACGTCTCGTGGCAACGCCACAGCAGCGCCACCGGCGACCTGCCCCCGCCCAACCCCGGCAGCCAGCAAACCTGCCTCGTCGTCGCCGATTTCAACAAGGACGGCCTGGACGACTTCGCCATCGGCGAGCGCACCCGGACGCCGTCGGTCGTCTGGTATGCGTGGAATGGCCGGAGCTGGACGCGTCGCATCATCGACGCCGGCGCGCTCAAGCCGGAAGCCGGCGGCGACGTGTGCGACATCGATGCCGACGGCGACCTGGACCTCATCCTCGGCCAGGATGCCAGCGGCAGCGCGATCTGGTGGTGGGAAAATCCCCATCCGGATTTCAGCAAGCCCTGGATGCGCCGCTTCATCAAAAACACCGGCGGCCGCAAACACCACGACCAAAGCGTGGCTGATTACGACGGGGACGGCCAGCCGGAGTTGGTGAGCTGGAACCAGGGCGCGAAACAGCTCCTGTATTACGAAATCCCCGCCCGTCCCAAAGCGGTCGAGACTTGGACGCCGGCGGTGATTTATTCGTGGCGCTCCGGCCAGGAACTGGAAGGGTTCCCCTCCCTGCCCACCGACATCGACGGGGACGGCAAGGTGGATGTGGTGGGGGGCGGGCGCTGGTTCAAGCATCGCGGCGGGACTCGATTCGACGCGACGGTGGTGGACGACTCGATGCGCTTCACCCAATGCGCCGCCGGCCAGTTGGTGAAGGGCGGCTGGGCGGAACTCGTGTTCAGCCCCGGCGACATGGATGGAAAGGCCGCGTGGTATGAGTGGGACGGGCGGCCGTGGCTTGGCCGATGGGTGGCTCACGAGCTGCGGCACGTCACCCATGGCCACACCTGCGAGGTGCGCGACATCGACGCGGACGGGAACCTGGACATCCTGATTGGCGAGATGGGCGATCCGGGCGCGGGCGACGAGGCGCAGACGTTCGTGTGGTTCGGCGATGGGAAGGGCCACTTTAGAGAGACCGTTGTTTCCGCGGGCCAAGGCATTCACGAGGGTCGCCTGGGCGACGTGAACGGCGACCGGCGCCTCGACATCCTCATGAAGCCCTACCATCACAAGGCGCCGCGAATGGATGTGCTGTTGAACCTGCCGACGACGGATCGCAGCAACGATCCTTGACGATCGTGCCATCGCTGGATCGCCGCCGCCGGGGCGCTTACCTGGATTCCACCCTGCTGGACCCTGTCCTCAGCCAGGCCGCCAGAACCCGCACCTCCTCGCTGCCGGTTTCGGGCGGAGGACCGACCTGCCCGCGGTAGGCGCGGAGGGCCCAAGTGGCAAGGGTGTTCCCGGAATCGCGCGCCGCCCAGTCGTCCAAAAGCTTCTGCCCCTCAGCCGCACGCCCCATCTGCCTCAGGGCGAGCGCACGGACCAGAATGCCGATGCCGTGCGGGGGAGCACCGAGGGCCTCAACGCGCCGGAGCATCTTGTCGGCCGCGGCGCTCTCGCCGCGGCGTGACAGACACTGGGCGGCGAGAAGGTCCTCGAGGCGTTCGTCCACGTCCTCCGCATACGGTTTCCCGGCGCCGAGGTTCTCGGGCCAGAGGCGCGCGGTGTCGATGGAGCGCAGCGCGCCCGCGGCGTCTTCCTTCCGCAGGGCTTGGACCGCCAGCATGAGGTGCGCCTCGCGATGGAGCCGGCGTCCCTCGGTCCCGGCCTCATAGGGAAGGACCCGGAGCCGTGCCAGGCGGTCAGCCGCTTCCTGGTGGCGGCCGTTCGCAAGAAGCGTTCGCGCGTCCAGCATGCCGAGGACGTAGTTGGCGGGGAACTGGTCACAATAGCGCCGGACCGTTTCCAGCGCGGCCGCCGGTTGCCCGTGGCGCAGCTGCCGTTCGGCCAGCATCTTTCCGAAGCGCCACTGCGAGGGATCGCGTCGGGCCGCCTGCTCCAGATCCGCCCTCGATCGCTCCGGGGACACGTTCTCAAGGACCTGGGCCCGCGCGGCATAGAAAGGCGGGTAGTCGGGCTGCTCCCCGCACTCGTCCAAGAGGCGGCGCGCCTCGTCGAGGTTGCCGACACCCCAGTGGACAAGCGCGAGGTAATAGCGCGGCCGCCAGTTGGCGCTGCGGGACGCCGCCCACTGCAATACCTCCGCCGACTCCGGTCGGAACGGGAAAACTCTCTCAGGGGACGCCTCATCGGCCTGCTGCAGCAACGCTTGGGCGGCGGCATCGTGGGTCTCCAGGCGGGCTCTCCAGTACAGAACCTCGGCCGTCTGCGGCGCCAGCTTCAGGACCGAGCCGGCCTCGGCCGGCCGGCCGAGGCTGCGATACCACGCCGCCAGCTCGAGGAACGTCTCCTGGGGCATCTCATTGCGGACGCTTGCCGCAAACGCGCGCAGCGCGTCTTCTCCGCCTTCGGCGAGGGCCTTCTCGAAGCCGCCGAAGGCGCTGAGGGGATCGAGGGCGAGAAGCGCGTCGAGAGCGTTGCGGGCCTCGACGCGATGTCCCTGGAGGCGGCGGACGAGGGCGATGAGCTGGCGCGCCTCGAGGTTGCGTTGATTGAGCTCGAGGCTCCGTTCCGCGTTGAGGGCGGCCCGTGCAAAGTCCCCGGCGTGCAGAGCCAGTTTCGCCAGCTCCGTCCACGCAGCACCGCGCAACTCCACAGACTGGGCGGCCAGCTCGAAACCGTCCCGGGCATCGTCGAAGCGGCTGAGCCTGCGTGCGGCGAGGCCGTAGTAGTAATTCGCGGCGGGATCGTAGGTGTCGATGGCGAGGGCCCGTCGCGCCAGGTCAAAGGCTCCCCCGGCGTCCATGGCAAAGAGCCGCAACAGGGCGAGGTCGCCAAGGGCGGGCACGTAGTGCGGGTCCTTGCGCAGGCAGGCCGCAAGCGCTTCCGCGGCGGGCGCGTAGGAGCGCTGCCGGATCAGCTCCTTGCCCTTCAGCCAGAGGCCATACACCGAGTTCCAGTCGAAATCAGCAGGCGACTGCAGCGGGCGCGAAAGTTCGCCCGCTTTCGAATCCCCTTTCCATTCCAGCCTCTCCAGCCGGTTCCCGCCGATCCGGACGCGCAGGCGCTCGGCCGGCACAGCCACAGAAACGGTCGTCGCCCAGGGCTCGAGGGGTCTCGCCGAGACGCGCGTGGCGAAGACAACGCGCTCTTCGTCGAGCACCTCGAGCGTGTCGTCGACGACCGCGAGAGGCGAGAACAAGACTTCGAGTCCGCCCTCGCGGAGGCGCACGTTGAGGCCGCCAAGCGGGGAGGCCGCGACGAGCCCCTGGGTGCCCTTCACGGGGAACCAATACTCAGTCCACGTGTCGGTCCCGTACGGCACAAAGCCGCGGTGCTTGAAAGGCGTCTTCGTGCTGTTCCCGCCAGCCTGGTTGAAGGAACGCCCCGACTGCACTTCCACATACTGGCCGTCCGAATCGGTGAGCAACTGCTCCCAAATCATCCCCTCGCGCGAAAGCCCCCAGATCCAGACCTTTTTGCCCAGCTTCTCATCGCGAAGCGAAAAGCGCCCCATGCCGAAGTCCTCGTCGTGCCAGAACGCGGCGAAAAAGTCGGCCATCCGGCCCAGCACGTGGTAGGCCTTGTAGGAGCCGAAATCGTTCTTCTCGTAGAACGACACATCGCGGCCCGTCTTCGGTTCGATCGGCCACGGTCTCGCCGTGCCGTCGTGCTCGAGGTGATGCGTGCCCGGGTAGATAAACTGCAGGTTGCCCGCGGCCTTGAGGCCTGCGTTCATCCACGTGTAGTAGGGCTGCTCAAGCGGTGTCGCGTTGTGCCAGAGCGACGACGTCGTGAAATATGCCTTGTCCGCAGGCACCGCGACCTCGAGCCGCCAGGACGTTCGGGTCAGAAGGTCAAGCGCGCCGAGGACCACAGAGGCGCTGCCGTCGGCGTGCTGCCGCCCCACGTAATCCACCGGCGTCGCGCCGTGCGGGGCATGGCCGATGATCCCGTAGTTTGCCTCGATCCCCCCGCTCGTCCACGGTCCGCGCAGGGCGACGTCACGGAACTTCACCACCTGGTTCCCGTAGAGAAACCCCTTGCCGGTGGACTTCTCGACCGCTGACCAGATCTTGCCCCCGATTTCGGGAAGCACCGTGACCCGAATCCATCGGTTCTCAAGCTCCACCACCGTCCACTCCCGGTCCTCGGCGCGGTCGGTGAAGCCGTCGAAGCGATAATAGGGGTAAATGCGCCCACCATGCGGGATCGGATCCGGGTCCGAAAAGGGGTAGGTCCGAAAAGTCCTCCGATACTCGCGCACGGTGGCGCGTTCCGCGCCCGCGGGCGCGGGCAGGGCCGCCACCAAGCCGAGCACGAGCAGGGCGGTGCCAAGGACCGAATCGACCGTGGTTCGCAACACGCGAACCTCAGGGGCGTCAGAAATCATGCTCACTCAAGGCTGTGCGGTTCTTCCATCGACCTGCTCCACGCCCTGGCAGCAGACGCCCAGGGCCTTGTCGGCAGACGCCGGTCCGTTCTCTCGGCCATCCCAGGTTCGTCATAACTTGAGCCGGGGTTCACCCGCCCCGTGCCGAAGGGGCCGCCAGTGACGATTCGTGGCGAGGCTGAGGCGGGCGCTGCCGGCAGTCAAGCCTCCGAGATGGATCGCCCCGGTGCCGGGCGTAGGACAAAATGCTTCGCCAGGCGAGAATTGCGCGCTAATTCCCACCGGCAGTATCTAGGAATCCAGGCAAAGACGGGGGGCCTCACCCCAATCCCGTCTCCCACCCTTCTTGCTCCGACTCTTACTCTTACTCTTACTCTTACTCGTACTCTTGCTCTTACTCTTACTCGTGCTCTTGCTCTTACTCTTACTCTTACTCTTGTCCTTCCGATGTCCGGTACGGCAAGGGTTCCTCGCCCAACCGGCCCGGAGAAAGGCTCTTGATCAGTTTTCCCGTTGCTTTCCGCAATATTGAGCGGAACGGAGGTGGAGGCGCGGTCCAATTGGCCGCAGACCGAGAGCGTGGTGGGAATGGCATCAAGAAGTTCGCTGGACCAGGCGACAAATTCGATGCGGCGCTGGTAGGCGAAGAGTTTTTCGTGGTCGAAAACGGGATTTCCTTGTTCATGGAGGGGAGAGCAAGAGCAAGAGGAAGTTTGTTCACCCTGCCCCTTTCGGGCGGCGCGCCGTTTTTTCTTCTCAACGGACGGCATCTCGCCTTTCATGGGGGCCATCGCAGCACGACCTGACCTTATGCAACTGAACCGAAGATCCTTCCTCGCCGCCGCCGTGACCGGCGCGGGTGCGTTCACTCTGCCGGCCGCCCCCGCCGCCCGGGCTGCCTCACGCCCGCGCGTCAAGCTCGGCATTTCCACCTATTCCTACTGGCATTTCCGCACGACGCGCGTGCCGATCGAAACGGTCATCGACAAGGCGTCGGCGTTGGGGGTGGAGGGGGTGGACATCCTGCATCGGCAGATGGACCTTGGGGAGCATGAGCCGCTGGTGCCGGCGCATCGCGCCTATTTCCAGAAACTCAAACGCCATGCGTTCCGAAATGGCATCGACTTGATCTGCCTTTCGATCCACCAGGATTTCGTGGATCCCCGCCCCGCCTACCGGCAGGCGCAGGTCGCCCACACGCACAAATGCATCGAGATCGCCTACGAGTTGGGCATCCCCTGCATCCGGCTCAACTCGGGCCGATGGAACACCATTCCGGATTTCGACGATCTGATGAAGGCGCGCGGGGTGGAGCCGGTGCTGCCCGGACACACCGAGGACGAAGGGTTCAAGTGGTGCATCGATGCCATCGAACAATGCCTGCCCAAGGCGGCCGAATGCGGCGTGGTGCTCGCGCTCGAGAACCACTGGGGGCTCACCAGCTCGCCCGCGGGCCTGCTGCGCATCGCCGGCGCGACCCCATCCCCGTGGCTGGGCGTCCTGATGGACACCGGCAACTTCCTCGAGAACCCCTACGACAAACTCGCCCAAATCGCCCCCAAAACCGTCTTCGTCCAAGCCAAAACCTACCCCGGCGGCGGAGAATGGTACACGCTCGACCTCGATTACCGCCGCATCGCCGCCATCCTCGCCTCCGCCGGATACACCGGCTACGTCGCACTCGAAATGGAAGGCAGGGAAAACCCCGACACCGCCGTCCCCAAGAGCGTCGCCCTGCTGCGGGACGCCTTCGGAATCCAGGCTGCTCCGTCCGCCTGAAACCTGGCCAAAGCTATTTGAAATTTTGAATTCTCAATTCCCAATTCCCAATTTCTGACAAATCAACTGTGACCATTTTCGCAAGGAGGATCCAAACACCACAGCACACCCCAACGCCTCGCTGAGCGTCGCCGAAGCGACCAGCGAAGGCCCCCGTGGGTGTCATGCCGCACGGCGGCATGACACCCACGGAACCTTTCTCGAATCCAGCCCGCGCCCGGGCGCGAACCCGCCCCGCGCCACGGGGCCGCAGGATGTCGCAACGCCGCCGCGAGATCTTTCAGGATTCGCTCTTGCTCTTCTTGCGGAGATCGGCGCTGTGGGCGCGCTGATAGGTTTGGATATCCTTGAATTTGCCCTTGGCGTCGCGGACAGCGTAGAGTTTTTTGCCGGTGCTGCTGCGGTGCGTGGTGCGACGAGCTTTGGATGCCATAGATGATTTGTGGTGGTTGGAGGTTAGGTTTGCAGTGGTTCGAAAATCGACTTCATCGTTGCCGCTTGTCCTCGCGGTTCCGGGGAATTCCCGCAGCTCGCGCCCGCCTCCGCCTCGGGGCGGCTTCGAGGACCCGCCCAACATTGCGCATCACGACCCCGCCCCGCACGGCCGGAACCCCCAGGCTGGCCGGCACTCACCCGGAACGTCCGGAATGACGGCACGCTTATACCCCTCGCCGACGGCCGTTGAAATCCGTACCGCATGGTATTTGTTGGGACGCCATCAGTTCGGGTGCCGGAGGCGGTGCAAGCGGCACAAGGCGGGCGGGCAGTTGCGGATTCACGGCGAGAGGATGCCTTTGCGGATGGCGAAGCGGACGAGTTCGGTCTGGGAGTGGAGGCTGAGCTTGCGCATGAAGTTGGCGCGATGGGTTTCGACGGTGCGCGTGCTGATGAAGAGCTGTTTGGCGATCTCGGGGCTGGAGTGCCCTTCGGCCGCCAGCTGCAGCACGAGGCGCTCCCGGTTGGTGAGCGTTTCATAGACGTCCAACTCGGATTCGCCCGGGCGCTCGACATACGAGCTGAGGGCGCGTTCGGCGAGGGCGGGGCTGAGGTAGCGGCGGCCGGCCATCGCGTCCTTGACGGCATGGACCAAGTCGGCGCCGGTGGCGTCTTTGAGCACGTAGCCCGTGGCGCCGTTGCGCAGGGCTTCCATGACATAGGGCTCGTCCGCGTGCATGGACAGGATCACCACGTGGGTTTCGGGGCACTGGCGGCGCACCTGCCGGGTCACGTCCAGACCGTGCAGCCTGGGAATCATCAGGTCCAAGACCAGCACGTTCGGATGGAGCGTCTCGACCAGCCGCACCGCTTCCAGCCCGTCGGCAGCCTCGCCCACAAGGCGGAATCCCGGTTCGGCTTCGAGCAGCAGGCGGAGTCCCTGGCGGACGATGTGGTGGTCTTCGGCCAAAACGATGGTGATCATGGAGAGTCTTCCTGGGTGTGGAGTGCGGCGGGGACGGAGAGGGTGCCGGCGACGGGCACTTCGACGGTCAGTCGTGTGCCGCTGCCGGGGGCGCTGTCGAGAGTGAACTGCCCGCCGAGCAGCTCGGCGCGCTCCTTCATTCCAAAAAGCCCGGAGGAGGCGTGCGCGGCCAGGGCCGCCTCGGGATCAAATCCCCTGCCATGGTCTTCGATCTGCGCGCCGAGCCAATCCCCGGCGGTCCAGAGGCGAACGGTGGCTTCGGGCACCCGGGCGTGCCGGGCCACATTGGTGAGCGCTTCCTGCACCACCCGGAAGATGGCCGTCGTCAGCTGGGGCGATACCGGCGTTTGCCGGGCGGCGTGCCGGAAATGGACGCGGATGCCGGTTTGCTTGAAGAACCGTTTGAAGTGCCACTCGAGCGCGGGCACCAGCCCGAAGTCGTCAAGCAGGTGCGGGCGCAGGTCGAGCGAGAGCTGGCGCACGCGCTGCATGAGTTCGTCGAGCACCTCCAGGACTTCGAGACAGGAAGGGGCGCCGGTGGCGGGCGCGGACCGGAGGAAAATCTCGAGGCTCAGCTTCAGCCCGGTGAGCAGCTGGCCAATTTCATCGTGCAACTCCCGGGCCAGAAATTGGCGTTCGGCCTCCTGCACCTCGACGAGGCGCAGCGAGAGTGCGCGCAGTTGTTCTGCATACCGCTGCCGGGTGGCGACTTCGCTTTTGAGGTCCAAATTGGCGCGGGAAAGCTCCGCAGTGCGATCCTGCACGCGCTGCTCCAACAACCGCTTTTCCTCGGCCAGCGCCTGCTCGGCGCGCTGCAGCCGCTCATAGTCCAGCGCCACCTCGTGCGCCTTCTGCAGAATCCCCCGCCGCTCGTCGAACGCCGGACCCAGTTCCTCCACCAGCAACAGCGCGTGCCTCCCCGACGTCAGCGCCCGCCCCTGCAAATGATGCTCGCCCCCGCGCCCGTCCGTCTCCAGCCACGGGCCCGAGCCGACGCCCGGGCCGCTGCCGCTCTCCCAATACACGGCCGCGTCGATCAGAAAGTTGTCGAGAAACGGCGACACGCCGTGCGCGGATTCGCCGGCGGCAGCAGCGGCCGGCCACAGCGCGGTCAGCCAGTCCGGGACCGGCGGATGCAGCCGCAACCGGCCGCTGGCGTCCCGGCGGAACACCGCCAGTTTAAGCGCCCGGACGACCTCGGTGGCGACGCTGGAGTTCATGGGGGTCCCGGCGGTGTGGAAGCGGGCGCCAGCAGGAGGCGCGCGAGATCCTCGAAGACTTCCTGGACGCCGGTGCCGAGTTTGGCGCTGGTGTGGCGGATCAGCCAGCCGCGCGCCGCCAGCTCCGCCAGCGCACGCCCGTCCACGTCCCATTGATCGCGCAGATCCGACTTGTTCAACGCCAGCACGAACGGGATGGGGCCGACAGCGGAGGCAACGCGACTTTGGATGTCGAGGGCGGCGTCCAGCGTGTGGCCGCGACTGCCGTCGGCCACGAGCACATAGCCGGCGGATCCGCGCAGGTAGGACGCGTTGAGCCGCTGGAAATCGTCGTCGCCGGCCAGATCCCAGAGGAGCAGTCTCAGGCCGACATCGCCGACCCGGAGGGTTTTGGCGTCGATTTTGACACCGATCGTGACGAGGTATTTTTCCGAGAAGAGACTATGGACATAACGGTTGACCAGGCTGGTCTTGCCCACGGAGACCGCGCCGACGAGACACACCTTCTTTTGGATCGGAGTCATGGGGGCGGGGAATCGGAGGCGGGCCCGTGAACCCGGAAGGTGACACGCCGGTTGAGAAGCCACTGCTCGGGGGGCAGATCGGAGCGCAAAGGCTGCTGCGCCCCCATGCCGACAGGCTGTAGGATGTGCAGAGGCACGCCACGGGCGACGAGGTTTTGCGTGACCCACTCGGCGCGCTGCAGGCTGATCCGCAGGTTCTGTTCGTCGGTCCCGGTCTGGTCGGTGTGGCCCACGACGGAAATCGTGAGCGGCTTGCCGCGCACCAGGGCCGCCTGATGCAGCGCCAGGATGTCCTCGGCCAGCGCGGTGAGAATGGGTTCCTGCCCGGACGCAAGCCTTGTGGCATCGTCGAACCGCAACTGTTGGCCCTCAATGTCCTGCTGCCGCAGGACCAGGGTGGCAGCCTCGGCATCCGCCAGCCGGCTCAAATCGACGTCGCGCACGCCTGTCAGCCGCTGCACGCGCGCGGCCGCCGTTCGAATCCAATCGGCCGGCGCCAGACCCTCGACAAACAGGACGTCCCCCTCCAGGCGCAATTGAACGCCGGGCGGCGGCTGGAGCGCGCTCCGGGCGCGTCGCAGCACCAGGCTGGGCGTGAGGGCCTGAAACGGCTGCCAGTCTTCCTCCACCCGGGCCGGATCCACCCCCAAGGCCGCCCGCAAATCCGCCGGCACCGCCGCTATCGGATCGCGCAGGCCCGCCACATAGTGCCGTCCGCCCCGGCTGCCCGTGGCGGTCACCACGATGCCCGGCTCGGCCCGAAGGCGCTGAACGTAGGACGCCCAACGCCGCTGATCGCGGATCTTGACGCCGGCCCACACCGCCGCGGCGGCCACCACCAACACCACCAACGCCACCGCCTTGAACGGGGAACGGCGGCGCTCGAGCAGTTTCTGGCGCAAGCACGCCTCCAGCTCGGCACGGCACACCTCGAACGGAGCCGCGTCGCCCCGGAACGCCTCCAGGTCGCCGCTGTGCTCGCGGTGCACCCTCTCCAGCGCCTCCTGCAGAACGGCCCGGAATTCCGGCGGCGCCTGGCCGCGAATCACCGCCGCCAGCGACGCCAGCGGGCTGGACTCGATCCAGACGGCCAGTTCCCCAATTTGCAGGTTGTGCAGGAATTCCGACTGCCCGGCATGAAACGAATCGCGGGCGAAATCCTGAATGGCGGTCAACATCCCTGAGACCGCGTCCGGAGCCATGGCCTGGATGCCGGGCGCCTGCACATGGGCCAGCACCAGCCCGCTGGCGCGGTGAATGAGGAAGAGCTGTTCCACGCGGTAGACGAGCGTGTGCAGCAGGACAACCTCCCCAAAGCTCTTGCCCGTGCGGGCGGCCTCGAAGCGCCAGCGCAATCCCCGCAGCGAGAAGCTCGAGTCCAACGCCTCGTTGAGCGATTGCACCAGCTGGCTGAATGCCTCCGCAATCGCCCGGCGTATCGCCGGCCCAATGATCGGAAACACCGCGTTGACCACGGGGCTCGGATCCCGCCGCACCGACACGCCAAGCGCCGATTCCACCGCCGGCACCAGCGCCGAGGCCAGCTGCTGGTCGCGACGGCATGCGAGCGCCACGGCCTGGGGCAGGACGCCGCTCACCTCCCGCGCCCGCTGCGCAGGGTCCTCCAGCCGCTCGCGCAGATGCTCCAACGCCTGCTTCTCCGGTCCGAGCAGCAACTCCCGAATCTCGGCCAGCTCGTCCCGGGAACGCCCGGAGGCCTTCTCCGGCGATACCTCCGCAGAGGATGACCACGACGGATGAGGATTCATGAACAGGCACCGGCCCCGCGTGTGCGACGGTCAGCCGGCTATTTCTTCACCGGCAACTTGAACTCGTTCTTCAGGCGAACCGCGACCTCGGTGAACAGGTCCGCCAGCGCCAGCCGGTCCGTCAGCCCGGTCCGCAACTCCCGCGCCTCCTTGTCGAGCGCACCCCGGATTTCCTTGTGGTTCAGTTCGATCGCATCCGCCAGCCGCCTGGCGTCGTCCGCCAGCAACTGCCGCAGCTCGCGCAGAGCCTTGGCGCTTTGCTCCTCGGCCTGCGCAAACCGGCGCTCGGCGCTTTTTGCGGTCTCCCGCAACTCCCGGCCCAGTTCCTTGTCGGCCTCGGCGCGCTCGCTCTTCTCGGCTTTGACCTGGTCGGCCAGGGACGCGATCTCGTTCTTGACCAGTCCCTCCAGCGAGGCAAACCGGCGCTTGAGCTCCTCCCGCAGTTCCCCCGCCTCGCGAGCCAAACGCTCCTCGACCTGGCTGAAACGCTTCTCATAATTGCGAATCTGCGGCCCGAACAAAATGTCGCGGATTTTGTCGACGTTCCCGGCGCCCTGGGCGTCGGCGAGCGGCGCGGCGGCCGCGGCGGACTTCTTGCCCGGAGAATGGCTGGTGTTCATCAGGATCTGAATGGTGGCAAGCCGCCACGCCCGCGGATCGGCGGGCAAAGGCGGGCAGGCGTTTCCGTTGTTGCGTCAAGACGGTCCATGCGGCCTGCTTCAGGTCGCTGGCCGCGCGTTCGCTGCGGCGGCCGGCACACCCCATGGCCGGCATGTGGCCAGTTGATGGGTTTGTAAGGGAAAATCCCTCATGAGTCAACCCAACATCCATCACCCACACTCACCCGTCCGCGCATTCTACACTCTGCATTCCGTATTCCTCATTCAGTCGGCGATGCCCAGGTTCCGAAGAAACGGCGCCATCGAGCGCGGCCGGCCAAGAAACCGCTCGATGCTGACATTCACGTCGCGGGAGTCGCCCGGCGCATAGATCTCCTCGCGCAACCGCCGCCCGATCTCGGCGTCGCCGTAACCCCGCGGGGATCGCTCAAATACGGTCGCCATGTCGGCCGCGATGGTGTCGGCCCACGCGTAACCGTAATACGCCGCGTCGTAGTGCATCAGGTGGTTGAAATACGCCACGAACGCCGTGTCCTCCGGCACCGGCAGGAACACGTCCGTGAACACGGCATTCGAGACCCGCACCGGATCATCGCCTTCCCGGAAACGCGTGTGCAGCCTCAGATCGAGCAGCGCCATGGCCAACTGCCGCCGATAAAACGTGCCGATGGTGGCCTGCTTGGCAGCCTTGAGCTGCCGCAGGATTTCCGGCGGGATTTTCCGCGCCGGGTCCCGGTAATCCGCCGCGAACCCGTCCAGAACCGCCTTGTCCCAAACCCAGTTCTCCAGCATCTGCGATGGCGCCTCGACAAAATCGCGCGGGACACTCGTCCCGGAAAACCGCACGTAACGGGCGCGCGTCACCAGCGAGTGCAGCGCATGCCCGAATTCGTGGAACAACGTTTCCACGTCCTGGTGCGTGAGCAGCGACGGCCGGTCCGGCTGCGGCGTGGGGAAGTTGCACACCAGCGCCACCGTCGGCCGCTGGTAACGCCCGTCCACCAGGCGCTTCCCGTCGATCAACCCGAACTGGGCGAAGTGATGATACTTGCCCTCGCGCGGAAACATGTCCAGGTAGAACAACCCCATCGGCTCGCCGGTCCCCGCGTCCGTCACCCCATACAACCGCACCCCGTCCGCCCACCGGTACGGCGGCTCCACCTCGCCGAACCGCAGCCCGAAAACCCGCTCGTAAATGGCAAACATGCCCTGGAGCACCTTGTCATACGGGAAAAACACCCGCAACTGCTCGGCGTCCACCGCATACTGTTCCTGCTTGAGCCGGTTGCTGTAATAACGCCAGTCCCAATGCCGAATCCGCGCCGCCGGATCGCCCGTCTCCTTCGCCTTCAACGCCGCAAACGCCCGCAGCTCCTCGTCGAACTTCGGCTGCAACCCCCTCACCAGCGCCTCGCAAAACTCGCGCGCCGCCCCCGCCGTCTTCGCCATCTTCAGCTCCGTCTGGTAATCCGCCCACGACGCGTAGCCCAGCCGCGCCGCAATCCGCCCGCGCAGACCCAGAATCCGCCCCAGCAGCGGCAAATTCGCCTCCCGCGCCAGATTGAACCGCGCCCGGAACAGCTTCTCGCGCGTGCCCTCCGGACGCGCGTTCTCCATCACTGTCACATACTGGAACGTCACGTTGGCCATCACCGTGAACTCGTCCTCTCCCGTCTTCACGCCCGGCAGCGCCAGCACACTCTCCGGCACCCCCGCCAGCTCCGCCCGCGTGAACCGCACCGCCTGCCGCGCCCCCGTCACGTGACTCGAGAAATCCGTCGTCAACCGCGCCAGCTCCTTGCGCATCGCCTCCGCCTCCACCCGCGCCTCCTTCGGCAACGCCAGCCCTGCCCGCCGGTAATCCAACAGCGTCCGCTCCAATAACCGGGCGTCCTCGCCCGCCAGTTGCGGCCGGGTCGCCGCATACGCGCTCACCGCCGCATACACGTCCTCCCGATAGTCCAATCCCACCGCCCACTCCTGAAATGCCTTCATCCCCTCCGTCGCCGCAGCCCGCAGCGCCGCGTTCGTGCTCGTCTCCTTGACCAGCTCCAGACGGTTCCCCAAACAGGCCGACTCAAACCCGATGTCGTCCAGCGCCACCACCGTGTTCGCAAAGGTCGCCTCGCGCGCCGGCCGCCGCGCAATCGCGTCCAGCGCCGCATTCGCCCGCGCGATAGTGTCCGACACCGCCGCCCGCACCGCCTCCGGCGTGCTTTCAAACTCCGGCACCCGCACCACTGCCCCAAACTTGCCCGCCTCCCGCTCCAGCACCGCAAGCGACAAAGCGCCGCCCCCCGCCGCCGTGGCGACGCCGGGCCGGGGTGATTGGCAGCCAGACACGCAGATCATCAACAGCAACACCGTCGTCCAACGCATACAAAACCCAACACTACCCATCCGCCCGCCGCGCCGCAAGCAGAAGGCTTCGTCCCGGCGCTGCGTGGTTGGGGGGCGTTCGTCGAAAATCAGTGCATCCCGAGGTTGTGGGTTGCGCCCCGGGGCGCGGGCTTCAGCCCGCTTCGGGCTGCCAAACAGTGTGGCCCGCCGTAGGGTTCGGCGGGGGGGCGCTCCATGCAACCGTGAAGCGGTCCCGCCCCAATTCGGGACCGCGCTCCGCTACTGACGATCCTGGGATGCCCCGGTCGAAAAGGGCGTCCGAAATTGCGCTTGCGATCCGCGGCATCCGTTTGTAGGGTGCATTGATCTTGGCGAGCACCCATAGCTCAATTGGATAGAGCATCTGACTACGGATCAGAAGGTTTCAGGTTCAACTCCTGATGGGTGCGCCACCTTCATAGTCAGCCACTTAAGAATATCGAGTTCACCGATGGAAAAGGGCTGCTTGGACACTTCTTGGACGTTTTCGAGTTTTGAAACCAGTTTGGGTTGACGACCGGCGTCTCAACTGGCGACCACCGCCGTCAACTCCCTGTCCGCCGCCTGCTCCACGCTGAAGGGCGTGTCGCCCCGCTGGAATAGTCCGTCCAGGCCGGTAGGCCATTTCCTCCAACGGGCCGTTGCGGCAGCCGAATCCCTCCAGCCCATCGGCGTAGACGGCGAGGAACCGCTCCGGCACAAGCAGGCTGCATTGGACGACATGGACAAGCATGAGCAGCATCTCGACCGTCCGGCGGCCCACCCCCTTGATGCCGGTCAGCGTGTCCACGAGTTAGGCATCGGTCATCCGGTCGCAATCGCCGAGGGTCGGAACCTGCCCGTCCACGGCCTTCTGGGCGATGCCGAGCACATAGCTGGCTTTGGGTCTGGACAACCCCGCGCTCCTGAGGCTGTCCGGCGTCGCTTTCAGGACCGCCTCCGGCGCAGGGAAGCCATCGCCGTCAAAAAGCCCTTGGAATAGCTCCAGAATGGTCCCTGCGGCCTTTCCGCTGAGTTGCTGGTGGATGATGGCGTGGACCAGCGACTGGAACGGCGGGAGGCGGCGCGGGCGCAGCTTGGGTGGGCCGATGCGGTCTATCAGCTTGGCCAGCGTCGGGTCGGCTCTCAGGTGGTCCAATGCGCGTTGGCTCACGGCGGGGATTCTCGTCTCTTTGGCCGGTGGAGGCAAGGTGTTGCCCTCCAGTGCAGTTTTTCACGGCAGCCAGCGTTGCAGCCCCCTATCGGAGGCGATTACATTTGATGCCGTGAATTTCAACCGGCAAGAACTGGCCGAGCGGGCTGCCTCTCTGGCGGTGCAGGGCGTCTACGTCGGCACATCCTCGTGGAAATACCCCGGCTGGTGCGGGATGATTTACGACCGCGCCCGCTATGAATACCGGGGCAAGTTTGCCGAAACCCGGTTCAAGCGGGACTGCCTCGCCGAATACGCCGAGGTCTTCAAGACCGTCTGCGTCGATGCCGCCTACTACACCTTCCCTAGCCAGCAGTACCTCGAAGGCATGGTCAGGCAGACGCGGGAGGATTTGCTGTTCGGCCTGAAGGTGACGGACGCCATCACCATCAAGAAATACCCCAAGCTCGACCGGTTCGGGGAGCAGGCCGGGAAGCCCAACGAGAACTTTCTTAACGCTGATTTGTTCGTGAAAGCGTTCCTGAAGCCCTGCGAGGCCGTCCGCGCCAATATCGGCCTGCTGATGTTCGAGTTCTCGCGGTTTTGGCCGACCGATTACGAGCATGGCCGGGACTTCATCGCCGACCTCGACCGGTTCCTCGGCCAGTTGCCGAAGGGCTGGCCCTATGGCGTGGAGATGCGCAACCGGAACTGGCTCAAGCCGGAGTATTTCGAGTGCCTAGCACGTCATGGGGCAGCGCACGTGTTCAACTCATGGGACGCCATGCCGCCGGTGGGCGAGCAGATGGCGCTGCCGGGCAGCCGGACGAACCCGGAGTTGGTCGTCGCCCGGTTCCTGCTCAAGCCGGGCCGCAAGTATGAGCAGGCGGTGAAGGCGTTCGAGCCGTACGACAGCATCAAAGAAGAAAACCCGGAGGCGCGGGCGGCTGGCAAAGCGCTGATTGCCGAGGGACAGGCGGCGGGACCGAACCGCAGGACGTTTGTCTTCGTCAACAACCGGCTGGAAGGGAACGCGATTTCGACCATCGCCGCGATGACGGAGCCGCCGCAGAACTGGTCCGGGGGCGCAGCACCCGTCCGCTCTTTATCACGCCGGCAGGCATGAGCGGTCAGGAAGCAGCCGAGCATGTCCGTTCGATGCACGGCCCCAATCGTATTTCCACCTTGCTGAAGCGCGTGGACAGAATTCCAGAGCCAGGTGTGGGACAAATCGCCGGCAACCA
The DNA here is from genome assembly GCA_016935555.1 of Verrucomicrobiota bacterium. Classification (GTDB taxonomy): domain Bacteria; phylum Verrucomicrobiota; class Verrucomicrobiia; order Limisphaerales; family JAFGQR01; genus JAFGQR01. The sequence continues at coordinate 22,127 of JAFGQR010000034.1, forward strand.
ACTCAGCAGACCGTAGCGCTCGCGGGTGCAAGCTTGTGGAGACAGCTGCAGCGCCCGGAACCTTGGGGCGTCAGATCGAGGCTGCCGGTCGGTGCGGTCAGTCTCTGCCCGCCAGGGACAACCCCTAAAAGCTACGCTCTTGCGGTCTGAACGGCTTCAGGTCAAATATTGGGCTTGATTGCTTCGAGCGAAACCAACACGGCTGTGCATCGCTTTAGTGGCGGTCATCGCTTCCAAGACCCTTGCCGGGGGCTCCGCAGTGCTGAAGGCGATCGAGCGCGTCACAGTGCCGGCCGGTGCGGGCGGGCGGTTACTCAAGGGAGTCACTTTTTCGCGCTAAACGATGACAACCATCGCGGTTCCTCTTCTTGGTTGGGTGTTGCTCCTGGCTTTCTCCTGGCGTGCCGGAGCTGAAGGCGGTCCGGGCGAAAGCAGCGATCTTGAAATCGGCGGCCCCGGGGCCGAACCGGGCCGTTTTCTGGAGTTGCGCCACATGGCTTTCGGCCCCGGTAACCGGCTTTATGTCCTGGAAGGGCGACGGCTCGGAGGAAACGACAAAACGCCCGTCGGCAACTGTCGCGTGCAGATCTTCGAGAACGATGGGCGGTGGGTGGATTCCTTTTCCGTGTTCGATCCGGCCCTGGGCGAGAAGAACGATCCCAAGCGCCTCGTCGTGGACCCGCACGGCAGGGTCCTGGTCAGCGAGCCGGAGCGCGTGGCCCAATACGCGTGCACCTCAGAAAGCGGCACAAACCGATGGAGCCTGACGCGAACTTACGCGGTGCCGGACGCGTTTGCCCTCACGCTCTGGCGGATCAACGGCCAGCTCCGCGTCGCCGCGTTGGGCAGCCGGTACGAACGCAATCGTTGGGTGGGCCTGACGAACCTCTACCATCTGAATCCCGAAGCCGGTGGGATCGAGGCGCCGATGCCGTTGAGCGATCCGGTCGCCGGGGCGGTCGACCTGACCTCGGATCGCCAGGGTAACCTTTACGTATTGGGCGAAGTCAACCAGCTCTATAAGTTCGATCCAACCGGCCGGCTGCTGGCCGCGACCGGGGCGGGCACGTGGCGGCGCGTCCAGGACGGCAGTGAGTTGCGTCATTCAGTCGCCCTGGATCCCCAAGGCCGGGTTTATGTCCAGGCCTTTGGCAACATCGTCACCTTTGATCCCGACTTCCAAACCGTCACGACCAAGCCCGGCCAGTTCTACTGGTATGACAACTGGTCGCCGCACGATGCGTACACGGCGCTGGCGTTCGACGAGAACGGCCGGTTCTGGGTCGCGGTGACGGGAAACGTCGCGCGGGGTGTGCGCCATCACTTCCGGCCGGCGGTCATCCGGGTGAAGGCGGATTTCTTCAAGGGACTGACTCCGATGAGCACGCTCACGCTGGGTTTCGATCCAGCCGTGACGGTCGACGTTTCGAACCATGTCACCACTGCGCTGGCCCCGATCACGTGCGAGTTGGTGGTGAAAAAGGCCTTCCGGAAAGTCAAAGAAGTCCGCGCCGAATACCGCGTTTATGATTTGGGAAAGACGAAGGTCGGCCACGGTTCCCTGGCGCTGCAACTCGAAGACGGGGTCGAGGCGCGGCAGCGCTTCCCCTTCACGCCGCCATGCTGGGGTTGGTACACCATCGAGTGCGCCCTGTCCACGCCAGACGGACACTGGCTGAAAACGGTGGGTGCGCACGTGGGTTTTACTCCGCCGTTTTCTGGAATGCCGGACCTCGGGACCAACGCTTCGCCGGGCGGCGCGGAAGATCCGGTTCGGCAGGCCTTCTGCGGCTTGCGACTGGTGCGGACCCACACCCGCCAGAAGCCCGAGCATATCGAGCGGCTGATCCAGTTGACGCGGCAGTATGGGCAGACCTTGCTGGTTCAGTTTGAAAGCAAGTCGGATTGCACGCCGGAGAAGGTGCGCGAAGCGGTAACCCGTTTCAAAGGCCGGGTGCAATTCTGGGAAATCGTCAACGAACCGAACTTTTCGATGAAGCCGGAGGAATACGCTGCATTGCTGAAACAGGTTTATCCACTCATCAAGGAACTGGACCCGCAAGCGCAGGTGCTGGGGCCGGCGGTTTGCGGCATTCAGTTGGGCTGGCACGAGGCGCTGTTCCAGGCGGGCGCCGGGCCCTCCCTCGACGCCATTTCGATCCATGATTATGAAGGAAACGAAAGCATCGATCCGGGCCACTGGCGCTGGAAGGTCGGCGCGTTGCGCGCATTGCTCGACCGGTACGGTTTGGGTGGAAAGGAACTCTGGCAGACCGAACGGGCCATCGGCGGCGTGCGCGCGCAGAATTTCCAGGGCGGTGTTCAGGCGGTGCGCGTGACGTTGCACCGCGACCTGTGGGAGACGCTGGGTATTCCCAATCTTGGGGTAAGCGCCGGCCCCACGCTGGCCGTGTCGGACAGCTTTGGCAACCGGCGCGATCTGCCCGTGCGCGACGGAACCGTGTCGCTGAACGTTCCGCCGCTGCCGCTCTATCTGCGTCTCCCGCCGGGCCAGGACATCCTTCCGCCCCAGCTCAACTATGGCCCGAACCTGGCGGTGGGATCGACATTCACCTATTCCGGTGCCGCGACCAACAGCCCCGCCAGCCTGACCAATGGCGTGCTGGAAGTGACCCATCCGGGCAATCCTTGGGGACGATTCTGGCGCGGCGACCTGGCCACGCCTCAGCACGTGGATATCACGCTTCCGAGCAAGCGCGAGGTCAACCGCGTGGTCGTCTTCAGCATGCGAGCCGACAATCCGCACTGTTACCTGGCGGATTTTGACCTGCAATACCACGACGGGAAGGAATGGGTCACCCTCCGGGAAGTGCGCACGCCCTTGCCCTCCAGTTCCCTCGTGAACACCACCGACTGCCGTGCCAACACTTGGTATCTGGACCAGAACTTCGCCTTGGTCGAGTTCACCCCGGTCGTCACCGATCGGTTGCGCGTGCTGGCCCGGCGCAGCACGTTCGGTTTTCAGCCCGACGCCACGGCGGTCCAGGCCACGGGCTGGCAGGCGGGCGCCCCGAGCCTGCACCTGCGTGAAATCGAGATTTACGGACCGTAGGCAGCCTCAGCCCTGCCCAGTCGTTGCGCTCGCACAGCGCCGTTAACCGCCAGCCGATGATCCTTGCCGCGCCAAGACCATACCTCGGCGAGGACCTGTGCGCCACGTTGTGCCTCTGGCTGGAGCCCGGCGAACAAGCGGGCGCTCCTCTGGTTAAGCAGATGTTTGCGGAGGGGAATCCTGCCCGGCCCATGCAGGTCAAACGCATTCTGGACCAGGAGCTGATCCATGCCGGCGTCGAGTTCCTGTTCGGCTGCTTGGTGAGCGACATCGTGCAGGATGAACACGGTGAATTGGCTGGCGTGGTCTTGGCCAATCGGGCCGGGCGCCA
>JAFGQR010000035.1 GCA_016935555.1 Verrucomicrobiota bacterium
CGGCAGGAAGTATATGCCATACACATATATCCGGTCAACAAAAAAATGCGAAAAACCTGCACTTGGAAGATTCCTGTCGCACACCCGGGACGCGCGCGGGTCGAAGCGCGGGCTTGCTTTGTCGGGGGTGTTTGGTCATACTGGGGGAGGCATTGAATTCGCCGGAACCGAACGACCCTGGTGATGCTGAATTTGACCCGACAACAGCAGCGTGTGATTGGCGTGGTGATTTTGTTGCTGGCCGTCGGCTGGACGGTCAAGGCGTGGCGCGCGGCCCATCCGCCCCGGCCGGAACCGGTTTTGGCAAGTCCGTGACTTATGCAAGCAGTGAATTTTGAGGAAACACTCGACAAGATCGTCGCCGCGGACCCGCGGTATCATCGGGACGCGTATTATTTCGTGCGGGAAGGTCTGGACCACACGCACGAGCGGCTGGGCAAGAGCGGCAAGGGATCCCGGCGGCATGTGACGGGACAGGAGTTGCTGGAGGGGCTGCGCAGTTTCGGCCTTGAACGCTACGGCCCCATGACCCTGACCCTGCTGGCCGAATGGGGAGTGCACCGCACGGCCGATTTCGGCGAGATTGTCTTCGCCATGGTCGACGCCGGCCTGCTGGGGAAAACCGACGAGGATCGCCGCGAGGATTTTGCCGGCGGCTACGATTTTCACGACGCCTTCTGCCGCCCGTTTCTGCCCGCCGCCAAAAGCGCGCCGCCCCCGCCGGAACCCAAACCGTCCCGGGTGTGACCGCGCCGCTGCCCGCCATTCCGCCCGGCGTGCGCGTGGCGACGCTGGACAACGGGTTGACGCTGATTTTGCGCGAGGATCACAGCGCGCCTGTGGTGTCGGCGCAGGCGTGGTGCAGGGCGGGGAGCATTGACGAAGGCGCCTGGCTCGGGGCTGGTCTTTCGCACGTGCTGGAACACATGCTGTTCAAGGGCACGTCCACCCGGGGCGCCGGGCGCATCGACCAGGAAGTTCAGGCGGCCGGCGGCTACATGAACGCCTACACCTCCTTCGACCGGACCGTCTATTGGATCAACGTCCCCAACACCGGCGCCCGCGTGGCCCTCGACATTCTCGCGGACATCATGCAGCACGCCGCCCTGCCCGCCGGCGAACTTGCCAAGGAGATGGACGTGATCCGCCGCGAGATGGACATGACCCACGACGATCCCGGACAGCGCTCGGCGCGCCGGCTCTTCGAAACCGCCTACACCCGCAGCCCCTACCGCTTCACCGTCATCGGCTATCCCGACATCTTCAACCGGGTCACCCGCGACGACCTTCTCGCCTACTACCGGTCGAAATACGCCCCCAACAACCTGTTCTTCGTCGTCGTTGGCGATTTCAACATCCCCGACGCCGAATCCCAACTGCGCGACGCCTTCGCCGGCGCCAAGGCCCAGCCCGCCCCGCCGTCGGTGCTCCCCGAGGAACCCCGCCAGACCGCCGCCCGCGAACGCGTCGAGGAGGCACCCATCGAGATGGGCCACCTGCATTTCAGCTGGCACATCCCCGAGCTGCGGCATCCGGACGTGCCCCTGCTGGACGTTCTGGCCACGCTCCTGGGCGGCGGCCGCAGCTCGCGCCTTTTCCAGCGCGTGCGCGAGAAGCAGGGGCTGGTCACCTACGCCGACGCCTGGACCTACAGCCCCGGCAACCCCGGCCTGTTCGGCATGAGCGCCCTCGTCGAGCCCGACAAGTTCCCCCCCGCCCAAGCCGCCATGCTGCGCGAAATCGAATGCCTCCGCACCCGGCGCATGGCGCCCGCCGAATTGCGGAAGGCGGTCAAGCAATTCACCTCGGCCACGCTGGCGACGCGCAAAACCATGCAGGGGCAGGCGCAGGACCTCGGCGGCAGCTGGATGGCCGCCGGCGACCTGAATTTCTCCGCCCGCCACCTCCACGCCGTCACCCGCGCCACTCCCGCCGACCTTCAGCGCGTCGCCCGCGCCTATCTCACCCCCGAAAACCGCACCCTTTACGCCCTGCTGCCCTCCGGGCATGCCCCCCGCACCCGTCATGTCGCCAAGGTCCTCCGCGACCACCCCACCCGCCCGTTCACCCTGCCCAACGGGTTGCGCCTGCTGATCAAGGAAGACCGCCGCCTGCCGTTTGTGGAATTGCGGGCGGTGTTCCAGGGGGGGGTTCTGGCCGAGACGCCCGCGACGAACGGGTTGACACTGCTGACCGCCAACTGCCTGCTCAAGGGAACCGCCTCCCGCTCCGCCGAACGGATTGCCACCGAAATCGAATCCGTGGGTGGCCACATCGAAAGCTACGGCGGCAACAACAGCCTTGGCGTCAACCTGGAAGTCCTCGATGCCGACCTCGCCACCGGCCTTGACCTGCTCGCCGACGTTATCCTGCGCCCCTCGTTCCCCCGCGACGCCGTCGAACGCGAACGCCAAATCCAACTCGCCAGCATCCGCGCCCAAAAGGACGAGCTGCTCCCCACCGCCATGCGCCTCATGCGCCGCGGGCTTTACGGGGACACCGGCTACGGCCTCAGCGTCAACGGCACCGAATCCAGCGTCCAACACTTCGGTGCCCGCGACGCCCGCACCATGCACCGCCGCCTCATGGCTCCCCAGAATTGCGTCCTGGCCATCTTCGGCGCTGTCAACCCCGCCACCCTCCGAACCGCCGTCCAACACCGCTTCCGCACCTGGCGCCGCAACGACCGGCCCTCTGCCTCCACGCCAGCCCCGCCCCTCCTGCCGCCCCCGCCCCGCGGATCGCGCGTCGTCGAAAGGCTCGACAAAAAACAGGCTGTCCTCGTGATCGGCTTCCGGGGCACCACCCTCTTCGACCCCGACCGCTACGCCCTCGACCTCATCCACGAAGCCTGCAGCGACCTCGGCTCCCGCCTCTTCCTCCGCATCCGCGAAAAACTCGGGCTTGCCTATTACGTCGGCACCCGGCACCTGCCCGGTCTGTCTCCGGGCTACTTCGCCTTTTACGTGGGCACCGAACCCGCCAAGGTCGCGCAAGTCGAACGCGAGCTGCTCGCCGAAACCGACTTGCTCCGGCGGAAGGGCTTGTCCGCCGGCGAACTCCGCCGCGCCAAGGCCAAGGTGATCGGCCAGAAGAAAATCGCCCGCCAGGACCTCGGCCACGTGGCCGTCACCAGCGCACTCGACGAACTCTACGGTCTCGGCTACGCCCACGCGGACGCCGAAGACGCCCGCTACGAGGCGGTCACGCCGGCCCAGACCCGGGCGGCTGCCTGCAAATACTTCGTCGCCCAACACGCCGCCGTCGCCCTGGTCCAGCCGGGCGGCTAGCCGTTCGATGCCGGACGTTGCGCGCCGAGGACCGGCGCTCCCCGCTCACTTCAGCCCGCCCGCCGCATCCGCCAGCGTGCGCACCTGCCCGACCACGATGGTCTCCACCTCGGGCCGGAACGGACCATACCAGCCGTAATACATCAGCGACGACTCCGCCTCGTAGCCGCCTTCCTGAAGGATGCGGCGCGAGGGAATGTAGCAGGGGATCTCGTAGGCGTAGCCCACGGTCCACACGGGCGCGCCGCCGGCAGCGCGCTTGAACTCGAGCGCGTAGTCCACGACCACCTCGCCGCCCATCGCCAGAAACGTCAGATCCCCCCCCAGCCGCACCGCGGCAACCGGCAGCCTGAGCGACGACGGCACCGGATCGCCCCGCTCGAAGCCGCGCTGATATCGCAGGGCGCGGCTCCGGACATACCGGTTGTCGCTCCGGCTCTCGAGCAGGATCTGCTCGCGCGCGGGCGCCGGCTGGAAGGGCAGCTCCGGCTCGGCATAAGCGAACTGGAACGGCCCGCGCACCGGCCGCATCGGCCGCTGGAGAACACTGACCACGGCGCCGGCGAGTTCCAGCCCGTGCCGCTTCGCCTGCAACAGACTGCCCCGCGGTGCCGGGTTGGCGTCTGCGCCCATGCCGGTCAGAAAAACGGCCCGGGCGCCGGGATATACAGCTTCGAGGTGCTGCCGGGCATAAGCGATGTAGTCGCCGGACACCGTGTAGAAATCCGCCCCCTGGATGCTTGTCGCGTGGCAGGCGTAGCCGAAAAGGACCGCCCGCACCGTGCCGTTCGTGTCCAGGATTTTCAGCACCGGCACTTCGCGGTCCACGGGCCCCTTGGGGTTTTCCCCGAAGCGCCAGGTCTTGGCCGCCTGCACCCGCCGGTTCACCGCAAAGGCCGCGTGCCCCACCCCATGCTCCATCATCGCCGGCCGCGTCGAGCCCAGCGCCGCCTCCACCGCCTCCCCCAGCGCCGCCTTCAGCGTCCGGCCGTAGGCAACCACGGCGGCGCGGTCCGCCTCTTCCAGCGGATACATGCCAAGCAGGCCGCCCTCCAGCACGGGACCGGAGTGGGTGTGGCTGCAGACGACCATGACGGCGCCGCGCGCCAGCGCGTGGCGCTGCTCCAGGCGGCGCAGGGTCGGCCCGATGAACTCGCCGCTGACCTCGCAGTTGTCCAGCGCCACGAACACGAACCGTTCGCCGGTGGCGTTTTTCAGCGCCAGCGCCTGCACCAGCAAGGGCGTGTCGACATTCGTCGCCGGCTGCGTCCGCGCCGCGTAGCCCGCCAGCCAGATGGGAACCGGGGGGGTGATGTCGCGGACGGCAAGGCCCACCTCCAGGACGTCGCCGCCGGCTGCGGCGCCGGCCGCACAGCCGATCGCCGAACCCCACGCGAGAATCGCGAACATCCATGAAGACAGCCTGTCATGCCGCCAGAAGCGAACAGCCTCAGGGAGCGGGTTCGGTTTCATCACGCCCCAGTCTCCCGCACCGCGTGTCCCGGGTCAACCCCCGGCGCTGCGGTGTTGCGGGAACGTTCCGCGTGCCACGGTGTGGGCGGGCAATGGCGCAGCAGTTCCTCGGGGGAGACGGTGGCGGTGCCGACTTTGCCCACGACGATGCCGGCGGCGTGATTGGAGAGGAGGGCGGCTTCGAGGGGGGAGGCGCCTGCGGCGATGGCGAGGGTGAAGGTGGCGATGACGGTATCGCCGGCGCCGGAGACGTCGAAGACTTCCTGGGCGACGGTGGGGATATGGAAGGGTTTGTGGCGGCGCTGGCAGAGGAGCATGCCCTGGTCGCCGAGCGTGATGAGCAGGATGGCCAGTTTGAGGTTCTCGATCAATTGACGGGCGACCTCAAGGAGCGCCGCGTCCTGAAGCGGCGGCATGGTGCGGGAACCGTCTGGGACACCGGCCAGTTCAAAGGCTTCCTTGCGGTTGGGGGTGATGAGGGACAGCCTGCTGAGGTCGAGGTGGTGCACCGGTTTCGGGTCCACACTGAGCCACACGCCGCGCGCCCGGCAGAGCCGCCGCACGCCGTCCAGCAGCGCGGACGTCACCACGCCCTTCCCGTAGTCGCCCACAATCACGGCGTCGGCGGCGGGGATTTGGGACTCGAGCCGCCGGAGGAGGCGCCGCGTGGCGGCGGGGTCGGCGTCGTGACGGGTTTCGCGGTCGACGCGGACGACCTGCTGTTGGTGGGCGACGACGCGGGTTTTCAGGGTGGTGAGCCGTGCCGCCTGCGAGACCAGGCCCCGGCAATCCACAGCCTGCTCGCGCAGCAGCGACTGCAGCCGCCGGCCCGCGTCGTCCCGGCCGATCAACCCGAAGAGGCGGGTCGGCACGCGGAGCGCGGCGAGGTTGCGCGCCACGTTGGCGGCGCCGCCGGGCATGCAGCTTTCCTGGACATACTCGACGACGGGCACGGGGGCTTCGGGGGAGATCCGGGACACCCGGCCCCAGATGAACTGGTCGAGCATGAGGTCGCCCACCACCACCAGCTGCCGCTGGCGGGCGGTCGACAGCAGGTGTTTGACGCGGGAACGGTTGAGGACGGGGCTCATGGGGGGTGGGGAAATCGCGGGTGGACCGCGGCGGGGCGGCACGGGTCAAGGCTGGCTCAGGAACGCTGTCAGGGGACTCGTCGCGCTGGCTGTGGCCTGTTCGGCGGGTAGCCCGGTTTCATAGGCGGCCCGGCCAGCTTCGACTGCCATCTTGAAGGCCACCGCCATGCGCACGGGGTCGCTGGCGACGGCGATGGCGGTGTTGACGAGCACGGCGTCGGCGCCCATTTCCAAGGCCGCGGCGGCGTGGCTTGGCGCGCCGAGGCCTGCGTCCACCACCACCGGCACGGTGGCCTGCTCGATGATGATCGCGAGCTGGTCGCGGGTTCGCAGGCCCCGCGCCGATCCAATCGGCGCCGCCAGCGGCATCACCGTCGCCGCCCCCGCCTCCTGCAATCGCTTCGCAAGCACCGGGTCCGCGTTCATATACGGCAGCACGGTGAACCCCTCCCCCACCAGGATCTCCGCCGCCTTCAGCGTCTCCACCGGGTCCGGCAACAGATAGCGCGGGTCCGGATGGATCTCAAGCTTGATCCACTTCGGCAAACCCGCCGCCGCCGCCAGCCGCGCCAGGCGCACCGCTTCCTCGGCGTTCATCGCGCCGCTCGTGTTCGGCACCAGCTGGTAAGCCTCCGGATCCACATACTCCAGAATGTTCGCATACGGATCCCTCCGCCCGCTCAAATCCGCCCGCCGCAACGCCACCGTCACCATCTGGGCCCCGCTCGCCGCCAGCGCCTCCCGCATCATCTCCGGCGCGCAAAACTTCCCCGTCCCCACCAGGAGGCGGGATTGGAACTCGCGATCGGCGATGACCAGCGGAGCGTTCGGTTGCATCAGGCTGGAAGATACGAACGTTCGGGTGCCGAGTCGAGGGGCAAAGTCAAAGGCGCGCTTTTCGGGCTGACGGCGGACGTGGTTGCGGGTTCAATGCGGCCATGCGCCACATGCAACCGGCATTTTGGACGGCGGGATGGTGGATGGTCTTGGGCACGCTGGCCCAAGGCGCGCCCGGGCCGGCGCCCGGGCCGGAGGCGGCCCCGCTCGAGGTTCGGTTTGCCCGGCCGCCGGCCGAGACGCGGCTGGTCAAGATCATCCACAACTGGCCCGACTCGCCGGAGGCGCAGGACGCCTTGATTGGGCGGCTTGGCGTGCAGGGCTTTGGCGGGGTGGTGTGCAACGTGCATTTCAACGGTTATCTCGAAAGCCAGCCCAAGTGGGACGCGTTCACCCGGGCCGTCAAGGCGGCCCGCCAGGCGGGCATGGTGCTGTGGCTCTACGACGAGAAAGGCTACCCCTCCGCCACGGCCGGGGGCCTCGTCCTGCGCGATCACCCCGAATGGGAAGCGACCGGATTGTTCGTCGCCGACGCCGAAACCGGCGGACGCGCCGTCGTGTTGAACCTGCCGCCCGGGAAACCGGTTCTCGCCGCGGCGTTTCCGGTGGCCGACGGCCGGATCCAGCCGGCCCGCCGGGTGGACCTGGCCGGCCACATCGCCGACCGCATCCTGACCTGGCAGCCTCCCGCCGGGCGGTGGCGCGTCCTGGCGATGACCGAGAGCCGCCTGTTCGACGGGACGCACGCCGAATTGAACCTGTTTGCGAAGATGCCCTATCCGAACCTGCTGCTGGCGGAGCCGACGGCGAAGTTTCTGGAGTTGACGCACGACCGCTATGCGCGAGCGCTGGGGGGCGACCTGGGGAAGTGGTTTGTGTCGACGTTCACCGACGAGCCGTCGCTGATGAGCGTGTTTCTCCGGCGGATGCCGTATCGGGTGCTGCCATGGTCGGCTTCGCTGGCGGCCGAGTTCGAACGGCGCCGCGGCTACGCGCTCGCGCCGGGGCTGCCCATGCTGGCGGCCGACGCCGCGGGCGGGACTGGCAAGATGCGCTACGATTACTGGCGGACGATTGGCGAGCTGGTGTCGGAGAATTATTTCGGCCAGATCCAGCGGTGGTGCGCCCGGCACGGGGTGCGTTCGGGGGGACACCTGTTGGCCGAGGAAAACCTGGTGGCGCATGTGCCGCTTTACGGGGATTTCTTCGGGTGTTTGCGGCGCATGGACGTGCCGAGCATCGATTGCCTGACGAGCCTGCCCGGGGACGTGCCATGGCACATCGCGCGGCTGGCCGCCAGTGCCGCCGAACTCGAAGGCCACGCCCTCGTCATGTGCGAAACGTCCGACCACGCCCAGCGGTGGCGTCGGCAAGGCGACACGCGGCCGGTGCTGGCGGTGACCGAAGACCAGATCCGCGGGACATGCAACCGGCTGATGGTGGGAGGCGTCAACCGGATCACCAGCTATTACAGCTTCGCGGGGCTCTCGGACGCCGCCCTGCGCCGGTTGAACGAGCACGCCGCCCGCTGCGCCCTGCTCCTCACCGGCGGCCACCACGCCGCCGATGTCGCCGTCGTCTACCCCGTGGAAAGCCTCTGGCCCCGCTTCCGCCCGGCCCGGCTCTGGGCCCAGGAAGCGCCCGAGGCCCTGGGCATCGAACATGCCTGGCGCGCGGTGTCGGACGCCCTCTTCGCGGACCGGCGCGACTTCACGGATGTTGACGGCCAGGCGCTTGCCGCCGCGCGGCCCGACGGCGGCAGCCTGGCGCACGGGCCGCACCGCTGGCGCGCCGTCGTGCTGGCCGGGGCGGACACCCTGCCGCTGCGCGCCTGGGAGCACCTCGCCACGCTTGTCCGGCAGGGCGGCATCCTGGTGGCGGTGGGCGCGCTGCCCGCCCACAGCGAACATGAATTCCCCTCGCCCCGCGTGCAGGCCATCGCCCGGGACCTGTTCGCCCCCAGCCAGGGCCGGCCCTGGATCACCACTCATGCCGCCGGAGGCGCCGCGATTTACCTGCCCGAAGGCGCCGTCGCCCTTCTGCCGGGCCTGCTGCGCAAAGCCCTCGAACCCGGCGTCCACGTGTCCCAACCCCGCGCCCCCATCCGCTCCACCCATCGGCGAATCGACGGTCACGACGTCTTCCTCCTGATCAACGATGTGCCCGAGCCATGGTCGGGCACGGTCAGCGTCCGCGCCGCCGGCCAGGGCCGGCAGTGGAATCCCGCCACCGGCGAGATCCGTGTCCTGCCCGGCGCGCGGAACATCCCGCTGGCGCTCGCCGGTTATGGCGCCACCCTCCTCCGGTTCCCCGAGGCGCGTCCCGCCCGGCGGGGCCGCCTTCCCAACGGGGCGTTGCCGGGCGTGGTGTGCCGGGACCTGCCTGCGGCGACGCCGGAGCTTGCCGGGGGGGAGTTCGTGCGGAAGGAGCTTCTGCGCCAAGGGGCCCCCGGGGCCGCCGCGCCGGCGGCGTGGCGCGCGCGCGCCGTTCTCACAAAGGCGGACGTGGACACGCATTTGTTCCTGCGGTTTCCGCATCCCGGCGGGCTCGACCTGACGGAGGCGGAGATGCTGATGGTGGAAAGTCATGTTCCCGGCGGGCAGCGGACGCCCAACGAGCTTCTCGTGATTCTGCACGAGAAGGACGGCAGCGATTACCTGGCCCGCACCGGGCGGTCCCTCGGCGCACCGGGGACGAGCCAGAGCTTTGTCCCCCTGAGCCGGTTCGAGCTGGCCGGGTGGTCCCGGGACGAGAACGGGCGGCTGGATCTGGCGGCGGTGGCCGAAGTGCGGATCGGGTGGGGCGGTTACCTCGGGGCGGCCGACGAAACGGTCGAGTTCAGCGTGACCCGGCTTCAGACGGTTCACGGCGCTCTCTTCTGAAGAACCCTTCTTGGGAGCCGACGGCGCGACGCACCCATGGCAGCCACACCAAACCTTGTCGAACGCGGGTTGAACCGGGCGCAGTTAACGGGGCTGCGATTGTTGCTGGCGGGGGCGTTTGGGGTTTCGGTTTACCTGGCGTGGGCGGCGCTCAGCAGCCAGAGCGTGGCGGGGTGCGGACCGGAGTCGGGATGCGACAAGGTGCTGCAGAGCCGGTGGTCGTCATGGCTGGGGATTCCGGTGAGCCTTCCCGGGTTGGGGGTGTATATGGCGGCGCTGGGGGCGACGGGCTTGCTGCGGGCCGGGGGCGGCGCGCGGCGGCGGCGGCTGGGGTGGTCGGTCCTGGTGTTCTGCGCGGTGGCGGTGCTTGGCGCGGTGCTTTGGCTTGTGGTGTTGCAGGTGGCGGTGATCCGCGCGATCTGCCCTTTCTGCATGCTCGCGCACGGGCTGGGGACCGCAGGCGCCGTTTTGATCTTGTGGGGCGCACCCTATGCCGAGCCGCGCGACAAACCGTGGAAGGTGGAGAAACTGGTGTTCATCCGTCCCCGGACGGCGTGGCGCCTGGCAGGTGTCGCCGGGGTGGCGGTGGCGGTGTTGGCGGCCGGCCAGGTTGCGCACCGGCCCAGGACGTTTGCCGTAAGCGCGCTGCGCGTTGCGATGCCGCCGGATTCCCCGAGCCTGCCCCCCGCCGCCGCCCCGGCCGGGCCGGGGCCGTCGTCGCCGCCCGTTTCACCCGCCGGCCAGGGTTCGAGTCCCGGGCGGGTGGACGCGGTGGTGGCGCCGGGGATTCGGGCGCCGTCGGACACCCCATCCGCGGTTCGGGCGACGAACGGGGGTTTGGGCGGGCCGGATCGTTCCACGAACGCCGTGGGTGGGGCGCGTCGGGTGCTGGTGCTGTATGGCGGGGCGTTTGAACTGGACCTGGAGGACGTGCCGCTGTTGGGGTCGGCGGACGCGCCGGTGGTGGCGGTGGCGTTGCACGATTACACGTGTCATCATTGCCGCATCATGCATGCGCACCTGGCGCAGGCGCGGCGCGAATTCAGCAACCGCCTGTCGATTGTCAACCTGCTCATGCCCCTGGACCCGAAGTGCAACAAGCTCGTCCGGCGCGCCCACCCCGATCACGTCAACGCCTGCGAGTATGCGCGGCTCGGCCTGGCGGTGTGGCGCGCCAAGGGCGCGGCGATGGAGGCGTTCGACGACTGGGTGTTCACGCGGGAGCGGCTGCCCCCGCCGTGGGAGGCGCGGCGGTTTGCGGAGCAGTTGGTAGGTTCGAACGCGCTGCAACGGGCGTTGCAGGACGCGTGGGTGGATCGGCAGCTCCAGGTGGGCATCCGCATTTACGCCACCAACTACCTCCACTACCGCCAAGGCAGCATGCCCCAGGTGATCCTCGGGTCCAATGTGGTCGTCGGCACCCTCGGCAGCGCCCGGGACCTCTACCCCCTCGTGGCCCGGCAGCCCGGGATGTCTCCAGCACCGTGAGACGGCGGGCGCCGGCGCCGACGCGGACCGGACCCGGAAGGCGGGGGAGGGAATCCGGCCGCGCGTGTGCGCCTTTCTGGCAGGAACCTTGCTTGAGAGGGGGCGGAACATCGGTTATTGTGGGGTCATGCGGTCAGCGAAGCTCGCCACCGATCGGCTTGCGTTCACCTTGATCGAGTTGCTGGTGGTGATTGCCATCATCGCGATCCTGGCGGGGCTGCTGCTGCCCGCGCTGGCCAAGGCCAAGAGCCGGGCCCAGCGCACGGCCTGCACAAGCAACCTCAAACAAATCGGCCTCGCCCTCAAAATGTGGGCTGACGACCACCGGGCGCGACTGCCGTGGCAGGTTTACACCCACGAGGGCGGCAGCCGCGGCGACCCCGAGACGTGGCGGCATTACCTGGTCCTGAGCAACGAGCTGCCCAACCCCAAGGTCCTCCGATGCCCGGCGGACCGCGAGCGAACCGACGCAACGGATTTCTCGGCGGCCCCCGACGGCGGCCTGGCCGCGCTCCGGAATCGCGCCGTCAGCTATTTCATCGCCCCCGAGGCGGACGAGAGCCTGGCGTCGCATCACCTGGCCGGGGACAGGAACGCGGCGGGCAAGGAGAACAACACGTGCCAGGTGGGAGGCATCACGGCGCGGGTCGTGACGTGGCTGTATCCCGGCACCAATGCCGGAGACGGCCACTGGGACGAGACGATTCACGAGCACACGGGCAACATGGTGTTCATGGACGGCCACGCCGCGCAGCTCGTCCCCGCCGACCTTGTGGACGCCCTGCGCGAAACCGGCGATCCCAATCTCAGCAACTGCATCCTCAAGCCGCACACGGATCCCTGAGCCGGCCGGCGCTCCGCGCTTGAACTGGGAGCGCGAACGGCGTAAAAGCTCCCTCGATGAACCAACGTCCCACGTCCGCGGTCGCGCCCCGTCACGGGGCGTGCGCGGCAGGCGCCTCCGCCCCGGGCCGGGCATGCGGCGGGCTGCGGCGGGCGGGGCGGCGGGGTGTTGCGCCGGGCAGGGGCGGCCCATGCTGACGCGGCGTGTCATTCCATGCCTGGACGTCCACGACGGCCATGTCACGCGCGGCGTGCAATTCGGCCGGTTCGAGGACGGCGGCCTGCGCAACGTCGGCGATCCGGTGGAACTGGCGCTGCGCTACAACGACCAGGGGGCCGACGAAATGGTGTTCTTCGACATCACCGCGCACGCCCAGAGCCGAAACAGCATGATCGACGTCATCCACCGCGCCGCCGACCAGTGCTTCATGCCCCTGACGGTCGGCGGCGGCATCCGGACCGCCGACGACATGCAGGCGATGCTCCGCGCGGGCGCCGACAAGGTCAGCATCAACTCGGCCGCGCTGGCCAACCCGGACCTCATCCGCGAAGGAGCCGAAAAATTTGGCAGCCAGTGCATCGTGGTCTCGATCGATGCGCAGCAGGTCGGGCCGGGCCGATGGGGAGTGTTCTCGCACGGCGGGCGGCGGCCGACGGGTTGGGATGCGGTCGAGTGGGCGCAGCGCGCGGTGGCGCTGGGGGCGGGCGAGATTGTGTTGAACAGCATTGATGCCGACGGCACCAAGGCGGGCTACGACGTGGCAGTCACGCGCCGGGTTAGCGAGGCCGTCCAAGTGCCGGTGGTCGCCAGCGGAGGCGCCGGAACTCTCGAACACCTGGCGGCGGTGCTCCTCGAAGGCAAGGCGGACGCCGTTCTCGCTGCCAGCGTGTTCCACTTCGGCCAGTACACCGTGGGCGATGTGAAACGCTACCTGGCTTCCCGGCACATCCCCGTGCGCCTCGAGCCGCCGTTGCCCCCAGGTTGATCAGTCCCGGCCCCCGTCCCGCCCGGCCGGCGGCTGAAGCCCCAGCAACACACACCCCAGCCCCGCCGCGCCAGCCAGCACGCCCAGCGTGACCGCGACTTTGCTGATGAGCGGCATCGCCACCTCGCGTTCCACCCCGGGCAGATCCCGGAAAACGGCGGCGGCACTTTCGGCGTCGCGGGCCTGGGCCTCGTTGCGTTCCCAAGCCAGGCCAAAACACAGCCCGCAGACCCCAAGGAGCGCGACGCCTGCCATTTTCAACCGGCGCCGGGACAACGTCTGAGGCAATCGCGTCATCGCCATGGGATTCAAACCTCCGGCAGGCGCCACTCGCCGCGGAACGGCCGCGGCTGGAGCATGGCGTTGGCCGCGTCGTCGGCGAGGAAGCGCTCCGCAGCCGGGTCCCATGCGAGCTTGTGGCGCCGCTTCACCGCGATCAGCGCCAGCTGGCACAGGCTGTCGCCCCGCACCGCAGCCCCGATATCCGAGATGGCACGCCGGCGATGGCGAACGGCGTCCACGAAATTGCGGGTATGATCGCGGCTCTCGGGCAGGCGGACGGGGAGGGCTTCGGGCCGGTTGCCGGGGTCTTGCTCGAGGGTGTCGGAGCTGGCTTTCAGCGCGCCGCGGCGGACATGGACCCAGGCGGAGGCGCCCACGAACTTGACGCCGTGGTCGAATCCGGGCGTGCCGTCGCTCACGAACACGATCGGCGCCGCGTTCGCATATTCGAAGCGGACGTTCCAGGTGAGGATGGTGTCGAGGCTTCCACGGGTGGGGAACTGGCCATGGCCCTCGACGCTTCGGGGGCCGAGGTCGTCGGCGCCGTTGCCCCACTGGGCGATGTCGAGGTGGTGAATGCCCCAGCAGGAAATCATCCCCAGCGAGAAATTCGAGATGTGCTCGTGAACGTCGCGAATGAGCTTCTGCTCGTGGAACGGCGTCCACGGCGCCGGCCCCACCCAGCGTTCCCAGTCCACGTGGCCCGGCACCGGCTGCGCCGGGTACAGGGGGCCGCTCCTGCCGGCGGGAGCGGACACGTGGATTTCCCGGAGCGCCCCGAGCCGTCCGCTCAGGGCCAGTTCGCACGCCCGGCGGAACTTGGGATCGGACCGCTGCTGGGTGCCGAACTGGAACACCACGCCCGTCCGCCGCACAGCCGCGCGCATCCGCCGCGCCTCCTCGAACGACATCGCCATCGGTTTTTCGAGGAACAGGTGTTTCCCGGCCAGGGCCGCCGCGATGGCCGGCAGGCTGTGCCAGTGCACCGGCAGCGCCGCCAGCACCGCATCCGTCGAAGGAGCCGCAATAAGTTCGCGGAAATCCGCAAACACCTTCACGTCGTCGCGGCCGTAGGCGTCGGCGACCATCTTCCTCGCGACGGCAAGATGCTGCCGGTTGATGTCACACAAGCCCGTCACGCGCACGTCCTTGTGCTGCAGAAAACCGCCCAGGTCATGGCGGCCTTGCGCCCCCACACCGATCACTCCGAGCCCCAGCATCCCCGACGGCCCCGGCGCCCCCTCCGCCCCCAGAACCCGCGCCGGCACCACCAGCGGCGCGGCGGCAGCCGCCAACAGCGATTCCAGAAAGCCGCGACGCGCCAGCCGGCGCTGGCCGGGCGGCGCTGCCATGGCCGGCTGCCGAGTCGGACTGCGGCGTTCCAGGGAACTTGTCGGCGGCCGGGTCGGGGAGAGTCGCGTGCGTTTCATAACGTCGGTGCCGGAGCGTATCACCAACCCCTGCCCTCCAGAAAGCCCAAAACGCCCTCATGCCGACGCCCCCCCCTCCTCACACAGGACCATGGCCCACGCCGCACGGAACCCGCCTTGGCTTTGGCCACCGAGGTCGCGCGTGCATCGCCAGGGCGGCGTTCCGGCGGTTGCGCCGCGCCGCGCGGCGGCCTAGGATGCGCCGCACGTTGTGAAACCGCTGACCTCCTACACGCGCGCGCTGACCGACGCCCAGGCGGCGGCGCTCGAGACCCATCTGCGCGAGCACCACTACCGGGCGCGGCAGGTGCCCTACGCGCGGTTTGCTGGCGAGAAGGATCGGGTCACGGTGGTGGTCTATCAAAGCGGCAAGCTGGTCGTCCAAGGCAAAGGCACCCGGGAATTCGTCGAGTTCGTGCTCGAGCCGGAGATCCTGAAGGAAGCGGGTCTTGGCTACGAGGCGGTGCTGAATCCGGACCTGCTGCTGCCGCGGCTGGGGGTGGACGAGAGTGGCAAGGGGGATTTTTTCGGTCCGCTGTGTGTGGCGGGGGTATATGTGAACGGCTCGATGGTGGAGCGGTGGCAGGAGGCCGGCGTGCGCGATTCCAAGCGCATTGGCAGCGACCGAACGGTGGCGGACCTGGCGGAACTCATCCGCCGAACGCCAGGCTGCGTGACGTCGGTCGTCCCGATCGGCAACGACGCCTACAACCGGCTCCACGCGAAACTGGGAAGCGTGAACACCCTCCTGGCCTGGGCCCACGCGCGCGCCATCGAAAACCTGATGGGCCAGAAACACCGGATGAACCCGCCGCCCGTCCGCGCCATCAGCGACCAGTTTGCGTCGAGCAGGCACGTGGTCGCGCGCGCGCTGATGCCGCTGGGACGCGAGATTGCCCTGGTGCAACGCCACAAGGCGGAGGACGACCTCGCCGTGGCGGCCGCGTCCATCCTGGCACGGCACGAGTTCGTGACCCGCCTGGCCCGGCTCGAAAAGGAGTTTGGCATGAAGCTGCCCAAGGGCGCCGCCGCCGCCGTCGACGCCGCCGCCCGCGAGTTCGTGGCCCGGCACGGCGCCGACCGCCTGGGCGCGGTCGCCAAACTGCATTTTCGGACGGCGGCCAAGGCGGGCGGCCAGGCGGGGCCGGCGGAGCGGTGAGCCGGCGGGGCGGCGGGGCGTTCCGGGCGGACCGTCGCACCGGCTTGTCCCCCAACACCGCACTCCGCCGGGATTGCATATTCGCCGCGGCAGGGTCAACCTGGGGCCGTCATGAAAACATCGCTTGGCGCACAAACACTCCTGTTTCCCGCCCCGGTCCTCATCGTCGGCACCTACGACGCCGCGGGCCACCCCAACGTGATGACGGCTGCGTGGGGAGGCATCTGCTGCTCCCAGCCGCCCTGCATCGCGGTCTCGCTGCGCAAAGCCACGCGCACCCACGGCAACCTCACCGCCCGGAAAGCGTTCACCGTCAGCCTGCCTTCGGAGGATTTCATGCGGCAGGCCGACTATTTCGGGCTGGTCTCGGGGCACGACACCGACAAGTTCGCCGCCGCGGGGCTGACGCCGGTGCGAAGCGACATGGTGGATGCGCCCTACGTGGGGGAATTCCCGTTCGTGGTCGAATGCCGGCTGGCGCACACGTTCGAACTGGGGGGGCACACGCAATTTGTGGGCGAGGTGGTGGATGTGAAAGCGGAGGAGTCGGTGCTGGGCTCCAACGGGGTGGATCTGGGCAAGCTCAAGCCGATCGCATTTGTGCCCGGCTCCCAAGCGTATTACCGCTTGGGCCCGTGGATCGGCCAGGCGTTCTCGGTGGGCCGGCAGGATTGAGGCCCGCAAGCCGACCCAGCCCGCCGCGGCGTTTCCCGCGTCGCGTTCGGGCCGCAGGCGCGCCGCCGGTTTTCAAACCGCGGCGGCCGTGCTAGGGTGGGGGGGCGATATGATTCTGGTGATCGACAACTACGATTCGTTCACGTACAACTTGGTGCAATACCTGGGCGAGCTGAACGCGCTGCCGGAGGTGCATCGCAACGACCAGATCACGCTGGATCGCATCCGCGCGATGCGGCCCGAGCGGATCCTGG
The DNA here is from genome assembly GCA_016935555.1 of Verrucomicrobiota bacterium. GTDB lineage: Bacteria > Verrucomicrobiota > Verrucomicrobiia > Limisphaerales > JAFGQR01 > JAFGQR01. The sequence continues at coordinate 16,691 of JAFGQR010000035.1, forward strand.
TGTCGCCGGGGCCGTGCTCGCCGCGGGAGTCGGGACTGTCGAACGACATCATCCGCGCCTTCGGTCCGGAGGTCCCGTTGTGGGGGGTTTGCCTGGGGCACCAGTGCATCGGGCACGTCTGCGGCGCGGAAGTGGTCGTCAATTACCGGATGATGCACGGCAAGACCTCCGCGATCCATCACAACGGGCGGGACCTGTTTGCAGGGATGCCAAACCCGTTTCAGGCGACGCGCTACCATTCGCTGGTCATCAAACGCGACACGCTGCCGGACTGCCTGGAAATCACGGCCGAAACCGACGAGGGCGAGATCATGGGGGTGCGCCACCGGGAGTGGCCGGTGTGGGGCGTGCAGTTCCATCCCGAAAGCATCCTCACCGAACACGGCCGCACCATGGTCGCCAACTTCCTCAAGCTGCAAAACCAGCACTGACCCGGGAACCGGCGGACCCGGCCGCGCTGCCGCGTGGCAAAACCGATGCGCGTTGCGTCTCACCCCGGCACCCCGACATCCTTCGACGTCCACGCTCCCCGGCGCGCGCGCCTTCAAGCCGCAGTGGCGGCAAACGACGGCACCCGCGCCACTGCTTGGCCTCAGGGGCGGCGGCGGGGGCCGGTGCGTTCGAGGATGAGTGTCCCGAGGTTTTGGTTGAGTTTTTCCTCGTCGCCGGCGAGGTCGTCGATGCTCCCCATGTAATCGCCGGCACGGTTCCAGATGTCGGCAAGTTTCTCGTCGGGACTGACGATGCGGAGGAACTGGGGGTCGGAGCGTCCGATGCCCGGACCGGTGGCGCTGTTGTTGTCCGTGGCTTCGATCCAATACTCGACCAGGCTGCCTTCGGAGAGGCGCAGCCGGCCGAGGTTCCACGGGTATTGGCGGCGGGCGGCGGCGGGTTGGGCGGAGCCGAGGTCGAGCTCGATCGCCTGGGGAGAGGCGGGGGACGCGGGGGAGGCGGCGCCGAGGCGGTAGCACAGGCGGATTCTGGTCAGGGCGAAATCGTCGGTGGCGTGGAAGGCGATGAAGGGCCGGGCGGTGCGGGTGGCGAGTTCCTCCTTGCGGGTGGGCTGGGCGATGCGGACCAGCGGGGCTTTGTCGGGGATGATTTCGATGCGATAAACGGCGGCGTCGCGCGATTCCATGCCGTCAGCATCCAGCATCAGGACGGAGAACCCGGTGAGATCCCTGGCCGGGATGGGCAGGGTCCCGCTCAGGAGGGCGGGGTTGTGCGCATCGACACGCAAGGGCAGTTGGCGGTCGAGACCGACGAGTTTGAGGGCGCCGAGGCGCAGCGGTTTGGTGGCGGTGATCTGGAGTTTGAGGGTGCTGCCGGCCAGGAGGGCCAGGTCGCCCAGCGCCCGGCGCGTGGGCTTCAAGCCGGAATAGGGCGGGTACTCCTGCTCACACTCGATCGTCGCCACCGTGGGACGCGGCACAGCCCGCACCTGGAACGTCTCGCTCACACCGTCGTTGAGGTAAACCCGATAGTCGAAGGAAGCCTGCACGTTTTCCAGAGTGCGCCCGAACCGGGAGCGGTCGTTGCGGTCGCGCTCGAGGGTGTATTCCTGGTCGCGCCGCCCCCGATAATGAACCACAACCCGTCCGGACGCGGGGACGACACCGAGGGCGGCGGCTTCGAGACGCACGCTGTCGCCGAGTCCGACCAGTTGATTGCCGTTGGCAACGACGACCCGGGTTTTGCGGGGCACGGGCACGCGGGCGAGGAAGACACGCCGGAGGAGGTCGATGCTGGCGGGCCGGGTGGCGACGAACGCGGCAAGGGCGAGCGGAACAATCAGCAGGGCCATCGCGCCGAGTTTCTTGACCCGGTCGGTGGCCACGATGTCGGAAAAGCGCATCGGCGCCGCCAGGACCTCGGTTTCGCGCACGAGCGCTTGGGCGAGGGCGGCGGAGGCGCCCGGCCGCAGCGCGCCCGGCCGCGCCAGCTGCAACGCGGCAATCAGCCGCGTTCGAAACGCAGGCCGCGCCTTTTCCATCATCAGGGCCAAAGTGTCGTCGTCGGGTGGGCGGAGCAGGGGGAGGGCGACGCCGCGGGCCAGGAGCCAGGTGAAGACGGCGGCCTGGGCGAGCAGAGAGACGAGGCGGACGGGGCGGGGCAGGTCGAGCCACCAGTCGAGGAACATGGCCAGGGCGAGGAGTTCGACGCACACCAGGCCCAGAAGCGCCAGGCCGGTCAGGGCGGCAACCGAGACGTGCCGGCGGCGGAGGGCGGCGATGTGGCTGTGCAACAGCGCACTGGGCTGGACGTGGGTGAACCGGTGGGCCGTGGTCATTTGAGGTGGGCCAGTTTTCGGAGCACCCATTCGGCGGTGACGACGCCGAGCAGGAGAAGAAAGAACAGCGGGCTGGACCACAGTTCCACCTCGAGGGGGGAGCGGACCCGTTCGGTTTTGTCGCGGATGGTGTCCGGGAGGCGGTGGAGGTCTTCCTCGCGGAAGAAGGCGCCGCCGGTGGTGGCGGCCAGCTCGCGCAGGAGGGGTTCGTTCATGGCGGTCTCGCCCAGCTCGAATTTGGGTTCGCTGACGTTGAAGTCGAGGAAGGTGTCGGTGTCGGAGTCGACCCAGAAACTGTAGGTGCCGGCGGCGGGGGCGATGAACTCGCCGCGGTAGAGGCCGGGCTGTTCGGGGACGGGGCGCAGGATGACCTCGGGACGGGGGCCGGTGCCGTTGCGGAGGCCGAAGTGGCCTTTGACGGCGGGCTGGCTGAGGGGATCGTAGCCGGCGGTGTAAAGGCGGGCGTAAACGCCGATGCGGTCGCCGGTCATGTAATTGTGCTGGTCGGTGGTGAGCTGGGTGCGTTTGGAGATGCCCAGCAGGCGCTGGAGCGAGACGCGCTGGGCGATCTGGCCCCAGAGCGTGCTGTAATAGCGGTCGCCCACGTTGCGCCGCCAGCGCCACGTGTTGTCCGTGCCCACATACAGCACCTGCCCCAACCCGTATTTCTGGAAGGCAATGACGGGCATCTTGCCGAAACGCGTCTCGCGCGCCGGGTCGGGATCGACCAGCAACACCTCGGCGGCGGGCTTGGGACGGGCGACGCGGGCGACCCAGAACACGGGCGGCAGCTCTTTCCAGAGAGCCACATTCTCCTCGTCCTTGTCGGACAACCGCAGCATGGCGTGGTGGCGGCCGGCAAACGTGAGCTGCAGCGTGATCGGTTTGTCGGCAAGCGCGTCGGGCGAAGCCCCCACGATCGGGGCGTCGAATTCGACGGGAAGCAGCTTTTCGAGGAGCGAACGTTTGTAGGCGTGGGGAAGGAACCGTCTGCCGGCAACGGCCACCAGAGCGCCGCCGAAGTCGGCAACCCACGTGTTCAGGTTCTCCAGCGCGTTGAGCCCGACCCGCCGGGGGTCGACATCCCCGTAGATGACCAGATCGAATTTGAACAGGTCCTCCTTGCGGGCGGGAAACGCGGCCAGGTAGGGGGAGCCGGGCAGGCGGGCGATGTCCTTGTCGCTTTCGGCCAGATAACATTTCAGGTCGATGCGCCGGTCGCGCAGGAGCATCGCCTGGAGATAGCGGAACTCCCACCGGGGGGACTGGTCGACAAGCAGGGTGTGGATTTTGGCGTCGATGACCCTCAGGCGGCGCGAGCGGCGGTTGTTGTCCTGGACATTCTCGTCGGCCTGGGGGACGACAACCGCCTCCAGGTCGAATTCGCCCACGGCGGCCGGAATGAATCTCAGGGGCACCACCTGTTCGCCGTCGGCGCCGAACGTGACGGTTTGCGAGGCGACGGTCTGGCCGTTGAGCTTGAGCACGAGGTCGGCGTTCCGCCCGTTCATGCCCCGGGTGCGGACGCGGGCGGCCGCGGTCATCTCGTCCCGGGCGAAGGTGACGTCCGGGGCGAAGAGGTTGACGAGGATGACATCGCGCGGGGAGGTGATGCCGACGCCGTAGATGTAGAGGGGCAGTCCCTCGCGGCGAGCCAGAAGAGCCGCCTCGCCCGGCGGCATGCCGCTGTTGTTCGCCCCGTCCGTCACCACCAGCACCCCGGCCAGCGGCTGGCCGCGCTTGCGCGCCATCACCTCCCGCAGCGCGTCTCCCAGGGCGGTCAGCGGATTGGTCGCCGTGAGCCGGTCCACCCACGGGAACTGGTCCACCGTCACAGGCTCGCGCCGGGAAGCGCGGCCGTTGGTCGAGGCCGGAGCGGCCTTGCGCGCGGAGATTTCCGCGACGCCCTGCGCGAAGGTGAACGCGGCAAGATCAAACTCGCGGTCGAGCCGGGGCAGCAGATTGAGCGCTTCGTTGCGCAGCGCGGCTTGGACCAGTTCGAGGCGTTCGCCGCCGGCCCCGGCGGCCGGACGCCCGGAACCGCTCTTCGACTTGAGACCGCCGGCGGGATCGGCCAGGCCGCGGGCCAGGGCCGCGCGCTGCCGGTCCTCCGGCGTCTGGCGCGGATCGCGGATGCGCATGGAGGCGCTGGCGTCAATCAGCAGCACGAGAATGCGCCGGACGCTGCCTTCGACGGTGAACGCGAGCACGGGACGCAGCAACAGCACGAGCAGCAGCCCGAGAAACAGGACCCGCAGAGCCGTCAGGATGTGGCGGCGCAGCGGAGACAACATCACCGGGCTGGCGCGGTACAACCACGCCACGGCGACAATCGTCGCGAGCAACCCCAACACAACCCACCCCGCACCCAGGCCCCCGCGCAACGCCAGCGACGCATCGGCGATGCGAACCGCATCGTCCACCCTCGCACCTAGAAGCCGGAGAACCAGGTCCGTCATGGGAGTTGCCGCGCCACGCCATGACCCCGCGTCTTGGTGGACGCCCCCGCGCGTGCCGGCGGCGGCGACGGCGCCCGGCATTGGCAGGACAATGGAAAGCGGGAGTCCGGCATCTACTTGCTCCGGCTGAATCTCTGGGCCAGCCACGTTTCCAACAGGGCCACCCCCAGCGCGGCCAGGGCCAGGGGCAGCCAGAACTCCAACCCGCCGCCAGCCTTGCGGGCGACGACGTTCCACTCAAGGCGGGGCGACCAGGCGAGCACCTGGGCCACGCCGCCGAGGGTGTGAAGCTGCGCCGGCGACAGTTCTTCAAGACTCGACTCGGCGGTGTCCGCCTGGGCCGCGAACTTCAGGGCGAGCGGGGGATCGGCCACGTTCACGTCGTAAACACCGGCCAGGTCGGTCTGATCGTATTGCAGCACCGGCCAGCCGCCGACAAGCTCGATGCGCCGCAGGTCGCGCACGGCTTCGGTCTGGCCCGGTTTGAAGAAGGTGGCATCCTTGTCCAGAAACTCCATTTCAACACGGCGAACCAGCTTCTCGCCCACCTGGAGGTTGAGACCCTCGTCCTGGCGCTGGAGGATCGATCCCAGAATCCGGTGCACAAGCGGCACCCACGCCAGGCGCACCGGCAGGTCGTTCCAGGCGGTATCGCCCGTCGTGCTCCCCAGCACGACGCGCCCCATACCCCACGGACGCTCCATCAGCGCCGGCGCGCCGTCCGCATACGTCAGCACCACCCGCGGATTGCCGGCGTCCCGGGGCCGGCCCGGTTCGGCCCCGGCGGCGGCCGGCGGCGGGATGTCGGGGGCGGGGACGAGGGTGAACCACTTGAAGATGCGGGTGGACGCGAGGGTGCCGGCGGCGGGGTCATTCCAGATCGATACAATGGGGTGCGCATAAGCTTTGTCCTGAAACCGGATGTGTTGCTCCTCGTCCTCGAGCTGTCCGTGGACCGCACCCAGAGCCGCGGGGAGGAAATCGAAGCGCTTGAGAAGTTGCTCGTTGTAAAAGGCCGGGTTCACCCGCCCCCCGGGCAGCACCACCAGCCCGCCCCCACGCCGCAAATACTGCGCCAGGCCAAGCAGCGTCCGCTCCGGCACCTCCGGCACGTTGGCCAGGAACACCGCATCGTAATCGTCAAGCTGCGCCTGCGACAATTCCGGGGCGGTCAGCGTGTCGGTTTGGACAAAGTAATCAGGAGCCAGTTCGGGAGCCACCGGCACGAGCGCATGCCGAAGAAAGAACACTTCGCCGTCGCGCGCCTCGTTCCCGGGATCGCCGTCCACAAGCAGCACGCGGACCCGCTGGATCGCCCGCACCGCAACGGTCCGGCGGTCGTCGGCACCCAGGCGGTCCTCGGGAATGCGGGCCGTGACGGCGTGGAAACCGTCACGAGGCAGCTTGGCAAAAAGCGAGACGCTGCGGGTCGCGCCCGGGGCGAGGGCGTCCAGGTTGAACTCGTCCCCGGGGGGATCCTGGTTGACGCCGAGGACGACGCGGACATTGCGGCGTTCCTCGGTGCCGTAGTTGGTGATCCTGGCCTCGAAACGGAGGGCCTGGTTGGCAGGCGACAGCCCGCTGGCAAGCTGCAGCCCGCTGACGCCCAGGTTTTGGGTTTCGTGTTCGCTGACAAGAACGAGGTGCGTGTTGATTTCGTGGCGGGCGCGCTCGAGGACGGTCTGGATTTCAGCGAGCTGGCGCCAGCCGGCGGCTTGGCCGTCGGTGATGATGTAGATCTCCTTGCGGATGACCAATCGGCCCTGGAGAATGTCGACGGCTCTCTGGATCGCAGGGAACAGGTCCGTGCCCCGGTCGGTGAGAGGCGCCTCGCGGATGACTTTGCGGGCCAGGTTCAGGTCGAACGTGGGTTCGGGGATGGCGGCATGCACGAGGTCCGACGCGAACAGCACGGCGGTTGCCGAGCCGGCGGGCATGGCGGCAAGCGCCTGCAGCGCTGCCTCCTGCGCCTTCTCAAAGCGGGTCCGGGTGCCGTCGCTCATCCCCATGCTGTAGGAATTGTCCAGGACGATGACGCCTGTGATCCGGGCATGGCCGAAAGCGCCGCCGGCCTGCGAGCGGAGGGCGGGCCGGGCCAGCGCCAGCGCGAGCAGCAGCACCAGCAGACAGCGCAGGGCAAGCAGGATCATGTCCTCGAGCCGCATGCGCTTCCGGTTCTGCTCGACGCTGATCCTGAGAAACCGCATGGCGGCCCAGGTGATTTTGCGGAAGCGCCGGCGGTGCAACAGGTGGATGAGGATCGGCACCGACACGGCCGCCAGCCCGAACAGCAGGATGGGATTGAGAAAAGTCACCGGTAGGTGGTCCGCCACCGGAACGCCAGGTAGCCGCTCAGAACCTCGGAAAGCGGCTGCGCGGTGTTGACGAGGACGTAATGGCAGTGGTTCTTCTCGCAGCCCGCCCGCAAACGCCACCGGAACGCTTCCAGCTCCCGCAGGTAGCTCTTCCGAACCTCGCCGGGCCGCGTCAAAATCTTCGGAACGCCCTCCAGGCCGTCGAATTCGACCAGCCCCAGGAAGGGGAACTCGAGTTCGTAAGGGTCGAGGAGATGGAACACGATGACTTCACTGCCGCCGAAGCGCAGGTGCTGGATGCCCTCGAGGACCTTCTGTTCGTCGTCGAAAAAGTCGCTGATGACAATGACGATGCCTTTGCGGCGGATCTGGCGCGCCATGTCGTGGAGGACGCCGGCGATGTTGGTCGACGCGGCGGGGGCCAGCGCAGCGAGACGGGTCATCAGATGATGGATGGTGCCCAGGTTGTCGCTGCGGGGCGTGTAATCCCGCACGGCCGTGTCGAACAACGCCAGCGCCACCGCGTCGCGCTGATGCAACACAAGGTACGCCAGACACGCCGCCATCATCTTGCCGTAGTGCAGCTTGCTCAGCGGCCCGGAGCCGTAACTCATGGACTCGCTGCCGTCCAAAAGCAGGTGGGCGACAAAATTGGTTTCCTGCTCGTATTGCTTGATGTAATAGCGGTCGGTCCGGCCCAGCACCTTCCAGTCCAAGTGCCGCGTGTCGTCGCCAAACGCGTATTCGCGGTGCTGCGCGAATTCAACCGCAAAACCCCGGTACGGCGATTTGTGTTCGCCGGCCATGTAGCCCTCGACGACGTAGCGGGCATGCAAGCCCAGCGCTTCGGCGCGCGAAATGGCCGCCGGATCGAGCAGCGACGCTGCGGGTGGCGGCCTCATGTCGCAAAAAACGGTTTCGTCCGAGGCACGTGCATGGTGATGACGACGAGCGCCCCCGGCCCTCACTCGAGCTTCTCGTCCCGCGGCACGCTCTCCAGGATCTTCCGCGTAATGTCGTCCGCCGTCACACTCTCGCTTTGGGCCGAGAAATTCAGGATGATCCGGTGCCGGAACACGGGCAGTGCCACGGCGGCGACGTCCTCGCACCCGACATAGAACCGGCCCGCCAGCATCGCGCGCGCCTTGGCCGCCAGGATCAACCCCAGCCCCGCGCGCGGCCCGGCACCCCACGTCAGCCATTGCCGGCAGAATTCCAGCGCCTCGGCCGACCGGGGCCGCGTCACGCGCACCAGCTTCTCGGCATACGCATAAACGTGCTCCGCCACCGGCATCCGCCGCACAACCTGCTGCAGCCCCAGAATCTCCTCCCCGCCCAACACCGGGTCCGGCGTCCCCACACCGGCGCTCGTGGCCATCTTCATGATCTCGCGTTCCTCGGCGCCGCTGGGATAGTCCACATGGATCATGAACAGAAAACGGTCGAGCTGCGCCTCGGGCAGCGGGTAGGTGCCTTCCTGTTCGATCGGGTTCTGCGTCGCCAGCACGAAAAACGGGTCGGGCAACGGATAATCGGCGCCGCCCACGCTGACCTTGCGCTCCTGCATCGACTCCAGCATCGCCGCCTGCGTCTTGGGCGGGGTGCGGTTGATTTCATCCGCCAGAATCATGTTGGCGAAAATCGGCCCCCGCAGGAACCGGAACTCCCGCTGGCCCGTGGCCGGGTCCTGGTAAATCACCTCGGTGCCCGTGATGTCGCTGGGCATCAGGTCCGGGGTGAACTGGATGCGCTTGAACGTCAGGCGAAGCGTCTGCGCCAGGGTCGACACGAGGAGCGTCTTGGCCAGCCCCGGCACCCCCACCAGCAGCGCGTGGCTGCGCGTCAGGATCGCCATCAGCACCTCCTCAACCACCGCCTCCTGCCCCACAATCACCTTCGCCAGCTCAGTCTTGATCCTGGCACAGGACGCCTTCAAATCCTGCACCGCCTGCAAATCCCCATCCCCAACCTCGGCCGGCAGTGTCGTGTTCGTTATAGTGCTCATCGGTTCGTCGTGCGTCACCCGTCCGTGCAGCGTCCCCGCGGACCCGCACATTGAATCAGTTCGACAACTCAAAAGCGACCCCATTCCGCGACGTGCCGGAACCTGGGGACGTGAAGCCGCCGGCGGAGAACCGCGTGCCGGCATCGTTCCGGCCAAAACACCAGACGCCCCGTGCGCACCGCCTATTCAGCAGCCCGGCCTCTCCGCAGCCTTGACGCCGGACCCGGAAGACCATTGCATCTCCCGATATGCCCGATCGATGCCCTTCCCCGCAGGCGATGACCCGAGTCCCGCCCCCGCGCGTCCCCCGCACCTGGCTCGGCGCCGCCAGCCTTCCGCTCCTGATCCTGGCCGCACCGCCGGCCCACGCCGGCGCCCTGGAAGATTACGTCCGCACCCCGGATGACGCCTTCCAATGGACAATCCGGTCGCGCAGCGAGGATGCCGGCTTCGCGCGGGTCCATCTCGACGTGACCTCGCAGCGGTGGCGCTCCCACCCCTGGCAGCACCACGTCCAAATCGTTTACCCCACCCAGCTCCGCCACCCCGACGCCGCATTCCTGTTCATCACCGGGGACGGCGACGGCAAGAGCGCCCTGGGGCTGCTGAACACGGTTGCGGAACGCGCCGGCGCGGCCGCAGCCGTCGTCACCCAGGTGCCCAACCAGCCCCTGTGCAACGGCCGCCGCGAAGACGCCCTCATCGCCTTCACCTTCGACCAATATACAAAAACCGGAGACGCAACCTGGCCGCTGCTCTTCCCCATGGTCAAAAGCGCCGTGCGCGCCATGGATGCGGTGGCCGGGTTCGCGCACCGGGAACGCGGCCACCGGATCGGGCGCTTTGTGGTGTCAGGCGCCTCGAAACGCGGTTGGACCACCTGGCTGACCGGCGCGGCCGACCCGCGCGTGGCGGGCATCGCCCCCATGGTCATCGACATGCTCAACATGAAAGCCCAAACCCAATGGGCCGACCGGGTCTATGGCCGCCAAAGCGAACGCATCCGCGACTACACCGACCTCGGCCTCGTCGCGCGCCTGGACGATCCCCCGATGAAACGGCTGCGCGACTGGGTGGATCCCTATAGCTACCGCCAGCGCTACACCATGCCCAAGTTGATCCTCCTCGGCACCAACGACCCCTACTGGACCGTCGATTCCCTCCGCCATTACTGGCATGACCTGCCCGGCCCCAAACTCCTCTTCCAAGCCCCCAACGGCGGCCACGGCTTCAACGCGCCCAAGGGCCTGCCCCCCAACGACGGCTCCCACCAAGCCACCCAAACCCTCGCCGCGTTCGTCCAAATGCTCGCCGATGGCCACCCCCTGCCCACCGTCGACTGGCAGTTCACCCACAACTCACACCCCGAAATCACCGTCGTCACCCGCCCTCCCGCCCATCGCATCCAGCTCTGGAGCGCCACCTCCGCCGACCGCGATTTCCGCAACGACCCCTGGCACCCCCACCCGCAGGTGAAAACCCTCACCTCCCACGCGCGCTTCGACCTGCCCCCACCCGAACGCGGCTACCGCGCCGGCCTGGCCGAGGTGCTCCTCACCTCCCCCACAGGCCACCCCTACCGCCTGTCCACCGCCGTTCGCGTGGTGCCGGACCCGCCCCGGTAACCCCACCCCGCGTCCCCAGCCGCGCAGCCCGGCGTTGCTTTCCAGCGCCGCATTCCCCACCCTGACGCCCATGCAGCCGCGGCGCTTGACAGCATGGACGGCGGGATTGGGGCTTGCGGTTTGGGCCGGGTGCTCCAAGCCCGGGCCGGACCCTGCAAGCCCGCCGGCAGCCCCGCCGCGCCCCACGGCCGGTGCGCCCGCGCGCGGCGAGCTGGCCATGAACCACGCGCAACCGAAACTGCCCACGCTCAAGCTGTGGCTGGACGGCGCGGAGCTGGAGGTCGAACTGGCCACCACGCCCCGCCAGATCGCCACCGGCATGATGTTCCGCAAAAACCTCGCCGAAACCGAGGGCATGCTCTTCGTGTTCGCCATCCCGCACCGCACCGCCTTCTACATGCGCAATACCACCCTCCCCCTGTCCTGCGCCTATATCGACCCCGGAGGCGTCATCCGCGAACTCCACGACCTCCAACCCCTCAACGAAACCCCCGTCGAGGCCGCCTCCGACCAAATCCAATTCGTCCTCGAAGTCAGACAGGGCTGGTTCCAACGCCACCGCGTCGCCGTCGGCACCCTCGTGCGAACCCAACGCGGGGCCCTGGCCGAAACCTTCTTCCCCGCGCGCTAGCCCGGTACCCCAAACCTGATCCGCCATGTCGCGCCCCCAATCCGAAGCCCTCTTCGCCCAAGCCCTCCAGTGCATCCCCGGCGGCGTCAATTCCCCCGTCCGCGCCTTCCGGGCCGTCGGCGGCACGCCCTTCTTCGTCGAACGCGCGAAGGGCGCCCGGGTGTGGGACGTGGACGGGAACGCGTATGTGGACTACGTGGGCACCTGGGGACCCGCCATCCTGGGACATGCGCCCCCGGCCATTCTCCAGGCCGTATGCCGCGCGGCCGAACGCGGCACCAGCTTCGGCATCCCCCACCCGGCGGAGGTCGCCATGGCCCGGCGCGTGTGTGCCGCCGTGCCCAGCGTCCAGAAAGTGCGACTCTGCAACAGCGGCACCGAAGCCTGCATGGCCGCCATCCGGCTCGCCCGCGGCTTCACCCGACGCGACACCATCCTCAAATTCGACGGCTGCTATCACGGACACGCCGATTCGCTCCTCGTCAAGGCCGGCTCCGGCGCCCTCACCCTCGGCCACCCCGACAGCGCCGGCGTGCCCGCCGATTTCGCCCGGCATACCCGGGTACTGCCGTTCAACGATCCCGACGCCCTCGACGCCACCTTCGCCGCCTGCGGCGACACGCTCGCCGCCGTCATCCTCGAACTGGTCCCGGCCAATGCCGGCCTCTACCTGCCCCAGCCCGGCTACCTCGAACACCTCCGCCAACTCACCCGCGCCCATGGCACCCTCCTCATCGCCGACGAAGTCATGACCGGATTCCGCCTCGGGTTCGGCGGCGCCCAGCACCGCCTCAGCCTCGAACCCGACCTCACCTGCTTCGGCAAAATCATCGGCGGCGGCCTCCCCGTGGGCGCCTTCGGCGGCCGCGCCGACATCATGGATTGCCTCGCCCCGCTCGGTCCCGTTTACCAGGCAGGCACCCTGAGCGGCAACCCCCTCGCCGTCGCCGCAGGCCTCGCGACCCTCGACCAGCTCGAAGACGGCAATGCCTACGCCCGCCTCGAAACCCTCGGAGCCCAGCTCGAAGACGGGATCAAAGACGCCGCCCGTGCCGCGGGCGTGCCGGTCCAATTCCAGCGGATCGGCTCCATGTTCTGCGCCTACTTCGCTGCCCACCCCGTCCGCCGCCTCGCCGACGCCCTCACCAGCAACCGCCAGCAGTTTGCCGCCTTCTTCCACGGCATGCTCGCCGAAGGCATCTACCTCGCACCCTCCCCCTTCGAAGCCGGATTCCTCTCCACCGCCCATACCCCGCACGACATCGAAACCACCATCCAAGCCGCCGCCCGCGTCCTCAAGCGGCTCTGACCTACTCCTCAACACGCCGGATGCGGGCGCCCAACCTGCGCAACTTCACGTCGATCTTCTCGTAGCCGCGGTCCAGATGATAAATGCGGTTGATCCGCGTGGTGCCCGCGGCCGCCATCCCGCCAATCACCAGCGCCGCCGACGCCCGCAGATCGCTCGCCATGATGGGCGCCCCGCTCAGCCGCGAAACCCCTTTCACAATGGCGCTGGCCCCCTCGATCGAGATCTCCGCCCCAAGCCGCGCCAGCTCGCTGACATGCATGAAGCGCGACTCGTAGATCCGCTCGGTGATGATGCTCAAGCCCGGCGTCAGAGCCATCAGGGCCATCATCTGCGCCTGAACGTCCGTCGGAAACCCCGCATAAGGCTGCGTGGTGATGTCCACAGGCCGAAGCCGCCCGCCCCGCCGAACCGTCAGGGTGAACCCGCGCCGCTTGATGCTCACCCCCGCCTCCTGAAGCTTGTCCATCACTGCGCTCATGTGGTCCGGACGCGAGCCCAGGAGGGTCACCTCCCCGTTGGTGGCCGCCGCCGCGATGGCGAACGTCGCCGCCTCAATCCGGTCCGGAATCAGCTCGTGGTCGGTGCCGTGCAGGGCTTGAACGCCATTGACAGTGATCGTGGGACTCCCCGCCCCCGCGATCCGCGCCCCCATCTTGTTCAGAAAATGCGCCAGATCCGCAATCTCAGGCTCGCACGCGGCGCTTTCAATCGTGGTCACCCCCTCGGTGAGGGTCGCCGCCATCAGCAGGTTGGCCGTGCCCAGCACGGTGGGCCCAGAGCGCCCCCCCAGGAAAACCTCCGCCCCCACCAGCCTGGGCGCCTTGGCATGAATATACCCGCTCTCAATCGCCACTCTCGCCCCCAGGGTTCGCAGCCCTTTCAAATGCAGGTCGATCGGCCGCGGCCCGATCACGCAACCGCCCGGCAGGGAAACGGTCGCCTGCCGTTGCCGCGCCAGCAGCGGCCCCAAAATGCAGATCGAACCGCGCATCTTCCGGATCAGATCGTAATTGCCCACCGGGTTGAGCTTCTCCGCGCAAACCCTCACCGCGTCCCCCCGCATCGACACCCGCGCGCCCAGCGACGCCAGAATCTGCAGCATGAACCGCGTATCGCTCAAATCCGGCACGCGCCGGATGACGCACGGCTCCGGCGTCAGCAGCGTCGCCGCCATGATCGGCAACGCGGCGTTCTTCGAGCCGCTGATGGTCACGTCGCCGTGCAGCGGCACGCCGCCTTTGATCAACAAACTGTCCATGTGATGTTCATTGCCGCCAACCCGACCCGCCCCAAGACGCCCACCATATCGGCCCGCCCGCCGCTAGGCCCGGCGAACAGTCAGATGCCGCGGGCGCCCAGCGTAGTCCGGCGTGACACCTTCGACAACCCACTTTTGAGCGCGAAACAACTCCTCAAGCACGCCCGACTGCCCGTCGCCAAACTCAACCATCAAACGCCCGGCCCCGGCCAGAAACGGCGGCGCCTCCCCAGCCAACCGCCGGTAAAATGCCATGCCGTCGGGACCCCCGTCCAGCGCCAGCACGGGATCGTACTCGCGCACTTCGGGCTGCAGCATCGCCAGCTCGCAACTGGGAATATACGGCGGATTGCTCACGATCAGATCGAACCGAAGCCCGGCCGGCACCGCCGCCAGCCCGTCGCCCTCGTGAAACCGGATGCGCCCGTCCACGGCATGGCGGCGCGCGTTCTGCCGCGCCACCGAGAGCGCACCCGGCGAAATGTCCAGCGCGTGGACTTGTGCGCGGGGGCAGCGCACCGCCAGCGCAATCGCCAGACAACCACTGCCCGTCCCCACGTCCAATGCCAAAGGCTCCGAGACCGCCAGCGCGCCCAGCCACCTCCACCCCGCCTCGGCCAGCAGCTCGGTTTCGGGCCGCGGAATCAACACGCGCCCGTCCACCGCCAACTCCAGCCCGCAGAACGACACGGTTCCCAGAATGTGCTGCAGCGGCTCGCGCCGGCCGCGGCGCTGCACCAGGACCCGAAGCCGGTCCAGCTCGGCCACCCCCAGCACCCGATCGAAACTCAGATACAACTTCAGACGCGGCACCTGCAGCACGTGCGCCAACAGCAACTCGACCTGCAAACGCGGTGAGTCCACACCCTTGCGCGCCAAGAACTCGCTGCTGCGTTGGATGACTTCCAAAACCGTCACAACCTCACAATGCCCACACACCGGATCGCCCCCCACCCCAAAACGCGCCGAAACACCCCGTCCCGCATCACCTCGCACACGCCCCACCCGCGCGCCGTAGCCCCCATCCACATGCCATCGATATGCCCCATACATAAACGCCAACCCCAAACCCCGCAAGCCCCCCTTCCAGAACAAAAACGTCGGGCTCAGGATTCCAGGCTTGCGCAACCCACGGAGCATAGCCGCGAAAAGGGGAGCGCGCCCCGAACTCACCGCCGGCGCCGGCCCCGTTACGCCAGCGCGTCGGCAAGCAGCTCCGCCATGTGGCGCGGATGCGCCCGGCTCAGGTCGCCGATCTGGTGGCGGCAACTGGTGCCGCTGGCCACCACCTCGGTCCCCGCAGGCTGCGCCGCAATCAGGTCCAGCAGCGGCTGCGCTATCTGCCGCGACAACTCATACGTCGATGCCATCGTGCCGAACGCCCCCGCCATCCCGCAGCAGCCCGTCTCCAGCAGGCCGACCTGCCGCCCCGGCAAGCGCCGCGCCAGGCGCGCCATGAAGTCCGGCTTCACCAAGGCCTTGGCATGGCAATGCGCATGAATCACCACGCTGCCCGCCCGTTCCGCAAACCGCAACGCCGCCGGCTCGCGTTCAAGAAGATCCCCGATGAACTGCTCGAACAAATAACACCGCCCCCGCACCTCGTCCGCCCCCTCGAGATTCAGCTCGCGGTAATCCTCGGCGAACATCGCCCAGCAGGAGGGCTCGAGGAAAATCACCGGCAAGCCGGCACAGGGTGCGCCGCGCAGCAGCGCCAGGTTGCGCCTGCCCCAGCGTCTCACGGCGTCGAGATTCCCTTGGCTGAACGCCGGCCGCCCGCAGCATTGGCGGCTCCGAACCACTCGCACCTCGTAGCCCGCAGCCTCGAGCACCGCCACCGCCGCCTTGCCGATGTGCGGCTCGTGGTAGCGCACAAACGTGTCGTCCCACAAAACCACCGGCCCGCGCCGCCCGGCCGCAGCAACCGGACGCCGTTCGAACCAGCGGTCGAACCGTTGCGCCGCATAAGGTGGCAGCGGGCGTTTCGCGGCGATGCCCAGCGTGTGCTCCATCAGCCGCCGGACCAGGGGCATCCGAAGCGCCGCGTTCGCCATCCCCGGCATCAAACACCCCAGCCGCCCCAGCAGGTCCACCGCGCTGATCAGGCGCGCCGCCCAGGGCAGCCCGTAGCGCCGGTGCCGGGCGTGGAGCAACTCGGCTTTCAGCAGGGCAAGATTCACGTTCGACGGGCATTCGCTCGCGCACGCCTTGCACGCCAGGCAGTGGTCCAGCGCCATCGCCAGCTCCGGCGCCGCCAGCGCCTCTCCGGACGCACCAAACCGGCCTTCCAGCGCGGCGCGAATCGTGTTCGCGCGCCCGCGCGTGGACATGATCTCCTCGCCGGTCGCGATGAACGTCGGGCACATCGTGGGGGTCTCCTTGCGGCAGCCTCCGCAGCCGTTGCATTGTTCCAGGTTGCCCACGAACGAATGATCCCTTGCCGCAAACGCCAGCACCGGCTCGAACGGAACGCCCAGCGCATACCCCGGCCCCAGCCGCAACTGCCGGTCGATCGCATACCGGGGCGCCCCAACACCGCGCATCTCGACGATCTTGCCCGGGTTGAACACGTTCTGCGGATCGAACACGCGCTTGATCTGTGCCGTCACCCCCAGAAGCGCGTCGCCCAGGTGATCATGCAAATACTCCGTCCGCGCCATGCCTACCCCGTGCTCGGCCGCCAGCGAACCTCGAAACTGCCTCACCAGCGCCGAAACCTCATCCGCAATCTGACGGAACTTCCGGAGATCCCCGGCGTGGTGCAGGTCGAGCACGGGCCGGACATGCAGCAACCCCGAGGCGGCGTGTCCGTAAAAACAGGCTTTCACCCCAAGCGGGTCCAGAAGCGAACGCAAAGCCGCCACGTATTCCGGCAAACGCCTCGGCGGAATCGCGGCATCCTCAATGCCTGTCACGGGTTTGGCAGGGCCGGAACACCCCGTGAGCAGCGACAGCCCCGCCTTCCGCAATTCCCACACCAGCGCCATTTCCCCCGCGTCCCGCACCAGGCGCGTGCGCCGTCCCAGGCGTTTCCCCTCCAGCGCGGCCAGCCGGGCCGCCACCTCATGGTAAAACTCGACGATCAGAAAAGCCTCACAGCATCCCGCGTCCAGCCCCAGCAGATCGCGCGCGGCCTGGAAATGCACTTGGCCCCGGGTTTGATCAAACAACACCCGGTCCACGTGCTCGATGGCCACCGGCTGCAGGTCGAGCAATGCCACCGTGGCCTCCATGGCTTCGGCCACCGAATCGAAAAACACCACGCCAACCCCCTTCTCGCGCGGCAGCGGAACCACATTCACCTCCGCAGACCAGATCGCGGCCAGGGTGCCTTCGCTGCCCGCAAGCAAATGACACAAATGGCCGGGATCATGAAGAAAGCGGCTCAGCCCGTAGCCGGGCCACCGTTTCCGGAGATCCGGCGGCATGCGCGCGCCAATCTCGGCCGCGTGCGGCCGAATCAGATCGTCCGCCTGCCGGCGCAGCGATTCCAAACCGTCCGTCGCCGCGCTTGTGCGCACGACCCGCCCGTCAGCCAGCACCAGCTCCAGCGCCCGCACATGGCCGGCGGTGGTGCCGTAATACGGAGCGCGAGCCCCGGACGAATCGCTGGCGATCATCCCGCCCAGGGTTGCCCGCGAACTGGTGGCGACATCGGGGCCAAAACACCATCCATGCGGACTGAGACGCGCGTTGAGTCGGTCCAGCACCACCCCGGCACCCACGCGCACCGCGCGCTGCTCGGGATCGGGAGGGTCAATCCGGCGGTTGTGGCGGGCGAAATCAACAACCACCCCCTCGCCAATCGCGCCGCCCACCAGCCCGCTGCCCGCACCCCGCGGAATCACCGGCACGCCGGCTTCGGCCGCCGCCCGGATCAGCGCCGCCGCCTGGGCGACGGTTTGGGGAAACGCAACGGCCAACGGTTCAACCCGGTAAATCGACGCGTCCGTGGCGTAAAGCTGCCGGGTGAGACGATCGAACCGCACCGGACAACCCGTCGACGCCAAAGCAGCCTGTTGGCGGGATGTGAGCATCCGGCGGCGCGCGGCTTCAGGCCGCCTTGGGGCGAGAGGAGACGCCGGCGCCGGGGCCGTGCACACAGCAGCCGGCAGACGAACCACGCCTGCCTTCGTGCAACCGCCTGGCAGTCCCGGGAACCTTGACCCGCTCACGGCACATGACGCCACTGCGCGAACCCCGCGCTCAATGCATCCGTTTGACCAGCTTATTCATGTCGAAGAGCCGCCCCGGACAACGGGTGTGCCCGGGATGAATCTGCTGGTGCGTCTTGACGGCGCTGACCCGCAAATTGCAGCGCCTGCGCAGCGCCTCGACAAGCGCCACCAGACTGTCCATCTGCCTGGGCGTCGGCGGGGTCTGGTCAAAATTGCCGACCAGGCAGATGCCCAAACTCACCGCGTTGAGCTTGTCGCTGGCCAGATGCCCGCCGTTGAGTTGCCGCGTCCAGCGGCGCGTCACCTCGATGTCACCGTCCTGGATGCCCTTCCCGTTCCCGATCACAAAATGATACGCCAGGCCGTTCTCCATGTGCCGGGTGTTGCGGTGGTAGTTGTCCATGGCCCTCATCGTCGCCGAGGGCGTGCCGCTGTGGTGCAACACAATATACTTCCACCGCCCCTTCCGCACCGCGGCACCTTGAATCGCCGCGCGAATGTCGCAACTCAGCACCGGCGCCGCCACCGTCTCTTTCGAGGGGATAACGAGCCGGCGGCCGGCATAGATCGTGGAGTTCAACGTGAGCTTGTTGTGCCGCGCCAAATCGCTCACCCGGACGCCAAATTGCCGCGCGATCAGGGTCAGCGTGTCGTTCTTCTTGATGATGTAGGTCTGGTCCGCAGACGCCCACGGAACGCCCACCGCCAATGCCAGCAGCAGAAGACCGACCGGTCTCGAACGACCGAGCCGCCCCAGGCGCACCGGGACGATCATCGAGCGCCCACGGCCCGGCGCCCTCAGGCGGCCTGTCGGACAGGAATGCTCGCACGCCAGCGTGCCACGGGTGCCGGAGGGCGTTGTCGCCAGAAGGCACGGCGTTGCCGGATCCGTCAGATTCAGCAGTCTCACGATGCCAATTCCGTTAACGCATTCCCACCGGTCCTGTCGAGGCATTTCATCGTCTCCCAAACCGCGCCGCCAACTCGCCCTGATCAAACACCTCGACGGCGTCGCATGCCCGCACGCCCCTGCCACCGCTCCGCTCCGGACACAGCTCCGGCCAACCAAGGACGCCGAGGGACCACGTGCGCAGCAGCGGGCCGGGACCCGTCACAGGCAGTCCCCGAGGGCACTGGCACGCGCGGCGGCGCCTGCGGTGCCGGGCACGTCTTGGAAACTATTTGACGGCTGGCGGCGCTGCCGATAGATTACGCCGCGCTTTGGGATCCAGAGTAGCTCAATGGTAGAGCAGCCGGCTGTTAACCGGCGGGTTGCAGGTTCGAGCCCTGCCTCTGGAGCCAAGTTTTCAAGGAGTTAGGTCCATAGAATAACCTAAATACTAGTTATTTACGGTAATGTTCAGGCTCCTTTTTCGCCGCTGGCCATCCTCTGCAGTTTTGGGAAATCTCAGGCAATACTGTGGAACAAGTGTGGAATATTTCGCGCTTCGAAGTCATTCGGATCCCGCTGCTGTTATCGCATTGGGTACGCTTTGGACTCATAATCCCGCCGAGCGGGATCGCTGGTTCCGCCTGCAGGATCCAGCCCCCGCAACCAATTTCAAGCCCCTGCAAGCCTGGCTCGCAGGGGCTTACCTCTTCTCCCCCCGAGAGTTGCAACGCCAGGCATTACCCCGCAATTCAGGGCAACCTCAGGCACGAAAACCAAACATTTGCCAAACATTTGGCCCGCCGGCTGCTCTTTTGGTCACGCTGTGTCTCGCTGTGTCCGGCGGGGGCGCATTGCCAAACTTTTGCCAAATATTTTGGCGCCACGCATGCGGGAATCGCGGGAATCCGAGGGGCGTCGAGGCGGCAGTCAGGCCACAAGCCTGAAGGGCGGTGGTTCAAGTTTGGAGGCCGACGGAACGTCAAAACTGAGCGACAGTCGACCCTCCGTGATAATGCCCGTGACTCCCGACAACCTGAGCGCGTCGCCGAAGCAAACGACTTCCAAACTGCGAAGCGGGCAGGCTTTTCGCTCTAGCAGGCCGTCGGACTTAGGACGTCTTGCCTGCATCGTAGCGGCTAGTGCGTTCCGGCCGCTCTGGCGTTTTGAAGCCCGGCCTGCTTGGTCTAGTGACATTGTTTGCCGATGTCCTTTCCGCTTGATTTGCATCCATCATTCAACGAACAGGCCCGCACGATCACTCTGCCTCGACAGCTCGGAAAAACGCACGTAGCGGCTCTGCGGCAAGAAGCAGTCCTGTCTGGAAAGGGCTGATATTGGTGGAAACAGCTCTCCAACCGCTAAAGTCCTCCGACTTTTCCAGAATCACTTTTTTGCCCAGTTGTCCTGAAACGGTGAGCCATAGCACACCGTCGCAAATGACTGGCGGCTGCAGCGCCAGCATGCCTTGGCCGGGCATGGCACCGGCTCGAATGGGAATGCCAGGCCGGGTGTCGTACGCCCAGTCGATGACGACGCCACCCGGCAACCTCGCGTCGATGCGCACCCAGCCAAAGTGCCGTCCTGAGTCCGACTCAAATTGCACCGCCATGTACGCGACCATGTTGGTGAACAAACCTATGCACACAAACTCACTGGTGACTGCGCACGCATTCAATGTGGATGCCCCGGGAAAAGCTGGATTGTGATTGGGTGTGTCTCGGTCCACCCATACGATTGCCTCGGGGAGATCACTCCCAATTATCTCTCCATTGCGAAAAGGCGTTACCCAGCTTCCGAAGTCGGGTGGCATGGCCAACACTGCTGCCTGACTATTCCTCCCGTTAGGCTGTATCCGCGGTCCATAATCGCTTGGATGGAAGATCATGAAGAAATCCACAATTGCATTTCCATCGAGGTCCAAGAAATAGGAGAAGGTGTTCGTGTTGAATGGTAGGGGGTGCGGTGCCTCAACATAGCGAATGCTGAGAACGGGTTCGCTTGGAGGCGTGGGATCAGCCTCCAAGCGGATCAGAAGACCAAGTAGGGCAGTAACCGCAAGGATGCGGCCGATACGCCGCCTGACTGGTGCTATACAGGTAGAGCTCATTCTACTTCCATCACCCGAAAGAACCGATGCCGTTGCTGCGGGTCCACGGGGAGTTCTACCGCGACGTTCTCCTTCGCCGCACTGACTTCGGGGCCGATGTCAGTCCAGCCGGGACCTTCCACGTTGTTGCGGTATTGGACTTGGTACCGCTGGCCGACGACTCCGTGCCAGATGACGGCGAAATTTCCCGAGGGTGCAAAGCTGCTGACCGATGAACCTCAATTCCGATTTCGGCTGAGGAATGTTCCCGCCGATAAAGATAGAGACGCACTGCGGATCGCTGTTCTGAAGGTTGTCCTTGTGGGTTACGCGGACTGTGTAGGTGCCCGCAGTGGGGTTAGCGATATGCACCTGCTCAACGTTATCTCGTGTGTTATCGCCAGTAGTGGCGGCCGCCGCGCGAGCGGCGGCAGTCTGATTGACTAGATCAGGATTGAGCAGCCAAGGTTCGTGAGTGCCAGCAGAAGGATTGATGACCCGCAAATCGAGGTCGTTCACCAAACGGGCGTTCATCGGGTCCACCGCAAGAACCCCATCCACCGGACCTAGGGGATCAGACCAACAGATAGTGACACGCAGCGGCTCGCTGCCGTCGCTCACCACGGGGAATTCGATGAAGTTACCGTCCTCCAAGAGGACTTCCTTCAGGTGAGACCGAGATTCGCTGGCGGCATCCGCTTCGAGCAATTCGGCGGCGGCCAGGGTGTTCATTAATCCCCAGCCATAACGAAAATCCGGTCCAGGATTGGGGCCGGCTTCGTGAGCAGTGTGAATCACCAGGCCTTTGAGGGTCGATGCCAACAGGCGCATCGCGTTCGGCCGAAGCTGGGCGTGGAATTCGGCTAGGAGGGCGATCGATCCGGTGACGCTGGGTGCTGCGAAGCTCGTTCCAGTGACTGCCGGATTGTCGATGAAGTACAAATTGTCGCCATCGTGTGCGGGCGTGGTGAGCGTGACACCATTGGCGACAACATCGGGTTTGATTCGGCCATCGTCAGTGGGGCCGAGCGAACTGAAGCCTGTCAACACCACACTCGCCGGTCCGCTGTAACCGCCAACAATATCCTCTACTGCCCCCACGCTGAGGATATTCTTCGCGCTGGCCTCCGGCGTCATGGTGTCATAACCGCCGTCGTCGCCGTCGATGTCGCGAACCACTGCGGACTGGGCCCAGGTGCCGGGTTGGGCTATTGGATCGGGACGGTACCAGTGAAGCACCGGCTGGGCTGCGGGGCCTTGGTTCTGATCGTTGCCCGCTGACCAAACCGTGAGATAGTCGGGAAACTGCACTGTTCGGTCGTCAAGCGCCTGCGGTCGCGCTGAATAATAGCCGAATTGATAGTCAACAGCCTGATTGACACCCTGGTGCCCGAACCAGTACCAAGCAGCTTGAATAGGATGCCATCCGCTGCCAGCACCGTAAGAATGGTTTGACAATTCTAATCCCTCCGTGACGGCGGTATCCATCTCAATCTCATCATCCACGAAATCGTATCCCCAAAGATCGGACAACGGTGCCATACCATGCGTGATCAGCCCAACCGGAGGATTATAGATGATTCCAATCGCACTCATTACACCAGCAACAGCAGTGGTGTGAAAACCAAGCGCGGTGGCCCCGTCTCGTTGCGTAACACGGGATGGTGAAGGCGGGATGTTTTCCCCAAACTCCCAATGAGTGCGTCTGACCGCTGTTTCGTCCCAGATGCCCATCAGTTGGGCGTTGCCGGTCAGATCAAACCCGCTAGTTCCCCCTGACAAAACCTCGTCAGTGGAGATCGTATCCGCTGCGACAATCGAATGGCCAATCAAGTAAACGGAGCCGCCCTTGGACGGAACGAGCCTTGCCCTGCGATCACCACCGATGTCCAGCTCAAGAAGTCCACCTTCTCTAATGACGGACTCCTCGAACGTTTGGCGTTCGGCAACAACTCCGCGTTGTCGTTCCGGTAATCCAGAGCGAGCCTGCTCCCGACTCGATTGGATAGTGGCGCGCAAGGTGGTCGGCTGGCCACCGGCAGTTCGAATGCCCCGGTGGAGCAACGGAGAAACCTCCCGCTCATAACGCTCCTGCCGTTGCCGTGCCGATTCCTCAGCGAGTCGTTGTGCGGTGGCGGGATCAACCTGCGCGGCAGCTTCCTGGGCCACCTGTCGGGCGGCACGGGTGGCGGCTTGTTCGGGTGTATCGGGCACAGCGGTATCATCGACCACGAACATGCCCGGCGCAGCTTCGACCGATGGAAGCTGCGGGAAGGGACTGAACGGCATGGGCGGGAGGTCCGGGTCCTTGGCCGAGTAGAATGTCCCAGGCAATGACGGAGCCTGCTGGGCAAAGGTCGCGCTAGCGAGAGCGAGCGCCACTATTGAGATTGCGATTACTGTGGTCTTGTTCCTCGGTGTTTTCATGTTGTGTGCTTCGGTTTGCTGTGCGTGTTCGACTGACCCGCGACGTTCACGGGCCAGCCATTCATTGAACAAACGTGGTCATTCGTTAATTCAACAAACCGAACGACGTTCCTAATCCCGTTCATGGCAGGACATTAGAACCGGAAACAGCTTCCGGTCAACCTCGAGCAAATGGCCCCTCACCCGATCAGACCCCGCCCTTGACCATCCCCACCGCGACCAACGCCCCCCGCAGGGCGTGAACCAGCGCCGACAGCGCCCGAACGTCATCGGCGAGTTCCTCGCACTTGTCCCGAAGTGCTTGAACCTCAA
>JAFGQR010000036.1 GCA_016935555.1 Verrucomicrobiota bacterium
CCAGCTTGAAGTCCTGCGCCGCCTTCTGCGCCGCCAGCCGCTGCGCCTCCGCCTCGCGCGCCCGGGCTTCGACCCTGGCCGTCAGCGCCTTGATCTTCGCAGCCACCTGGGCATTGGTCGCCTGCAATCGCTGCGCCTGCTGATACAACACCAGCGCATTGCTGAGCTGGCCCGCCTGTTCGGCTGCCTCGGCTTTGCCCCACGCCAGCTTAAACTCCTGCGCTGCCTTCTGCGCCGCCAGCCGTTGGGCCTCCGCCTCGCGCGCCGTGGCGTCGCCCCTGTCCCCCACGCCTTCGGCATGGGGCTGCACCTGCAGCGCTTCTTGGTAACGCGTCTCGCGGTTCGGCAGCCATCCCCAGAGGACTCCCGCCAGCGCCAGTGCCCCCCCCACCGCCGCCGCCACTTTCCACACCCGTGGGGGGATGGCTCTCCAACTCGGCATTCGGGACTTAGGTGGTTTGATTTCCCTGGCGAGGGATGCCAGGGTGCAGGACTGCAGGGAGAGCTTGGGATTGACCAGCCGGTTGCACAACTCGAGCCAGTCGCGTTGTTTATCGCCGAGCTTGTTCCACGCCGGGGACGGCTCGATGGGGTAGTTGTATTCGTCCGGGCCGGAGATTTCGCGGCCGGTGACCAGTTGGAGGATCACTTCGCCCAGTGCACGGAGGTCGTGCAGTTCGATCATGGGGGCGTCGGCGGCGGCCCCGGCCCGCAAGTCGGTCAGGAAGATGGGGGTTCGGCCCAGGGGTGCGCCCAAGCCGCCGCCGAGCAGGATGTTGGCCGGCTTGAGGTTGCCATGGGAGCGTCCGGTGAGGCGCTGCAGGTCGAGCAACGCGGCGAGCACGTTGGCCAGCACCTTGCGCAGGGTCGCGGTGTCCAACGTGGTCCGCTGTTGGATCCACCGTTTCAGCGAGCCCCGCGGGTAGTGATCGGTGACATACCACGCGCCCTCGCCGGTGTGGCCGGCGTCGTGAATCGGCGCGCAACGGCGGGCGCCGTGATCGGCGGCCTTTTTCTGGATTTTGGCGGCTTCGAGGAACTTGAGGTGCAGGTCCTCACCCAGGACATTGAGATCGCCGTGGTCGTACCGTTCCTCCTCCGCCAGCAGGAGCGGACGGAAGCGCTTGAGGACATACTGGCGCCCCTGCTTGCGCGCCAGATGCACCTCGGCGATGCGGCTGGCGGCAATCTCACTGATCAGTTCGTAGTCGCCGTACATCGGGACGAACCCATGGAACTCGCATCACACAAGCCGCTGATCTGCATGGATCGGGCGGCCCGTCAAGCCCAGGCAAGGACAGTCCTCCGCGCGCCCTGCCGAATCGGCGCGGCACCCTCACGCCTGAGCCGCACCCGCCGTATTCGATCCCCCGCCCGTTCATCACTCTACGACCCAAACCCGGTGCGCTGCAAAATCCTCATGCGGTCGTCCGACGGGATGGTTTTGTTATAGAATCCCTCGTTTTGGATTTCGATGCGCAACGGCTGGCCTTTGGTCCAGCAACCGCGGTATAGCGGCACCGTGATCTTGCGCAAGTCCGGCTTGCGCGGCTTGTCAATCGGGAAGGAGCCGATGAGCACCAATCCTTCGTCATTCTTGTTCTTGAGCCACGTGTTCCAAAGGGGGTGCTTACGGGAGATCCTGACGGTACTGGTGCCGGTGCCGGTGATTGTCGGGTCGGCTTTGAGAGGCTGGTCATTCTTATCCAACAGCTCGATCTTGCGGCCGATCACCTTGAACGTCAGACGCTCGGCTCCGGCACGGAGGGGGTTGTTGGGAGTGCTCCAATACTCATCCACCGACCTGGAATCCCACTGCTGTTGCTTCTCCAACAAGTTGATGCCGATGACGTCCAACCGCGTGATGGTCACGTCAGTGTTGGCGGTCAATTCAAGGTCCCACGCCACCGGTTTGCCCCCCCCACCGGTGAACACCGTGCAACCCGTCAGCATGAAGCCAAAGCCGACGGCGGCGATGAGGGCGGCAACGGAACGAAGCGACTTGGTATTGTGTGTTTTCATGTCACCGGCAATTCGTTGGATGATTGTCTCACCGCAGAGTTCACACGGACTTGCTGGCCCCGGTCAAGCACCAAAACCAGTGCCCGGATCCAGTCAGGGCACCCCGGGTCATCGGCCGCGGCCGGAGCGCGGTCCCGCGCGATGCGGGACCGCGCTCCGCCACCGACAACGCCCGGATGCGCCGTGATCGGGACCAGCAAAACCAGCAAGACCGCTCTTTTTCTTTGCCAAACGATGGGGAATCCCGCTAAAGACTCTCATGCATGGCGCGCCAGCCAATGGGACGATCCGTCGGCTCCCGCCGGAGTTTCGGGCCGTTCCGATACACCCGGCGGACGAGCACATCCCGCTGCGGCTGTGCGTGCTGATGCGAGCAGCGCCGGATCCGGTGGCCGGCCGATTCCTCCAGTTGCGCAGCCTCCCCGGTGCGCGCGTTTACCTGGGCTGCGTGTGCGACGCCGGCGGGCGGGTGCGCGAGTGGATCGAGGTTTGGCTGCAAACCGTCGCGGGCCTCGCCTCGAGCGCTGCCGCGCACGGCGAGAACCTTGCCAACCACTTGCTCGACCAACGTTGGGCAACTCAAAGCGCCGCCATGCGCGCCTGGGCTCCCGAGTGTTTCCTCGAAACCGGCTGGGAGACCCGCCAACCCCCCCCCAGCTTGGTGGACCTGACCACATTCACCGTCGTCCAACCCGCCAACCCGGACGGCGGCGGACCGTGGGACCTGTGCCAGGACGACACGCTGCTGCGAGCCGCGAGCCTGCCCCCCTACAGCACGTCGCTCAACCGTTACCTCTATCAACCCGGCGCCGGTCAGGCCTCGCGTTTCGTGCCCGCCGCGGGCGAGTCCGTGGAAAACGCCGCCACCGTTCCGGCCGCGCAAGCCTTGGGGCTGAGCGACCACCTGGTTCCGTTCAATCTCGAGGCCGGACTGATGATGGCCAACACCTTTCATCCGCTCAGCTTCGAGGATTTTGTGGACTTGCTCGGCGGCAAACCCTGGAGCGGAGTCGCGCATGGCAAAACGCCACTCTCGCTCGGCGAGGTGTATCAGCATCTGACGGACTGGGACGCGCGCCAAGCCACTGGAAGCTGCCTGTTCCTCGGCGCCCACGGTCGCGCGGGAAGAGTGGTCGAAACGCTCTACTTGAAGCTCCAACTGCTCGCGGATGCGCTGCGCGCCGCCCGCGTCTGCGTCCAGGCGCATCAATTGCCGTTTCTTAACCTCTCCCCGGAAAGCTACCGTGTCAGGCTCGCCGAGATCAGCACCCGCTTGCCCCTGCTGTGGACCGCGCGATGCACAGTCGTTCAGCCGACGCAGGCTTTGGCGCTCCACCTCAAGACCACCGACCAACGTCTGTTTGTGCGCACCGGACAGCCCACCGGGTCCATCTACCTGCCCGGCGGCCAGATCCGCGACGCTCGCGGCGCAGGTACCATTCGCATCCGCACTGTGCTGCCCCATGAACCCAACGCCCTTGTCACCGAAGGCACCCTGGTGCCGCAGGAACCGATTCGTTGCGCGGCCCGGGACATTCTGTGGTTGCGCCTGCCTCTCGGAGCCGAATTCGTGGACCTTTACGGACACCTCAGCCAGGACAGCCTCGCCGATTCTGAAGTGCGCTTTCGCACCACGCCCCAGCAGTTCCCCGAAACCGCCGCCACCGCCCTGCGCTCCAGCTCGGGAAGCGTCTTCCCCCACTGCCAATACGAAATCATCCCGCTCCTTAGTTCGCCCTGCGACCTCTACTCGCTCGCCGTCCTCGCCCTGCGCACCCTCCTGGTCAACGACAAGGCCGCCTTGCCGATTGCGCTCGATGATTTCCTCGGCCTGGCCCGCCAGGTGGCTCTTGAACACAAACCCGATGTCCCCTTGCCGGCGCGCCTCGCCGCCATCTTCGGCCGCAAATCGGATTGGCTCGAGTCGCTCGGGCCCCATCGCCTCCTGGCCGAAACCCTCAAACCCGAAGAAGCCGTCGCCCTCGTCACCGCCGAATTGTGGTGCGACGTCCTCGCAGCTCTCCTGCGCCTCATGCCCGGTGCCGGCCCGGACAGCTACTGCGCCGATCTGGGCGATGCGCCCCCGCTCGCACTCGAAACCGTGTTTGACCGGCCCCTGGCAGAATTCGACAAACTGCTGCTCAAAGCCCGCAGCTTGGTCATTGTGGATTGGAACTTCAACCGCGAAATCCGCGCTGTCATCGAAGACCTGCGCCACAGCTCGCCCTGACCCATCCGCACACGCTGCGAGACGAGTGTTGCCGAACGGTGATTCAACCGTCGCCTGGAGAAGTGGTTGATTGGCACACGGAAGCGAATTTCGTTAGCGTTCCCGAGATGCCTTAAACGCTGTTTTGCCCTCCGTAATCTGCCCGTATCAACGCCCGCATCGGGGATGGATGAAGGTGGCGTTCAGACAGTATAGGCCACGGATCGGTTTCTCGGCGAAGCACGAAAGTTCGGCTCTCGTCGGACCATAACAAGGGACAGCAATTGAGGAGGTTACGCAAGAATGGTGCGCCACAACCGGGTCTTACCTCTCGTCTCACACAGCAGGTCCCTGGACGCTTTGAGTTCTCTGAGACCCTCGCCTCGCAAGGCTGTTTCGGCTGGGGCGGTAAGATGCTGGGCAGAAACGAGGGGATTAAAAAAGGCGATCATAGGATCGCAGCCCAATGTCGGGACGATGGTCCATGGTTTCGGCGAGCAGTCTGCACACTTGACGCGGGGCTTGTCGCAGACCCCGCGCACCCATTCGTTCGCGCACACGGGCTGATACCCCGACTTCC
>JAFGQR010000037.1 GCA_016935555.1 Verrucomicrobiota bacterium
CTCAACGCTCAACGCTCAACGCTCAACGCTCAACGCTCAACGCTCAACGCTCAACGCTCAACGCCAGACGGCAGACGCGACACGGCACCATTCACTGGTTCTCCATTGACCCCGGCGGATGGCGTGCGGGTCAGCGCCATTCGATGTTCGAGGTTCGGCGTTGGGCGTTCGATGTTCGTCCCAGTTTCTCAACCAAGAAAGCTCCGCCGGCGCGGCGGAGATGGGGGCTCGCTCGCTAAAAAAACGCGCATGGGTGGCCGGAGCGAAAAACCTTGCCTGGGATTTTAGAGGCGTCCGATACTGGGATTGCAGCCGGGACCGGCTGCGAACGCCGACATTATCATGGACAAAGTGCGCATTGGCCTGATTGGCCTGGGGAACATTGGACGCTTTCACGCGGATTACCTGCTGGCGGGCAAAATCAGCCGCGCCGAGCTGACGGCCGTCAGTGACGCGGTCCCGGCGAATCTCGAGCGGTACAAGTCGCTGCCGGCCTTTTCGAAGGGCGGGGATCTGATCCGCTCGGGGCTGGCGGACGCGGTGATCATTGCGACCCCGCATTATTTTCACACCGGTCTTGGGATCGACGCGCTTGGGCAGGGGCTGCATGTTCTTGTTGAGAAGCCCATTTCGGTGCACAAGGCCGATTGCGAGCGGCTGCTGGCGGCGCACACGAATCCGAAGCAGGTTTTTGCGGCGATGTTCCAGATGCGCACCGATCCGCGGTACAAGAAGCTCCGGAGCCTGATCCAGACCGGCGAGCTGGGCACGCTTGTCCGGATGAGCTGGATCATCACCGACTGGTTTCGCACGGAGATTTACTACGCCAGCGGCGGCTGGCGGGCCACGTGGAAGGGCGAAGGCGGGGGGGTGCTGCTCAACCAATGCCCGCACAATCTGGACGTGGTGACGTGGTTGTGCGGCGCGCCGTCGCGGGTGAACGGGTTTTGCCAGCTGGGCCGCTACCACCACATTGAGGTTGAGGACAACGTCACGGCCTACCTCGAATGGCCGAACCGCGCCACGGGGGTGTTCATCACCTCCACGGGCGAGGCGCCCGGCACCAACCGCCTGGAGCTGTGCGGCGAACGCGGGAAGGCCGTGCTCGAAAACAACACCATCACCTTCACCCGCAACGACACCTCCATGTTCGAGTTCAGCCAGAAGGCCAAGAGCGGGTTCGCCAAGCCGGACGTGTGGAACGTGGGGATTCCGTTTGACAACACCGGTGGCCAACACACCGAAGTGACGCAGAATTTCGTTGATGCAATCCTCGACGGCACCCCGTTGATCGCCCCGGCGCGCGAGGGCGTCGCCTCGGTGGAACTGGCCAACGCCATCCTGTATTCCGCGCTCGAAGGCCGGCCGGTCGAACTTCCGCTGGACGGCGCCGCCTATGAACAGAAGTTGACCCAGTTGATCGCCGGCTCGCGTTTCGAGAAGAAGGTGGTCGCCGGCGGCGCGGAGGACATGGCCAAGTCGTTCAACCGGTAGCGAGCGTCGCCATGACGGCAGCCTTGGGTCGATGCCGCAGCCGCGGCGCGGCTGCGGCATGGACACGCGGAACGGCGCGGCCGGGGCGCCATGTCGCGTCGCGAGGCCGGGAGTTCAGCGGGCATTTCGCAGCGGGCGTGACGGTTCAGGTTGGGAACCGCCAATAGGGGCGAATACGCAACTATTCACGTCAACCGCTCATGAACGCGAATACGCGGGCGTAGGGGGCGGGCAATTGCGAGCACGTTTTCTGAATTCGCGTCTCTTCGCGGTTCACGTGAGCAGTTACCAGCGGCGTTTACTCGAGCAAGGCGCGGTAATACAGGTTGGAGAGAACCGTCAAGTCGCGACCCGGCCCGCCGGCATCGGTCCACAGGATGTGTCCATCTTGGCCGGGGATACCGGTTCCGGTGGGGGACGCCGGGGCCCAAGCGGGGCGGGTGAGGTTGGTGGTCCACTGGATGGCATAGGTGGAGTCAGCGCTGGTGCCCTCGAGGGCGAGGGTGATCCAGTTGCTGCCGTCGGCGCGGTGGAAGGTGATGTTGGTGAAGGCGAGGGCGGCCACGTGGAGATCATGCCGGGCGGTCAGGCTGTTGACGGCGTTGGAGGCGGTGACGAGCAGGGTTTTGGGGCCTGCGGTGGTCCAGGCCAGGTCCAAGCTGTCGGACAACGCGCTGAGGGTATGCGTGACGGGAGGCAGATCGGTGGCGTTGTAGTAATACGTGATCGGGGTGAGGGGCAGGTCGCCGTCGGCGCTGATGTCGAAGGTGTATGTGCCGCCGAGGGTGGCCATGACGGGTCCGTCGATGGCGAGCGAGGTCAAGGCGCCCGAATGCCAGTCGATGAGGTCGTAGGGATCGTTGTCGTGGGTTTCCCCGGCAAACGCCCCGCCGCTGTGCACAAACCTGAGGGATCCGAGTTTGACGTCTTTCCGCACATTGGCGGCCAGGCGGCCGCCGGGGTGGACGGGGAACTGGGCGCCGAAGATGGTCAGTCGCTGGTCGTTGTTGACGGTGAGCAGGGTGCCGTCCGCGACGGCGCCGATGAAGGTGCAGTGGTGGAACGGGTGCAGGGGATCGATAAGGGCGCCCTCCTTCACATGCACGCCGTCGGCGGCCGTGTCTTGGAAGGTGGCGTGTTCGGCGCTGATGGTGCCCTCGGTTTCGACAACGAGGGCGAAGGCGCCCGAGTGGCTGATCACCAAGGCGGGGTGGTCCGGGGCGCCCAGGGCGTGCAATTCGCCCAGGCCGTAAACGGTGAGGGAGCGTCTGTCGCCGACTTCCAGCCGGGCATCGGGGTCCAGGGCGATGCGTCCGCCCTTGTGGACGGTCACATTGCCGGTGCAGCGGAAGAGGTGGCCGTTGAGTTCGAGCACTCCTTTTTCCACCGTCAAGGCGCCGTCGTTCAAGCTCAAGATATCCGAGAGCAGTTGGAGAGGCGCGACGGGGAGGCCGGGGTCGACGGGGTTTTTGTCGACGATCACGTTGACGAAATAGCTGTTGGTGGAAAGGGCCTGCAGGCTTTGGGCGGCGAAACCGTCGAACCGGACGGCGCCGCCGGGGGTATGGTCGGCCCAGGAACCGCCGGCGGCGATGAGCACATTGCCGCGCAACGAGTGGACCAGATCCGGTTGGTCGTAGGACCACTGGCCGTTTTGGAGAGTGAGGTTGCCCGCCACCACCACGCTGTCGGCCGGGCGGAACGAGCCGCCGGGGCGGTCAATGCGCACATGGCAGAACAGTTCCTGCGGCGCCGCGGTCGCCAGGCGTCCGTGGACGGCCCGGTCAAACACGACCGTGGAGCCGTAGCCCGGGTCGAACCCGTGGCGGTCGTCGGCGGTGACGTTGTCATTTTGCCAGTCGCCGCCCACATAGATGGAGACGCCCTTGTCGTCCGCGTTAAGGCCGGCATCCAGGGCGATGGCCAGGTTGTGATCGACGTCGAGGGTGGCGCCGCTGTTCATTTCGAGGCAGCCCTCCTGGAGGCTCAGGTCGTGCGCCACACGCACCGTGGTTCCGGCGGCCATTGCGAGCTCATAAACGCCGCGGGGCAGGGGCAGGAGACTTCTTGTTTTGTCGACAATCAGGTTGAAGAACGTCTCATCGGTGAGGATTCCGGCCGGCGTCCTGCCGGTGAAGGTCACGGTGTATTTTTGTTCGGCGAAGGCTGCGACGCCCACGCGGTTGCTCCAGCTGCCGCCGACGAGCAGGTTGGTGGGCGCGGTGAAGGTGCCGCTGTAAAGCGTGAAATCCCCGCGAATATCCAGATCGGTCGTTGCCGTGACGTCGGCGCTCTTCTTGTTGATCAGCACGCTGGAGAAGTGGCTGCCCGGCGCCAAGCGCAAGGTGCCCGGTTCGGTGCCGTAGAGTTCGAGGATGCCGCCGGCCGGGGTGAAGCCGGTTCGCTCGACGAGGAATCCTTCGGCGGAGCGGATGAGGCCGCCGCTGATGCTTTGCGCAAAGGTGTGGGCCGAAGCCCCAAGGCGAATTCCCTGGTCATGAAAATCAAGGATGCCCCCGGTCATGGTCAGCGACGCGTCTCTCGCGGCGGCCCAGGAACTGTCCGTGCAGCCGCCGTAGACGTTCAGGCGACCGCCTTCGAGGGCCAGATCGCCGTTGAGGTTGACATATTCCAACAGGCGGTTTCCCTGGTGCAGGTTGATCTCGCCGTCGCGCATGGTGATCCGGCCATAGATCGCGTTGTCGACCAGGTCACTGGCGGTCATCCGGCCACCTTCCGCGTGGATGCGCCCTCCCATGTTGAGCCGGGCGGCGGTCACGTCGGCTCCGGCGTAGAGGGTGAGGGTGGCGTTGGTGTCGTCCAGGTCGAGGGTGCCCTGGATGTGGAGGTTGGTGTGGATGCTGTTGAGAAAATGGGCCGTGTAGTTGCTCAGAACGGTTGTGGGGCCCCAGAACTCCAGGCTGCCGGCGGTGCTGCGGGCTTCGACCAGGTGGTGGAACGCGGTTTCCCCGTCGATGTGTTGGTCCGTGAGGGAACCGACAAACGACACGGTGCCGGTGCTGGCCTGGAAGCCGGCCAGACCCATGACATTGCTCCAGGAACCGCCGACCTGAAGGTCAAGGCCGTTGGCGAGCAAGCCCCCGCTTTCGAGGCGCAGATCGCCGTTGATCCGCAGCGAATTGGCATAAGTGCTGTCGAGGGAAAGCGGGGTGGTGGAGCGGATGGTGAGGTTTTCGAAGTAATCGCCGGTGTTGGGTTTGAGCGGCACAATGCCGGCGGCGCCCGTATAGACAATCGTGCCGTAATGACACTGAAAATGGCCGCCCATGTTGTTGAAGAAGCCGGCGATCACCACCGGATGGTGGGAATAGACCACAAAGCTCGACCCGGAGTAATTGTAGATGTTGTTCACGTGCAGTTCATCGACACACTGGGCGCTGACACCGACGTAGCCGCCGCCGGTCTTGCTGCAGTTCAGGTTGTGCAGGTTGCAGGCGGCCTCGTAGGACCGGATCCAGCTGGGACCGGTGCCGACAAACTCGGTGTACCCTGTGTCGAGCTGCACATTGGCCCCGCTTTGGAAATTCCAGTCCCCTCGAATGATCATGCGCGCGGAGCCGACAAGTGTGGCGGTCGATCCGGCTTCCCAGAACACATCGTCCTCCACATAAAGCCGCGACCAAGTGTTATTCATATGGAGCGTGCCATAAACCACCACATCGCGGTCCACGTACAAGTTGGTGCTGAACGTCAGGGTGGCCCCGGACTCGACGGTGAGGTTCCGGCAATAGCCGTTGGCGCCGGAGATGGCCGGGCTGTGGGGCGTTCCGGCGGGAATGGTGACGTCCACGGTGCTGGTCGGCACGTGGTTGTCGGTCCAATTGCCGGCGGCATGCCAGTTCGACGAGAGGTTTCCTTCCCACAAGCCCGCCTCCAGGCGCGTGATGACCAGACTGTAACTGGCTGAATTCTCGTCAGCCGCCCAAACGCAAAGCCCGTAGTCGTCGGTGGCCGAAACGGTCAGCCAGAACGACTCGCCCAGGCCGCCTCCGTGCCTGTCCGAACGCGCCAGGTAAGACTCGCGGTTCTTGAAGAACACGCCGTCCCCGGAGCCGAACAGGCCGAAACTCAGGTCGGCGGAGCCGGAATGGAAGACCAGGTCGAACTGGTAGGTGCCCGGACCGAGGGGGATGTCCCACATCTCCACCACATCGCCGGCCGTCCACATGAAGACACCGTTGGTGCCGAGGTTCAATGTTTCGGCGCTGCCTTCGAACTCGACGGAGGCGTCATGAGTTCCGGAGACTCGGAACGCTTCCACGCCGCGGTATTGATAGGGGACGTGATGGCCGTCGCCGACCACGAAATCCACCGGTGTGTTCCAGAGCGAGCTGGTCAGGAGCGTGGTGAAGGAGGAATCCGAATAGAGGCGCAGGCTCCAGTTTTCATCGGGCGCGTTGTATCGGACGCCGACGGCCCACCACTGGCTGTTGTTATCCCGGAACCGGTAATAGGCCGGCTGGGTGACCGTGTCCACCTGGATGTCGCTGATCAACTGGGGCGGCGCCACGTAACCGGAGTCGGAAGCGCCAAACCCGCTTGCCCGGTAGCCGCCGCTGCTGGCGGCGGCTTTGACCCAATAATAGTAGCGCTCGCCCACCGACGCGCCGGTGTCATCGTAAGTCGTGGCCGTCTGCCATCCGGTGATGGCTGCGGCCGTCGCGGAACTGGCCGAGGTGCTGCGGTAAACCCTGTAATGCGTGGCCCCGGTCACGCTGCTCCAGCTGACGGCAATCCGGTTCGTGTAAGCGCCATCGGTGGCGCTCACCGCGCTGGGAGCGGGCAAGGGCGGCGCGAGGGCTACCAGCAGGTTGAAATTCCCGGATTGGCCGTTCTCGTTGATCACCGCAATCCCGAAATAACCGGAGGTGTCGGCAACGAAGGACAGGCTTTCATCGCCGCCCGCACCGGTGGCGTTAACCAATTCATCGTAGGATCCCCGTCGCCCCGAGGTTCGCGCGGCGCGAAACACGTAGAGCGCCAGGTCAGCTGTACCGGACAAGTTGGCCAGGGTCACGTCCACCTCCTGCCCCGCCGTGAGGTAGATTTCGTACATCTCATGGACTTCGTCGGCGCTGATGAATTCGGGGTCGCCGGTGCCGAGAGTGAGGTCGTTGGCTTCCCATTGCGCCTCGATCGTGTAATCGCTGGGCGCCCCGTTGTAAACCTCGGCATAATGCGTCGTGTCCCCGTATGCATGCCCGTTGACCACGACGAAATCGCGCGCCGTCCCGCCGAAGAAGGAGGTCTGATAGGGGGAAGTGCAGTCGACATCGTCGTCAGCTCGCAGGTGATGGTCCGTGGTTGGGGCGATGCCCACGATGCACCAGTCGTAGTTCTTCACGTCAAACGAGAACAGCTTCGGGATGGCCTGGTGGACGGCGGGGGTGTTGTTCGCCAACACCGCCACCGGTTGATTCATGAAGAGCGCCTCGCCGAGGGCGGCCGGGTTGGAGCCATATTGGGGGACATCCCCGGCATCACGGTGGGCATAGGCGTGGTCGAACGCCTCCTTGAACGACACCTGCCCGTCGTTGTTGGCATCGGCATCGCAAACCGCTCCATCGTCCCACGGATCGTCGCCGGGATAAAACCCGCGCAGGGCGGAGACAAAATAATACATCCATTGATCGTATTCGGGGAAGGTGGTGCCGGCCACGGAGGTGTCGTTGTAGGCGCAGGCCGTGCCGATCACCTGTTTGTCCTGGTCTAAATCGTCCGTAAACCCCCCGCTGTAACAGGTTTCCAGGATGAACATGACGGGACACGGCAGATCCTCGGTCATCTCCAACAATTCGTCGTCACGGAGCGTATCGCCGTTCCAGAGCCAGATCACCGCGTCGTGGCCGGATTCCTGGCCGCCGTGATCGGTGACGTAGACGACCAGTTGATCATTGACGGTGAGGATGCCGGCCAGGGTGTCGAACGTGGCCTGCACATTGGCCAACGTGGCCGACCCGTCGGTGTCCACATCGCCGTCGTCATCCAGATCCGTGGGCGAGTTCGCATACACCGGACTCGCATACCGGTCGTTGTTGCGGTCGTTGGCGGGATTGGTTCCGTCGGAAATCAGCGCAAAGATGTGGTCGTCGCTGTAGCCATACTTCCGGGTCAATGTGCTGTAAAACAGCGCCGAATCCCCCCAGTAACGCTGGTAATTCTGCCGCGCTTCGATGCCGCCAGAGATGATCACCGCGTAACAGTTCTGCGCCGACCCGCTATAGGTGAGCGGCGACGCGGCCGTCGCCGGAGCCGCCTCGCCCGCCACCGGCGTCCCCGCAGGCGGCGGCGCTTCCTCCGGAGATACCAGAACCCAATCCTCCTCTCCAGCCGCGCCATTCTCCATATCCGTAACGGTCACCGGCGTGCGGCCATATTCAACGGCAAACGCCGAGAAATCCTCCGCCACAAACACATACCGGCATGGATGCTCCCAGTTCGCCCCGGGTTGGTCGTCCACAAAGAAAAACCAAAACCGCTCCCACGGCGCCGCCAGGGCGCCCCGCGCGTTTTCAATCCTGGCCTGCGACGCGCGGACCAGCCGCCCTTGCCCCAGCACCTGCGCCCCCCGGGTTCGCGACCCAAGAACTTCCGACACCACCATGCGGCCCGCCTTCTCGAAGGTGGCCTCCCGGTCCTCGCCGAGCCCCGCCGCCCGCCAATACAACGGACGATAATCGTCCGGACGCAAATGCATGGCAAATTCGTCCACGCGGCCGTGCCCATCGCGCGACACCGTCACGGCCCAAACGTGGTCCTCGGCTCTCCCTGCTTTGCGCTCCCATTTCCGGCCCGCCACCGCCGACGCCGGGATCGAGGCGAACCGTTCCACCAGCCTGGCCCCGATATCCGCAGGCGCCTCGGCCACGGATCCCCCATTGCCCCCCTCGCCGCGCGCAGGCACTCCCGGCCGCCTCGCCACCGTCCGCTCCACCCACCCGTCAAGTTCCGAAGAAAACGGACGGGGGCCATTCTTTGGAGGCTCGCCGCCGAGGTTGTTTCCGAGCACAAGTGCGGACAGCAACAGGCAGCGGAACAGGGAGGGGGGAGTGGCGTCCATGGAGAATCGGTTGGGCATGTTCATGATTGTTCTGTTTGATTCGGCAACGGAGGCGCTGGACAGAAACTGGATGAATGGCACTCGTTTATGGCGTCATGGCCCGGCCGTCAAGTGGAATCGACGGCGATTTCAAGGATCAACCGTCGCGGCGGCTCGTCCGGGAGGTTTCGGCTTGACGGCTGGTGCCGGGCGGGCAGGCTGCGGGGGCGGCAAAAAAAAAGCGAACCTCTGTGCTTTGAAAGCCACACTTGTCACCGACGGGGTCTATCGCCTGTCCGCGAACGTGGACAACATCCTGTTTGAGGGCATGTGGCCCGTGCCCGCGGGCGTCGCCATCAACTCGTATATCGTCAAGGGTGAGAAATGCGCCTTGATCGACGGCGTGTGTGGGTGGGACGGGGTGCCGGAGACCCTGCTTGCGCAGTTCGGCGAGATGGGGTTGAGCGTCGACGACATCGATTACGTCATCCTGAACCACCTGGAGCCGGACCACTCGGGCTGGCTGGACGCGTTCAAGGAGATTCGCAGGGGGTTTGCCATCGTCACCAGCGAACGGGCGAAACCGCTCCTCGAAGCGTTCTACGGAATTTCCGACAACATCCGCCTGGTGAAATCAGGCGACACGCTCGATCTCGGGAACGGACGGGTCTTGGCGTTCGAGGAAATCCCCAACGTGCACTGGCCGGAGACCATGGCCACCTACGACACCCGGTCCAAGACGCTTTTCCCATGCGACGCCTTCGGGTCGTTCGGCAGCGTTGCCGACGACGCCCCCTACGACGACACGCTGCAGGAGGGGCAGATCAGGTTTTTCGAGCGGGAGATGGAGCGTTACTTCGCCAACATTGTCACCACCTTCTCGGTGGCCACCCAGAAGGCGATCGAGAAAACCAAGGCGCTTGATGTCAGAATCATCGCTCCCGGGCACGGCATCGTCTGGCGGCGTGACCCCGGGCGGGTTATCGACACCTACACCCGGCTGGCTGGCTACGCGAAAGGCCCCGCGCGTGCGGAGGTTGCGGTTCTCTGGGGCAGCATGTACGGCATGACCGCCCTCGGCGTGCAACCGGTGGTCGAAGCCGTCGAATCCCAGGGCGTCAGGACGCGCGTGCACCGCATCCCCGAGACCAGCATCAGCTACGTGCTCGACTCGGTGTTGCAATGCTCCGGCGTGGTGCTGGGCATGCCCACCTACGAGAACAAGATGTTTCCCCCGATGGCCGCCGTCCTGGACGAGATCGGAAGGAAAAAGATCGCGAACCGCAGGGCGTTCCGGTTCGGTTCCTACGGCTGGTCCGGCGGAGCCCAAAAGGAACTCGCCGAGATCGACGAGCGGCTCAGGATGAAGTGGGATTACCTGGAACCGGTTGAATTCAAAGGGCGCCCCACCGGCGACGACATCGCTCTCCTGCGTCAGCGCGGCGTGGAGTTGGCCCGGAGCGTCAGGCGGTGGGCGCTCGGCACTGAATCCTGATCTTTCGGCTTGCCGTCGCTCGATATTCGGACGCGATCCGGGCCGGGGGACGACCTTGTTACGGAACGGGCACGGCCACCCATTTGTCGCCTTGGCGCGCACGGGTGACGGCACTGCCGCCCTTGCCGCTTCCGAAGCCTTGGGCTTGGTAGTCCCTGGCGTCGAGAACGACGGCGGTCGGGCGTTCTCCGACGCGATCCTGGCAGGCAGCCCAGTGGACCGCCCCCATGCCGGGACGGATCAGCTGCGACAGAGCCGTGTGGCGATCCACCGTGACCACGTTGACCCCCTTCTTCCGTTCCACGCTCAAGCCCACAGGCGGGAAGAGAACATAGTCGCGAACCAAGTCGCCCGGATAATAGGTGCGTTTCCATTGGTTCCCGGAGACGGCCTGGCGTTCGATGGCATTGCCCAGGCCATCCGCAATGGCTTGGCCGTGCTCGGCATAAACGGTCAACGTGACGCCTTTGGGAACAAAGAAATAACCGCCCCCGCGCTCGCCTGCACCCTTGGCCCACTCATAAACGCGAGCGCCGGTCAGCGGATCCTGGCCCGCCTTCACCGCCTCCGGCCGCACATGGAGACCATGGCCGCTGAGCACCGTGGGACGGCCAGGCACCCAGGCCGGCTTCGGATCGTCCGTCACCAGCTCCAGCCCCAGGCCGGTCGGGTCATGATGAATCAGCGGGTTGTTCTGCACATAGGCATACACGTGCAGCCCCTGGGGCTCTTCCAAAAACGACTCGAGCTGCTCCGGCTCCAGCGCCGACACATCCGCAAAGAGCGGGTCCGGACTCATAAAATGCCCCGCCAGCCCCGACAGATACCGCGCCTCGAAGTAGTACAGGCCGCTCTCGGCATCCAGCTCCTTCTGCGTGAACCGGTAGGGGTCGCCCACCCGGCGGGCGTCAACGAGGTGGCGAATCTCGCCGAAGGGGTAGTAGGCGGTTTCCTGCACAAGCCGGCCCTGCGCGTCCGTCATCACGCTCGAGGACCCCACGTGGTCTTGGTGGTAATACTGAACCTGCAGCGAGAAATCCGGTTCGATCGCGGGAACCCCGTCGCCCCCGTTGAGATAGAGAGCTTCGCCCGGCGCCAGCCACTCCCGAAGCCCCGAGCACGGCAGCAGCGCAGGCAGCTGGGCCAGCCAGGTCTGTCTCTCTCCGTCAAACGTCCATGCCGACAGGTCTCCCGGCAACACTCCCTCCAGCCGCAGCGGGTGAAAGCCGGGGCAGGACAAAAAACCCGGCCTCCCGGGCAGACTCCAGGAGGCGGGATCGGCGCAGGCTCCCCCCACAACCACGGTGCCGGCGGTGGCGCTCCGGAGCCAGAGCACGGTTCCCGCCGACGCGTCTTCTCCCGAGACAAGCGCGCGATAGGTCTGCTCCGCGGGCATCCAACAATAAGCCGCCTCGGCCAGGGGAACTCCCAACTGCGCCCACAGGTTGGAGGCCGACACGGCCAGGGCCACAAGGTTCCACCCCGCAGCCACCCGGACCCGTTGCACCTGCCGAGCCGGGGAAAGACACCCGGTGACCCGGGCCACGCGCGTCGGTCCGTTCCAGATGTATTTGACCGGGACGCCCGGTGGCCGGACTTCGAAGGTCGGACTCACATAGAGGGTGGTGGCGGCAGTCGGCACGGCGCCAGGCACGGCATTCGTATCGGGAGACGCCCTGGGCATGACGTGTTTGGCAGTCCGCCGGTGCCGGTAGTCATAGAAGTAGCGGGTTTGCGCGGCCGCATCTTCAACCGCCACCAGCCGGTCCTTGAAATCCCAAGTGCAGGCGGCTCCGTCTCTCTGAGTGATGTTGCCATTCGGATCATACGCGTAGGTTCGGATTCCACACTCGGCGTTTTCGATGCGGGCCAGGGCGTGGGGGCCAGGCGGATCCGCGGGCAAGCGGCCGGCGCGATTCCAGGCGCCGCCTGTGCCGCCGGGCTGAAGCGTGCCCAGGTTGGCCACGGGGAAGCCTTGGGCTTGGTGGTCGAGGGTTGAGGTTTGGGCGAGCTTGTTGCCGATCCGGTCGTAGCGCCAGTGGATCTCACC
The DNA here is from genome assembly GCA_016935555.1 of Verrucomicrobiota bacterium. Classification (GTDB taxonomy): domain Bacteria; phylum Verrucomicrobiota; class Verrucomicrobiia; order Limisphaerales; family JAFGQR01; genus JAFGQR01. Next base: position 12,100 of record JAFGQR010000037.1, read on the forward strand.
GTCGGCGGCGGAGGAACTGCCCGGGGGATCAAAGTCGTAGTAGACGCCGGTAAGCCGGTCCAAATCGTCATAGGTGAACCGCTGGGAATTCCTCCGGGGCGACCCTGAAGCGACCATGGCGGCGGGCCGCAGGTCCTCAACGGCCTCGAGATTGGAGGCGGAATCGAAGCCGTAGGCAAACGCGACGTGCGGCTGGTCCGGCGACGCGTCGGGAGCGGTGCGGATGGACTGGAGGCGGCGGCGCGTGTCATAGGCGTAGCGGGTGCTGACGCCATTGCCGCAGGTCAGGCTCCGAGTCTGCTCGGAGGGTGTGTAGTCGAGTTGGGACAGGACAGGGCCGGCGGTTCCGCCGCTGATTTGCCGCAGCAGGCCGCCCGCGCCGTAGAGGTAATCGACGGCATCGTTGTCCGGGTAGATCAGCCGGGTCAACCGGTCCAGCGAATCGTGCTCCTGCCGGGTGCAGTAAGCGTCCAGCGTTCCGTTGGCGGGATGGCGGATGCGTTTGACGGACCAGGCCAGGCGGCGGCGGGCGTCGTAGGAGCGGTGTTCCTCTCCGGACAGGTCCCATACGTACGCCAGCATGCCTCGGGTGTTCTGGGCGGTGCCAACCGTGCCGTCGCCGAGATCAAGCGCCGGGACCGGGGTGTCGTAGAAGTAGGCGACATCGGGCCGGTTGGCGGGGCTGATGGGCAACGCGGGATCGAATAGGTATTGGGCGGAGGCGGGGTGGCCCTGATCGTGGTAATCTTCCGTGAGCAACCGGTTGGCGCCATCATAGGTGTAGGTGATGCGCTGGTTGCCGGCGTCGCGGGTCTCGATGCGGTTGCCACCCGCGTCATGGAGATTGGTCCACGTGCCGCGGTTGGGGTCGCTCATGGAGACCAGTCGCTGGAGTCCGTCGTAGGCCATGACCTTGACATTGTTCTGGGCATCGGTGACGCGGGTGAGTTTGTCGTTGAGATCATACGCATACCGTGTGGTCCAGACCGCCTGTTCGGCCGCGGGCCGGCCATCATCCGTCAGCCGCACCAATTCATCGACCCGAATGAGGCGTCCCAGGCCGTCGCGATGCGCGACTTTGGGAGTGCCGGCATGGGGGGAATTTGTGGCGGTGTCATTC
>JAFGQR010000038.1 GCA_016935555.1 Verrucomicrobiota bacterium
ATTCGCGGTTCCCCACCTGCTGGGCACAAAATAGCCGAGCATGGGTCGAAGCCCGCGCATCTCAGGGGAAAAAGTCAGGGCTCGACGGAGTCTCGCCCTACCGGGGTGATGGGCACCAGGCGCGAGGCGCGATGGGGGTGCCGCGCCGTTCGTCCCTTCCGTCCCTTGGGTTCCTTCTACTTGCCGTCCGCCCCCGCGAGGGCAGCCTGGATGTCCTTGAGGAGGGCGTCGCCGGGGAGGTTTTTGGCTTTGGCCTGGGCGACGAAGGTGTCGAGGATCGGTTTGACGGCCGTTTTCCACCGCTGCTGCTCGGCTTCGGGCAGCACGAAGGTGTCGCGTTTGAGGCTGGCGACAAAGGCGCGTCCTTCCTTGTCGGCGACATCCCAGGCGTCGCCGTGTTTGGCGGCCCATTCCCGGCTGACCTCGACGAAGAGCGTCTGCAGGTCGGGGGTCAGCGCCGCCCATTTCTCCTTGTTCATGACGACGAACATGGCGGTCGTGTAGGCGATGGCCGAGGCGTCAACGACGTATTGGATCACCTCGCCCTGCTTCCAGCCCTTGAGCGTTTCGATCGGGCAGAGCGTCGCGTCCACCACGCCGCGCTGCAGCGCCTCGTAGGTTTCGGGCTGTCCCATCGCCACCGGCACCGCCCCGAGCGCCTCGACAATTTTGGCGGACAACCCCGTGGCGCGGACCTTGAGGCCTTTGAGGTCGTCGAGGGTTTTGACGGCTTTTTTGGAGGCGAGGATGCCCGGGCCGTGGGCGTGCACGTAGAGCAGCCGGGTGCCGGCCAGTTCGGCGGGCTGGTATTTTTGCGTGAGGTCGTTGGCAATGCGCGTGGCCACCGCGCCGCTGGGGTAGCCCACCGGCAAATCCAACCCCTCGAGCAGCGGGAACCGGCCGCGGGTGTAGGCGAAGCAACTCATGCCAATGTCCGAAATCCCCTGGATCACCCCCTCGTAACACGCGTCGTGCTTGGTCAGCTGGCCGGACGGGAACAGGGTGATGGTGACGCGGCCGTTGGAGCGTTTGTGGATTTCATCCGCCCAGGCCTGGGCGGTCTTGCACTGGATGTGGGTTTGCGGGAAGAAAATGCTGTAGGTCAGCTTCACCGGTTCGGCGGCTGCCGGCGGCTGGCCCGCCGGTGGCGTCGTGTCGCCGGTCTTGGGTTTGCAGCCCGTGAGGCCGAAGGCGAAAAGCACGGTGCCGAGGACGAGAGGAGCGCTTGCGCGCCAAGGGATGGTGGTCATAATGGTGTTCATCTGGGTTCACGCCAATGCGCCGCTCCCGCCGCATCACCGGCCAGCGCCAAGCGACAACCGTCTCTTTATAGACCGGCGCCCCCGGCCGATGCAACGGAACTTTTGCGGGGTGGGGTTTCGCGGTTCCCGACCTGAGGGGTGGCGGCTGAGTTTTCCGTCAGAGCGGCCGTTCCCGGCGGTGGCGGTAATCGGGCCAGAGAGGGCAATTCAAATCGATCCACGCCTTGAGCGCGCGCAGGTCGTCGGGCTCGAGCGTGACGGTCGTGTGCTGTTCCGCGGCGAGCGCGGCGAAGAGCCGGCTTTGAAGCGTGCCAAACGAGAGCGGTTCCGCCCTGAAATGGCGGGCGCCGTAGTGCCAGTCGAAATAGTGAACCCAGCCTCCGGCAATCAGCGAGCGGTAGGACGCCGGCACGCGATGGGCGTCGCGGGTGCCGCGCAGGTCGAGGGTGGTTTTGGGTTCGGAGCGGGTGTTGTGACAGCGGACGCAGCGGGCGTCGAGGACGGGCTGGACGACGCGTTCGTAGTCGAACGCTTCGGCGCCCCAGGGAGGAGGGGCCAGGGGCTGGACCGGCGCCGTCAGGGCGCGCCCGGGCCGGCGGCGCGGGGCGTCGTGACGCGCCTCATGGCAGCCGATGCAGCTGCGTTGTTCGCCGGGCTGGAGCTGGAGGACGCTGCGCATGCGCTGCAGTTCGTTGAAGTGCTCGTCGAGCAGATGAAAATACAACACCTTGCCCGCAGGCGCCGTGAAGTTCGCCGAGCCGTCCTCGGCGATGCGCACGGTGCCGAGCACGGCCTTCGCCACGTAGCTGGGCCAGCCGCCGTGCTCGGTGACGGCCGCGGCGCCGTCGGGCGCGGGAGCGGCTTGGCCGGCGCGGAAGGCATGGGGCTGAAGGGCGTTGGCGGTGCGGGTGAGATAGGTTTGGTGCGGGCCGCGCACCAAGTGGATGGGCGTGGCATAATAATCCTCAAACCGCGGATGCGAACTGCGATACTCGCCGTTGTCGAGCCGCTGCAGGGGCGCCGGCATTTCCTGCGACACCTGCAGGTATTTCGCTCGGCCCCGGGCAATGCCCGCGCCCAGGCCCTCGTAAACGTCCTGGACCGTGAACTGGCCCAGCCCCTGCCGCGCAAGCGCGGCGTTGTGCGTGTCCGGCAGCACCGGGGGGCGGGGGCGGGCGCGCAGGGGGGAGGGTTTTTTGCTGCTGATGGCCGGGTCGAGGTAGAGGAGTTCGCGGTTGCCGAAGCGGTCGATGACATACAAGCCCCAGTGGGAGCGCCGGCCGGGGCTGTGGCTGACGAGGAAATGATCGGCCGACACCGGCTCGGCGTGGCGGAAGGTCTCGTGATGGGACCGGTCCATCTGGTATTGGGGGCGGGTGTCGGGAGTGATGCTGGTGATGGCCGCCGCGTTGAACCGACCCCGGCGCGGGTCGATCAGCGCGATCGGCCCCTGGTGATCGCCGTGCGAGATCAGGGTGCAGACGATTTCCGCGCTGCCGGGCACCTCGCGCGCATGGCCGTAGCAGTACGGCATGTCGTTCCCAAACACCAACTCCGGGTGCGTCCCGTCCGGATGCACCGCCCAGAGCGTGTGTCCAAAGTCCGCCCCCTTGTCCAAATACTCCGAGCGCGTCCACAAGATCCGGCCGTCGCGCATCACCACCGGGTCCCACTCGCTGATGTTGGCGTAGGAAAGGCGCCGCAGCCCGGTGCCGTCCGGCTCCATCCGGTGCAGCACATACGCCTGCGGTTCCCAGCACAGATACCGCCCCTGGCAGCGCGTCGACATGAACCCCAGCCCGCCGTCGGCGAGCACCACCGGGTCGAAATCGTGATAGGGCCCCTCGGTCAATTGCCGCAAACCCGTCCCGTCCGCGCGCACGGCCATGAGATGCCAGTAAGGCTGCCAGCCTTTGACCTGCGGCTCGTCCGGACGATACGCAAAATAAATGGTTTGCGCGTCGTAATCGGACACCGGATGGCGCACGATGCCGGCGCTCCCGTCAAAAAGCGTTTCCACCCCGGCGCGCGCCGGAGTCAATCGGCCTTCGGCATCGCGCGGAACATGCAGCACGCAGACTCCGCCCCCCGGGACGAAGAGCGAGTCCAAGTGGTCGCTGTAGTTATGCGAGGGCTGAAGGGGGTGGCGCTTGGCAAAGAGCACGCGCTCGAGCGGCGCCAGCCTCGGATCGCGCAAGAAGAGCCTGCGTTTGGCCTCGCGCGCCGCCAGGTAGAGCGCGTCCGACGACGCCGCGCCGGGGGCCCCGGCCTGTCGTCGGAGGTCGGCCAGCTGGGACTGCTCGGCGCGGACGTCCAACCCCAGCCCCGCCAGCCGCCCCATCATCTCCTCGAACTGCACCAGGACGCGTTCCAGCGGCGCCAGCCGCGCCAGGCGCCCCCAGTAAGGCGGCCCGCCCGGGACCGCCGGCCGGTCGTTCAGAAGCGGCGACAGGTAATCCTTGCCATCCATCCGGCTCCAGGTGTCGCGTTCGCGCAGAAAGGCGTAGCGGACGGCGCCGGCCCACGTGGGCTCGGACAACTCGTCCAGCGGGAACGTCAGCGCCGGCCGCGGCAGGCGCAATTGCCCGGCGGTGCGCGTGAGCGCCGCGGCCGTTTCCCACGTCTGGCCGTCCTTGGAGAGGCGCACCTCGGCTTCCAGGACCTGGCGGTCGGCAAACCGCCCGTGGCGGTCGCGTGAAATGACCACGCGCGAGACCGGCACCGGCCGCGGCAGTTCGACCTGCGCCCAGGCTTCGCCTTCGGTGGCTGCGATCCAGCTGTGGTCATTGCCGTACCGGCCGTCGTTCAGATGCGCCACCTGGTGGATGGCGTAGCCGGGCAGGAGCGACGACGCGCCGGGCACGGCCCCGCCGCTGGCCAGGGCCAGGTTGGCGGCTGAGCCTGGTCCATACACCTCCAACTCGTCCAGACACACCTGCCCGCCGTGCGACCGCCGGATCACGAGCCGCACCAGTCGCGCTTCCCGCACCCCAAACTCAATCGCCGTCGACAGCCCCTGCCCCGCCCCATCCGCCCGCCGCGCCGCCGCATACGCCGCGAACGCCTCTTCGACAATGACAATGTCACGCCGCGACGCGGCGGACGCGGCGGATTCGGCGGGGCGCTTTGGCGGTTCGGCAGTTCGAGCCACGCCGCCGAAGTGCGCCAGCAACAGCGTCGCCAGAAGGGCGGATCCGAGATGGGATGCCGCCGGAAACGCTGCAACACGATGCCGTCGCTTGTGCACGACAAGACGCTAGGCGCAACACGCCGCGCCTGTCAATTGTGGCCAAAGCGTGACCTCCGGATCCGGGACGTTCGATGTTCGTTTGGACTTCCCATCAGCCGACGCTTCCACGCGCCGCGGGTAGGGGGCGTGAGACTCCGTCGAGCCCAAACTTCCCCGCGTCGCCACCGCGGATCCTTCGCCGTCCCGGTGCCGCGCCGCGGCAAACGCGCATCTCAGGGGAAGAAGTCAGGGCTCGACGGAGTCTCGCCCTACCGGGGTGATTGACGCGATGCGCGTCGGGCGTGCCCTTCGGCCCCATCTGCGCTTTCCGCGTTCAGGAAAAGCGTTGGCCTGCAGCGTGCGGCGCGGGGAGGGGTATGAACCGCAGAGAACCACCAAGCTTTGCTTGGCGCTTTCCAAAGAACACAAAGAAACGCCGGAAGCTGTAGGCGCCATAGCGGCGCGGGGCGCAGGGCGTGAAGAGCGAATCGGTTCTTTGCGCTCTATGCGTTCTTTGTGGTTGAGCGGATCGGTTCTTTGCGCTCTCTGCGTTCTTTGTGGCTGAGCGGATCGG
>JAFGQR010000039.1 GCA_016935555.1 Verrucomicrobiota bacterium
CATGGACAAGCCCCCGCGCAGCGGGGGCAAAGAGTCCTTGACGACCGCCCCGCAACTTGCGCCTTGCAGCGCACAAACTTGATCTGCCAGCAACGTCTTTCACGGGTCAAGAACTCTAGCCGCATACCCAGACGACTCAAGCCGGGAACCGTCCCCATGCGGACGGTGTGAATTGAGGCGCGCACGTGCCGTTGATGGGGCCGGTGGATTTATCGGCATTTGAGCCTGGAGCCGCCGTGGCGTAGAATGCCCACAACCCGCCCGGGGACTGCCGTCCACGGCGGCCCTGAAGGACGCATGCGCGACAAACATCTCATGCACCTGGTGCTCGGCCTCAACCTCGCCCTGGCCGGCGCCGCAGCCCTTTATTTCCTCACCACCTACCCTCGCCAGCGGCCAGTCGCCCCCGCCACGTTCATTACCCCTGCCAAACCCGCCGAATCGAACGCCCCCTCCCCCATCCCCACCCACGCCGCGCCCAGACTCGCCCCCGCGCCCGCGCCTGTCCCCGCTCCCGCCCCCGCCCCGGCGCCCTCAGCCGCGTCCGCACCGGCGGCGACGAACGAGTCGCCGGGAAGACTGGCCCTGGAGGGCGGGCTTCCGGCCCGGCTGCCCTATGTCTCCCGCACGATCACCTGGAAGGATGTGCAGTCGCCCGAATACCGCACCTACATGGAGAACCTGCAACGGGCCGGGTGTCCGAAGGCGACGGTGCGCCGCATCGCGCTCGACGACATCAACGCGCTGTTTGCGCACCGGCGGTTGAAAATCGCCGAGCAGCACGATCCCCCGTGGTGGCGCCCCGAGGCCTATTACACCATGAGCGCCCTGCCCCGAGTCCTCCAGGAACACGCCGCACAACTCGACGCCGAACGACGCGACCTCATCACCCGGCTGCTCGACGCCGAAACCGCCCAGGCCGAAAAACAGGATTTGGTCTTTTGGACCGACGCGCAGCTGACAGGAACGGTGTTGGGCCGGCTTTCCCCGGAACGCCACGCGGCCGTCCAGGCGGCGTGCCGCGAATCCCTCGAACGATTCAACGCCGCCACGGACCCCGCCGCGCACCCCGGCGAGATCGCCAACGCCGTCGACCTCGCCCGGCTCCGCGACCAAACCCGTCTCGCCCTCCGGCGCATCCTGACCGAGGAGGAAATGTTCGAGTTCCTCGTCCGCTACTCCGCCAACGCCGCGCGCCTGCGCGACGAACTGCGCGATTTTAATCCCACCGCCGACGAGTTCCGCAGCATCTTCCGCGCAACCGACGCCGTGGATCACGCCCTTCAGCTCGAATGCGGAGGCCCGGACGCGCTCAGCACCAACCAGCGCGAGCGCTGGCAGCGGCAGCGCCGCGAGGCGATCCGGGAGGCCCTCAGCCCGGAACGCCACGCCGACTACGTGCGCAGCAAGGATCCCCTCTACCGCCAGGCCTTGCTCTACGCCACGCAATACGGCGCCCCGCCACAAGCCGTCCCGCTCATCTACGACATGACCCGCCTCCTCGAACACCGCCGCCAGGACATCGTCGGCAACCCCAACCTCTCCGCCCAGGAAAAATCCCAAGCCCTCCAATCCGTCAACCTCGAACAGCAGAAACGCATCCAGGCCATCGTGCGCCAAGTCCACGAACGCGCCCAAGCCGCACCCCCCGCATCCTCCCCGGCCCCGGCAACCCCATGAACACCCGCCGGAGCCGCGCTGGAATCCCGGAGCCAGCCCCCCACCTCGTCGCCCGCATCCCGCGGCTGCGCATGCCGGTCAACCTGAGCCGCGCGTTTCCATGGGCCCGTCGCGCAGCGCTGCATGACGCGGATGCTCTTTGACGCGGCGTGGCGGAGCTGCTAGCGTCGCTGAAAACTCAATCCGACCATGACAACCACCCGCCGATCCTTCCTGCTCACCGCCACCACCGCCGTCACCGGCTGCTTCACCGGCCCCCTCGCCCCCATGACTCCCGCCGCCCCCAGCGCCCCCGGCGCCGGCGCGCCCGGCAAAACCACCATCTTCAAGTCCGTGAAATGGGGCATGATCCAGGAGAAGCTGTCCGTGCTCGACAAGTTCAAGCTGCTTCAGGACCTTGGATACGACGGGGCGGAGCTGGATTCGCCGGGCGGGGTGAACAAGCCGCAGGCGATCGAGGCCAGCCGGAGCACCGGCCTGCCCATCCACGGAGTCGTCGATTCCACCCACTGGTCCGTCCGCCTCTCGGACTCCAACCCCGACGTGCGCGAGAAGGGACTGCAGGATCTGCTGACCGCCCTTCGTGAAACCCATGAATGCGGCGGGTCCTCCGTGCTGCTCGTTCCCGGACACGGCAAGGACGGCACGCCCGAGGAGGTCTCCGCCCGGTCGCTCGAGCAGATCCGCAAGGCGCTGCCCCTGGCCGCCAAACTGGGCGTGCGGATTCTGATTGAGAACGTGTGGAACCAGTTCTGTTACCAGCATGACGGTCCCGGAGACCAGACCGCCGACCGGCTTATCGAGTTCCTGGACCGTGCCAACAGCCCCTGGGTCGGCTCCTATTTCGACATCGGGAACCATCGCAAATACGCGACGCCCTCCCAGTGGATCCGCCAGCTGGGCCGCCGCATCGTCAAGCTCGACGTCAAGGATTACAACCACCGCACCCAGCACTGGGCCGACATCGGCGAGGGAACCGTGGACTGGGACAACGTGCGCGCCGAACTGGCGAAGCTCAACTTCTGCGGCTGGGCCACCGCCGAAGTCGGCGGCGGCGACCGCAAGCGGCTCAAGACCATCAAGGAGCAGATGGATCGCGTGCTGGGATAGCGCGCCTTACCAGCGCGCGTCCGCCGGAAACACGTTGGCGTATTTCACGCTGGTGCGCGCCTCGGCCATCATCGGTGCCACCGCGTCCCGCCACCGGGCGTAGTGGGGGGTTGCCTTGTGGCGGGCGGGGTCCTCCGGGGTTCGGTAGGCCTCCACCAACACGAACCGCGTGGGATCCTCCACCTCCTGCACCGCGTCGAACCGCGCCACGCCGGGTTCCTCCAGGCTGGCCCGCGCATTCTCGGCGGTTGCCTGCCTGAAAGCCTCCACACAGTCCGGCTTCACCCGCACATGAACATGTACAATCACCATAACACCCTCAGCCTCCACGCCGCACATCGTAACACAACAGCACCGCCTGGTCCCGCACATACAAACAACCGCCCCCAATCACCGGATGCGGCCACGCCCGCTTCGAACTGCGCTCGGGCTGCTTGAACCGCCCCTTCTCCCGATACCCCTCCGGCGTCGCCTCCACCAACGCCATCCACCCATCCTCGCTGCGGCAATACAGATGGCCGTCCGCGCAAGTGACACACCCCTTCCCAATCCCCCGATCCGACCACGTCACCTTGCCGGTGCCGAATTCCTGGCACGTCCAGCCCGCGCCGTCCGAATAGCCATACACATGATCACCCCGCTTCACCACCCCGCCATGGTGATTCACCATCCCCTTGCCGGAGTAAACCTCCCGGACCGCCAGCCCGCCCCCCCGCCTCTCCACCCGATACAGATTGCACCCGCACCCGTAGCCCGACGTCACGTATACCTCGTCCCCCGCAATCAACGGCGTCGGCACAACCGCGCGCACCCCCTGGCGCGGCACGCTCCACAGCACCGCGCCCGAGGCCGGTGCGACGCTGAAAACATGCTCCGCTGTCAGCTGCACATACTGCCGCTGCCCCGCACCGTGCGCAATGACCGGTGAGGCGTAGGCCGCCGGATCGGTGATGCCGCCGCTGCGCCACAACACTGCCCCCGTCCGCTTGTCCAACGCCGCCAGCGCACCCCCCGAACCCCCCGGCGTGCAAATCACCCGGTCCCCATCCACCAGCGGCGACTCGCCAAAATGCCACCTTGGGTGCTCCCCGCCCAGGTCGCGTTCGAGGCTCTTCTGCCAGCGCAGTCGCCCGTCGCCCAAATCCAGGCAGACGACGTCCCCGTGCTGCGTCATGGTGATCAGCAGGTCGCCGTCGATGCTCGGCGTCGCGCGCGGCCCCGGATACGCGGCGTTGCCTCCCGCAGGGCCAATCCGGGTTTTCCAAAGCAGCCTGCCCGAAAGCCGCTCGACCGCCATCACGTGACAGCCGCCGGGCAAGTCGCCCAGCAGATACAGTCGCTCGCCGACAAGCGCCGGACCGCCGTAGCCGATCCCCACGTCGCGGAGGGTCCACCGCAATGTCGGGCCGTCGTCGGGCCAGGCGGCCAGCAGGTCGGTCTCCCGCGATACCCCGTCGCGGTGCAACCCGCGCCACTGGGGCCAATCGCCAACCCGCTCCGAGAGTTGCGCCGCAGATTGAGCCAGAAGCCCGCCGAACACGGCGAGCGCCAGTATGGGTTTCGAGATCATCGCATTCAACGGTTGCAGACCCGCAAGCTTGCACGGACCGCCGCCGGGGTGGCAAGGCAAACCATGCCCCGACGCCCACGCACAGTGCGCAGGGAGCGCAAGCCTTCCCACGCTCGATCCCCGCGGCGCGGACGAGCCGCGGCCGGCACACCTCGACGATGCCGCCGGCGATTCCGGCTTTGGGTGGGCCGCGCCGGCCCGCCGGAAATCGTTGAGCTGGCGGGGCAGGTCCGGTAAAACGCAGCCGTATGAAGCCTCCCGCCCCACGCATCGTGTTCGGCCAGCCTTCCTGGCGCATCGCCTCCTCCACCGTCGAAGCCTTCGTCACCCGGACGGGCGCCCACGTGGCGCCCGTCGTGTTCGACCGGCGCGGCCGCCGGATCGAGCCCTTCGCGATTGCGCCCTGGTGGAACGAGCCGCAAGCGCCAGGGACGCCGCCGCTGATCGGGCTGTTGCGCGGGGATTTCTTCTGTCTGCCCTTCGGGGGCAACACCACGCCGTATGGGCGCGAACGGCACCCGTTGCATGGCGAAACCGCCAATCGCCCCTGGACATGCGCCGGGCTGGACCGCCACGGCGCCACGACCACGCTCCGGCTAAGGATGAGCATGCGGACGCGCCCCGCGCGGGTGGAACGCCACCTGTCGCTGGTGGACGGCCACGATGCCGTGTATTGCCGCACCGTGGTGAGCGACGGCTCCGGGCCGATGTCGTGCGGGCACCATGCGATGCTGCGTTTCCCCGACAGCCCCAACAGCGGCGTCCTCACCACCAGCCCGTTCCAATACGGCCTGGTCCCACCGCAACCCGTCGAACACCCCGAAGCGCGCGGTTATTGCCTCCTGAAAGCCGGCACCCGCTTCACGCGACTCGACCGCGTGGCCACCGTCACGGGCACACCCGCCGACCTCAGCCGATACCCGGCCCGGCGCGGGTTCGAGGACCTCGCCCTGCTCGTCGGCCGCCCGCGCGCGCCCTTCGGCTGGACGGCGGTGACGTTCCCGCAAGAGGGCTACGTGTGGTTCGCGTTGAAGGATGCGCGGGTGCTGCGGCACACGCTGCTCTGGATGTCCAATGGCGGCCGCCATTACCCGCCTTGGAACGGACGCCACGTGAACGTCCTCGGCCTCGAGGAAGTGACCGCTTATTTCCATTACGGCCTGGCCGAGTCGGCCCGCGCCAACCCGCTCCGCGCCGCAGGTCAACCCACCTGCCTGACCCTCCATCGCCGGCGCCCCCTCGTGGTCCATTACGTCATGAGCGTCGCCCCCATCCCCCGGTCCTTTGACCGCGTCCGTGACATCCGCCCGGCTGACACGCCGGCCGCCGTCGTGCTCCAGTCGGCCCGCGGCCCGCGGGTCACCGTCCCGCTGGCGTGGTCGTTCCTGGCCGGCAACCCTCTTGAACCAAACTGAACCATGACCCCCTCCCCCTCTTCTGCCATGGCCCGCCAACTGGCGGCCCTGTGCCTGGCCTGCCCCGTCTGCCGACAGGCGCGCAAACGCCAGCGCGGAGCGGCGTTCTGGCTGGTCAAACGGGTCGAATCCCACCTGTGTCCCGCCTGCCGCGCCTACGAACGCGTTTACGGCCGCAAAGCGCACGAGCCACTGCCCGGCCCAAACCCGCCGGCTCCGGCCCGACGCTCCTGAACCCGTTGCGGCCCGCGCCCGGCACCTCCGCAAGAAAATCATCGCCAGACCGGGCGATTTGTGGACAATGCGGCCCGATTGACGCGCGACAATGACGCGCGGACCCGGCGCCGTGCCCCCGAAAAGGCGGCTTGGCCCGGGCACAGCCAGGTCACGATGAGCAAAGCGAAACAGACGACAACGAAGACGGCGGCGGCGGCGGCGAACATTGTGCGGTTCGGCCTGCCCAAGGGCAGTCTGCAAGAGGCCACGATCGAGAAGATGGCCAAGGCGGGGTGGAACATTTCCGTGAGCAGCCGGTCGTACATGCCCTACGTGGACGACCCGGAACTCGAGATCCGCCTGATTCGGGCGCAGGAAATCAGCCGGTATGTGGAGCTGGGGTTTTTGGACTGCGGGATCACCGGGCGGGACTGGGTACAGGAGAACGGCTCGAACGTTCACGAGGTGGGCGAGTTTCTTTTCAGCAAGGCCACGCGCCAGCCGGCCCGCTGGGTGCTGGCGGTCCCGGAAGGCTCGCCGGTCCGATCGCCCAAGGACCTCGAGGGCAAGCGCATCGCCACCGAGGTGGTCCGGCTCACCCGGAACTACCTGCGCAAACAGGGCGTCTCCGCCAGAGTCGAATTCTCGTGGGGAGCCACGGAAATGAAAGCCCATGAACTGGTGGACGCCATTGTGGAGTTGACGGAGACCGGCTCGTCGCTGCGGGCGCACAAGCTGCGGATTGTGGACACGGTGCTGGAGTCGACCCCCAGGCTGATTGCGAACCAGGCGGCCTGGCTGGACCCGTGGAAACGGCGCAAGATCGAGACGATGGCACTGCTGCTGCAAGGCGCGCTCGAGGCCGAAACCCAGGTCGGCCTCAAGATGAACATCGCCGAACCCAATCTCAAAAGCCTCCTGGAACAGTTGCCCGCCCTGCGCCGCCCCACCATCTCCCACCTCAGCCAGCACGGCTGGGTCGCCGTGGAAACCGTCATCGGAGAACACGTCGTGCGCGAACTCATTCCCCAGTTGAAAGCCGCCGGTGCCGAAGGCATTATTGAATATCCGTTGAACAAAGTCGTTTACTAACTCCGCCCGATGGGCCCCAGCCCCCCCGGGCAAAGGCGCGCCGGTTCGCGCTTGCCCGGGGAACGGCGGCGCCTGTTGCTGCAAATCGTATCCCTATGGGTTCACTGAAAAAACGCCGGAAATCGAAGATCAACAAACACAAACGGCGCAAGAAACTGCGCGCGAACCGCCACAAGAAGCGCACCTGGCAGAAGTAAACCGGAGCCGCCCCGGCCCGGCGCAAGCCGGCCCGGGCGATCTGAGTCCGCACCCGCAGCGGTCCCACGGGCGTGGGGGCCGGACAAGGAGGCAATGTACTGTGCCGGCGCCCCTCGGTCATGGCGGGACGGTGCGGACTCGACCGGCATGATGGCGTCCAGACGAGCAAGGCATGCGTAGCGCAATTACAGGCGGGCTGCTCTTGGCCCTGATGGCCGGAGGGTGTGCCACCCGCTCCCGTCCCCCCGCAGCGTCGGACGGTGCGGCGTCCATGGCCCCCGCCGATCCCCAGCGGGATTTCTCGCCGAAAGCGGTCAGCCACCGCACCGAAGCCCAGGCCCGGTTCGCCACGGCGTATCTGCACGACCTGAACGACCGGCACGACGAGGCGGCGGAGGAATACCTTCGCGCCGGCTTGGAGGACATCACCAACGAGGCGCTGGTCCTCGAAATCACCGGCCGGCTGCTGCGATTCAAGAAGATCGACAAGGCGCTGCAGCTCATGAAACAGGCAGCGGCCCAGGAAGACGCTTCCGGCCTCATGCACGCCCAGTTGGGACTCGTCCACGCGCTCAGCGGCAACACGGCCGAAGCCATCGCCGCCAACCGCAAGGCCATCGAAGTCTCGCCCGGCCTGCTCGCAGGATACCGGCACCTGGCCCAACTCCATTTCCAGGAACACCAGTCCGAGGAAGGCCTGGCCGTGCTGGACCAAGCCGCCCGGCAACCGGACACCGACGCCGAATTCCTCGCCGAACTGGGCGAGTTTTACCTGGCATTCAGCCGGTCGGGCACCAACAACACCGCCCGGGCACACGCCAAGGAAGTCCTGCTGCGCGCCGCCCGAATGAATCCCACCCACCCGATCGTGCTGCAAAAAATCGCCGACGGGCTGGGATTCCTCGGGGAAACCGAACAGTCCGCCCGGATGTACGAGAAGCTCCTCGAACAGTTTCCCCAGTTGCCGGGCATCCGCGAGAAACTTGCCGACCTCTACCTCCGCAACAAGGACTACACGCAGGCGGCCGCCCACCTCCGCTCCATCATCGAGCTTCATCCCACCGACCCGCGCCCCTACTATTGGCTGGGCAGCCTGGCCTACGAGGCCAAAGACATGACCAATGCCGTGGACTGCTTCCGCAAGGTGGTCCTGCTCAATCCGAAGTTCGAACCCGCCTACTACGACCTCGCCGGAGCGCAGCTCAGCCTCGACCAGGCAGCCCCTGCCCTCCAAACCCTCGCCAACGCCCGGGACCGGTTCAAGCCGAACTTCGTGGGCGAGTTCTACACCGGGCTGGCCCACGGCCGCCTCAAACAATACCGCCAAGCCGTCGAGCACCTCGTCGCCGCCGAAGTCGTCGCGCGCGCCACCGACACCAACCGCCTCAACCACCTGTTCTATTTCCAGCTCGGCGCGGCCTACGAACGCCATCAGCAATACGACGAGGCCGCCCGCAGCTTCCGCCAATGCCTCGCCCTGGCGCCGGACTTCAGCGAGGCCCTCAATTACCTCGGCTACATGTGGGCCGATCGCGGCGAAAACCTCCAGGAAGCCCGCGAGATGATCGAAAAGGCGGTCCGCCAGGAACCCAAGAACGCCGCCTTCCTCGACAGCCTCGGCTGGGTGCTCTACCGCCTCAACCGCCCCCAGGACGCCCTGCCCCACCTCCTCAAAGCCATCGCGTGTTCCGAAGAACCCGACGCCACCCTCCAGGATCACCTCGGCGACGTCTTCCTCGCCCTCCAACAGCCCGAACAAGCCCGTCAAGCCTGGCAAAAAGCCCTCACCCTGGAACCCGCCGACCTCAAACCGGCAATCCTCAAAAAACTCGACAGCCTGCCCCCCGCCCGTCCGGCTGCCGACAGCGCCGCGCCTCGCTAGCCGCATGGGCCACCAGTTTCGAATCCACTACACCCTCGACGAAGCCCGGGCGCTGCTCCCCGAGCTCCGCCGGTGGCTGGAACGCCTGGCCCAATGCCGCGCGCAACTCGCCCGGCTCGACCAGCGCCTGGGCCAGCGCATCGCCCAGGGCTGCGACGTGGGCGGCCCCTCCACCAACGATTGGGTCCGCCTCCTGGGCACCATGAAACGGTTCCTCCGCGAGTTCCACCGGCGCGACCTCCAAATCAAGGACCTCGACCGCGGCGTCGTCGATTTCCCCGCCGTGCTCGGCGGACGCGAGGTGTTCCTGTGCTGGGAGAAGGACGAGGACGACATCGAATACTGGCACGATCTCAACACCGGCTACGCGCGCCGCGAGCGCCTGCCCTGAACCCGTCCCTGAACCCTCCCCCCTCCACCCGTTCACGTCGGGGACTGAATCCCGCCGCCGGGCGCCGGCGTAGATCCTCGTGAGCCTTGGAGTCCCATGAAGCCCCTACGTCCCGAGACTCACCGCCTCCACACAACGCGCGCAGATCGTGGGATGCTCCGCCACCGACCCCACACTCCGGTCCCAGTGCCAGCAGCGCTCGCATTTCTCCCCCTCGGCACGGCTCACCGCAAAACACACCGGTCCCTCCCCTCCGGACACCACTTCCAGCTGGGAAACGTTCACCAGCTCCCGAAACGCCTCGGCCTGCGCACGCGCCATGGCCAACGCCGACTCGGACCCGCTCAGCGTGAGTTTCGCCTCGAGCGATTTGCCGATCGTCTTGGCCTGGCGCGCCCGCTCCAGCTCCATCAGGGCCTGGTCCCGCAAGCGAAACAACTCCCGCCACACCGCCTGCTCGGCCTCGGGCAGCGCGAAGTCCGAAGGCACCCACTCGGCCAGGTGCACGGAAGCCACGGCTTTGCCCGGAATGCTCTCCCACGCTTCGTCGGCGGTGAACGCCAGCAGGGGCGCCAGCATCTTGCACATCGTCTCCACCAGCCGGTGCAGCGCCGTCTGGGTCGACCGCCGCCGCGCCGACCCGGCCGGGTCGGTGTAAAGCCGGTCCTTCACGACGTCGTGATACACCGCCGACAACTCCACCGCCGCAAACTGGCTGAGCTTCTGGTACACCGCGTGAAACTCGCACGCCTCGTAGGCCGCCGCCACCCCACGCTCCAACGCCGCCAACTCCCCCAACATCCAACGGTCCAATCCCGTCAGCGCCGCCTCCGACACCCGGTGCCGCGCCGGGTCGAAATCGAACAGGTTCGCCAGCTCGTAACGCAGCGCGTTGCGAATCACCCGATACGTCTCGCCGACCTTCCGAATCCGCTCCACGCTCACCACCACGTCGTTCCGAAAGTCCTGCGAGGCCACCCATAACCGCACCACGTCCGCCCCATGCTCGTCGACGTAACGGTCCGCCGTCTGCGGCTTCTCGTAGACGGCCGGCGCCTGCAGCCCGGCCGCCTTGCCCTGGTCCGCCGCCTTCGACTCGCGCGACTTGGAGATCTTCTGCCGGTCCGCATCCACCATGAACCCGTGCGTCAGCACCGCCCGATACGGCGCCGCCCCATTGCCCGCCAGCGACAGCAACAGCGACGACTGAAACCACCCGCGATGCTGGTCGCTCCCCTCCAAATACATGTCCGCCTGCCACCCCCCCCCCCCCCCCCCCCCCGCCCAACCCCCCCCCCCCCCCCCCCC
>JAFGQR010000040.1 GCA_016935555.1 Verrucomicrobiota bacterium
GGGGGGGGGGGGGGGGTGGGGGAGGGGGGGGGGGGGGGGGGGGGGGGGGGGGGTCAGAGGCGGAGGGTGGCGAGGTAGCGTTCGGCTTCGATGGCGGCGGCGCAGCCCATGCCGGCGGCGGTGACCGCCTGCCGATACACGTAGTCGACGCAGTCGCCGGCCACGAACACGCCGAGGATATTGGTGGTGGCGCCCCGGTGGGGTATGATGTAGCCGTTGGCGTCGAGGTCGAGGACGCCCTTGAAAAGGCCCGTGTTGGGCACCAGCCCGATGGCGACGAACACGCCCGCGCACTCGAGCCTGCTCGTCTGGCCCGTCTTGACGTTGCGGATCTGGACGCCGGTGACCTTGTTTTGCGCCACGTCCTCGATGTCCGTGACCACCGAATCCCACACCGGCTCGATTTTTGGATGGGCGAGGGCGCGGGTGGCCATGATGGGGGAGGCGCGCAGCTGATCGCGGCGGTGGACCAGGTAGACCTTCGAGCCGAATCGCGTCAGGTAAAGGGCCTCCTCGCACGCCGAGTCGCCGCCGCCCACGACCACCAGCGGCTGGTTGCGGAACACCGGCAGGGCGCCGTCGCACGTCGCGCAATAGGTCACACCCCGGTTCTCGAGCCGGGCTTCGCTTTCGAGGCCCAGGCGGCGATGGCTGGCGCCGGTGGCGATGATCACGACCCGGGTTTCCACGCGCTGGCCGTCGACGACGACCGCCAGCGGCGACTGGAGGAAGTCGACGTGGTCCACGGTGGCGAACTCCACGCGCGCGCCGAATCGTTCGGCTTGTTGTTGCAGGCGTGTCATCAGGGTGTACCCGCCGATGCCCTCGGGGAATCCCGGAAAGTTCTCGACCGTGCTGGTGGTGGTCAGCAGTCCGCCCGGCATGGTGCCCGTCAGCACGCGCGGCTTGAGGTCGGCCCGCGCCGCGTAAAGCGCGGCCGTCAAACCCGCGCACCCCGTTCCCATAATGACCACGTTTTCCATCGTGTCTCGACCTTAGGGATTGGGACGGCGTCTGGCAAGGCTATTGAGAGGGTTGGCGGGGTTGAATGGCGGCGGTTGGGGGGCGGCGCGGCTCCGCGGCACGACGCCGGTCGCAGCCGTGGGGCGCATGGCCAGGAAAGCGGGTGTGCAAGTTCCAAGTTGTCAAGCGGCCTCGAACCGGTTATACCCTGCCGCGGGCACCGCGTGCACGGGGGCCTGTCGTGAATCGACATCCGCCTGTTTTATGGCCGACAAGCTTCGCTGTGGAGTCATTGGGGTGGGCGCTGCGGGCATGGATCACCTGAGCCGGCTGGCGGCCACACCCCGCGCCACGGCGGTGGCCATCGCCGACACGCACGCCCGGCGGGCGCGCGAGGCAAGCGAGCGGTTTCACGTGCCGCGGAGCTACTCGGATTACCGGGAGCTGCTGGACCAGCCGGATGTGGAGGCGGTGACGGTGGCGGTGCCCAATCACTTGCACGCCACGGTGGCGCTGGACGCCTTGAAGGCCGGCAAGCATGTGCTGCTGGAACCCCCCATGGCGGTGCGTGCCAGGGACGCCCAGCGTCTGGCGGACAGCGCCAGGAAAAGCCGGCGCACGGTCATGCTCGCCCAGGGGTTGCGCCTCCATCGACACACGGTCCTGGCCCGGGCGCTCATCGATCGCGGCGACCTGGGCGAGATGTATCACGCCCGCGCCTTCTGGCTGCGGCGCGCCGGGATCCCGAAGATTGGTTCCTGGTACACGCAGAAACACCTGTCCGGCGGCGGGTGTCTTCTGGATCTCGGCCTCCACGTGCTCGATCTGGCCCTGCACCTCATGAAGGATTTCGAGGTGAAATCCGTATCCGCCGTCCAGCACGGCAAGCTGGGCGCGCGCGGTGTGGGCGAGCTGGACACGGCGCGCGCCGATCCGGCGCCGGCGCGCCTGTTCGATGTCGAGGATTTCGGGGCGGCGCTGATCAGAATGAAGAGCGGGCGCACCGTGTCGTTGGAAGCGGCGTGGGCGGGGTTTTTGACCGACGACGGCCGGGAGCAAGGGGTGGAGGTGCTGGGCACGCACGGGGGCGTGAGCCTGTTCCCGGCGCGCCTGCTGCGGGGCATGATGGATGGCTGGGAGATGCTTCAGCCCAGCGCGCCCCGGGCGCCGCATGCCGAGGACTGCATTCATCATTTTGCGGCATGTGTGCTGGAGGGCCGCAAGCCCATTGTGCCGCTCGACCAGTCGCTCCGGCTGCAACACATCCTCGAGGCCATCTCCACCTCCGCCGCCAGCGGGAAGGACGTGCTAGTTTAGAGTCCTTAACCCGTGAAACTCGTTGCTGGCAGATCAAGGTTGCGCGCTGCAAGGGGCAAGTTCCGGGGCGACCGTCAAGGACTCTCTCCAGAAACTCGAGGGTTAAGTGGCTGATGATCAGAGCCATGGAATTTCGAACACCGAACGCTCAACGCTCAACGTCCAACGCTCAACGCTCAACGCGACACGGCACCATTCACTGGTTGTCCATTGGCCCCGGCGCATGGCGTGCGCGTCAGCCCCATTCGATGTTGGATGTTCGGCGTTCGGCGTTCGATGTTCGTCCCAGTTTCTGTCCCAAGGAAGCCCCGCCGTCACGGCGGAGATGGGCGCTCGCTAGCTGTTTGATCTTTCTTTGGGGAGGCGGCGGCGTTTACGCTGGGGGGCGTGCTCGAGACATTGACCCGACAGGTGGCGGCGGCGCAATCGCTGGAGCCGCATCAGGTGGCGGACGCGGTGGCGTGGCTGGCGGACGAGGGTGTGGCCGTCGCGACGAAGGCGGATTTTCTCACTGCCCTGGCGCGGAAGGGGGAGACGGCGGAGGAGATCGCCGGGTTTGCGCGCGCCCTGCGGGCGCGGGCGGTGGCGGTGCCGTTGGACGCTGAGCTTCGCGCGGGGGAGGTGTTGGACGTGGTGGGCACGGGGGGGGACCGGCTGGGGACATTCAACATCTCGACCGCCGCGGCGTTTGTGGCTGCCGCGGCCGGGATTGCGGTGGCCAAGCATGGCAACCGTGCGGTCACCTCGCGCACGGGCAGCGCGGACGTTCTCGAGGCGCTGGGCGTGCGCATCGACCTGACGCCCGCGCAGGCAGCTCGCAGCCTGCGCGAGCACGGTTTCGCGTTTTTCTTCGCGCCGGCGTACCATCCGGCCTTCAAACACATCGTCCCCGCGCGCAAGCTCTGTGCCGAGCGCGGCCAGCCGACGCTGTTCAACGTCCTGGGGCCGCTGTTGAACCCGGCGCGGCCGACGGCGCAGCTGATCGGCGTGCCGCGGCCCCCATTGTGCGAGCGGATGGCGCGCGTGCTTCAGTCGCTGGGGGTGCGTCGGGGGATGGTGGTGAGCGGGGAAGTGCACGGGCCCGAGCCGGGGGGCGGACTCCGGCTTGAGGGGGGGGCGGCCAATCCGGGTGGGAGCGCGGTGCGACGGTGGATGGATGAGTTGTCGACCGCCGGGGAAACCACCGCGGCCGAGTATCATTCGCCCGAGGGGGTGAATCTGTTCACGGTGTCGCCGGGCCAGTTCCGGGTGGCGCCCACGCGGGTGGACGATCTGCTCGGAGGCGATCCGCAATGGAATGCGGAGTTGATCCGCCGTGTGCTGGGGGGTGAGGAGCGGGGGCCGAGGCGGGATGTGGTGCTGTTGAACGCGGCGGCGGCGCTTTGGGTGGGCGGGCGTGCGGGCAGTCTGGCGGAGGGCTGGGAACTTGCCGGCAGCCTGATCGACAGCGGCCGGGTCTCGGCCAAGCTGGAGGCGGTGATTGCGGGCGGAGGGTGACGGGCGATGGCGGCGGCGGAGCATCGATCGGCGGATTCACCCTGCGCGCGGGGCGGCGCAGGGCTGGCGCGGCCCGCCGCGGCGGGGGCCGTTCCGCCCCTCATCCAGGGGCCGCCGGCGCCCGGGCTGGCGTTGCCGGCCGTGGGCCGATGGCGGCTGCGGGTTGCCCGGTGGTGGTCGATGCCGCGGGTGGTGTTGGCGGTGGCGGGTGTGGTGTGTGCGGCGGTCTTGTATGAGCTGCCGCCGGAGGATTATGCGATTTATCCGCGGTGCCTGATGTTCAGCCTGACCGGGTGGCAATGTCCGGGTTGCGGCGGCTTGCGCGCGGCGCACGCGTTGTTGCACGGGCGAGTGGCGGCGGCGTGGGCGCTCAATCCGATGGCGGTGGTTTTGGGGGTTCTGGGCGGCGTGTATGCGGCGTGCCATGTGCTCAGACGCGTGACGGGCCGGGACTGGGTGGGGTTCTGGCGACGGCCGATCTGGCCGTGGGTTTGGCTGGGCGTTCTTGTGCTGTTCACCCTGCTGCGCAACTGGCCTGCCGCCGCCGCATGGCTTGCGCCGTGAACCCGGGCACGGTCGTGGAAAACCGCCGCATCCGCCGCCGCGCGCCCCGCGCGAGAAGGCGTCCCTGGGTGGTGGTGAACATGGCAATCACGGCCGATGGGAAGATCGCGACGGCCAACCGGGCAGTGACGCGTTTCACGGGGGCGCGGGACCAGCGGCATCTGCTCGAGCTGCGGGCCGGGGCGGACGCCGTGATGTGCGGCGCACGGACGGTGGAGGAGGGGGCGGTGGATATGGGGCCGGGCGGGTTGCGGTATCGCCGGTTGCGGCTTCGGCGCGGACTGTCGGAATTCAACCTGCGGGTGATCGTCTCGGGCGCCGGCACGGTGGATCCGCGGGCGCGCGTGTTTCGGCGCCGGTGCTCACCGGTGATTGTGCTGACCACCCGTCGCGCTTCTCCCGCGCGCCGGCGGCGGCTGGGGCGGGTTGCGGACGCGGTGAAGGTGTGTGGGGAGCGGCGTGTGGATTTCGGGGCGGCGTTGGA
>JAFGQR010000041.1 GCA_016935555.1 Verrucomicrobiota bacterium
TGCATTGCTCACCAGGTTCCTGGTGAGCAATGCACCCGCCCGGGAGGGCGGGCCGCCCAGCGCTCTATGGGCCGACTGAGCTCGCCATAGAGTGCTTTCGCGCTCGGGCGGGGTGAGCCCCGCCCTGCGGCCCTTCAGGCGCATTTCTCACAGGGCGCTGAGCAATGCGGGCCAACCCGCGGCACCCGCGGTCACCTCCCCGCAGCCCCGACCCGCGCAATTCGGGACCCCTATCCGGGCCGATTATTGGCTTGCATTTGGCCGTTCGCCTGATAAACTTCACTTAAGTACCAACCCTAAATACTGCGTTATGAGCAAAAACCTTCGTGATGTGGTTTTGTGCCGGGCTATTTCTCGCGTCCTGCCCAAAATTCTCCTTGTCGCTTCCAGCATCGCACTCGCGGTCCTCCCCGCGTCTGCAGGCACCCTGCTGATCTCCAACGGATCGCCGGTCCAAATCCTTGTTCCCGCCGACGACAGCCTGGGCAACACCTGGCAAGCCCCGGCGTTCGATGCGTCCACGTGGACGGCGGGCATTAGCGGCGTCGGCTACCAGTCCGGCGCGGGCGGCTACGAGGCCCGTGTGGTCGCCGACTCGGTCTCCGAGTGGTCGGCAGCCGGGCGTCAGGGCGAGAACTACTGGTTCTACGGCTACTACGACCTGAGCGGCGACGCCGACGCAACCTATGACCCCAACACGGACTTCAATTTCACGGATCCGAATTGGAACTTTGTGTCCTCGGCGTGGCGGCTGGGCACTTCCGGCAATCCGGACGCCAACCCGCCCTGGGACACCATCGGGCAGACCGAAATCCATCCCAACGGCATCAACAATGGGGGTGAACACTGGGCTGTTCGCCGGTGGATCAGCACCTACTCGGGAGAGGTGACCATCCAGTTCCACCTGCGCAAGAGCGCCAGCGCCGGCACCGGAGTCACCGGCAAGATCTTTCAAAACGGCACGCCCATCTTCTCCCAGGCCATCGCCGGCAGCGACACCGGCGGTTTCTCCGTCCTGGTCAACACCACGCTCAACGTGGGCGACAAACTCGATTTCGTCCAAACTCCCATCGGGCCCGCCGGAGAAACCGACGACGACTCCGACGGCAGCCAGATGACCGTCCGCATCATCGAAGGCGTGCTGGTGACGCCCGTGGCGACCACGGACACCACGGACGCCTGGGGCAACGGGTCCCAAGGACAGAACGGCTGGTATTACGGCTACTACGAGAAGACCGCAGACGCCAACGGCGTTTATGAGCCCGCCACCGACTTTTTCACCGCCGCAAACGACTCGCGCTGGCAGCTCTCGGGCAGTTGGGAAATCATCCCCGGCGACCCGCCCTGGACCAGCATCGGCCAGGTCAACTGGCATCCGGCCGGCCCCACCCCCACCCACTGGGCCATCAAACGCTGGGTCAGCACCCTCGCCGGCGATATCAATATCCGCGTCCAGTTCGGCAAGCAAAACACCGGCTGCGGCAACGGCACCACCCTCCGCGTTCTGCACAACGGCACCGAGGTCTTCGCTTACACCGTCGCCTACAATGACGGCACCGGCATCGACACCTATGTCATCCTCCCGGGCGTCAACGTCGGCGACTTCATCGAGTTCGCCCTCGACCCCTTCGGCACCGATGGCACCTATGCCGACGGCTGCGACGGCTCGCGCCTGCGCGCCACCGTCTACCCGGGTGCCGTGCCGTTCCGCCCCGGCATTACGGGTGACATCGGCACCAACCTCGAGTCCGCCATGAAAGACGTCAGCTCCTCCGTCTTCCTCCGGTTCCCCTTCGACGTCGCCAACCCCGCCGACATCGGCACCCTCCGGCTGGAGCTGAAATACAACGACGGCTACGTGGCCTACCTGAACGGCGTCGAGATCGACAAACGCAACGCCCCCACCGTCATCGTCGGCGTCACCAACGCCGACAGCATCGCCGATTGGTCCACCACAGGCACCCAGGGCGAGAACGGCTGGTATTACGGTTACTACAATAAAACCGCCGACCTGGATGCCACCTACGCCGCCGGCGATTTCACCCTGTTCCCGCCCGAATTCTGGGACGGCGGCGCCTTCAATTTCACCCCCGGCGATCCCCCCTGGACCTTCCTGGCCCAGGAAGATTCGCATCCCAATGGGGCCAATAACGGCGAGGAACACTGGGTCATGCGCCGCTGGGTCTCCGATGTCGCCGGCGACCTGAAAGTCCGATTCCGATTCCGCAAATCGAACACCGGTTGCGGCGACGGCGTCATCGGCGCCATCTTCCACAACGGCGCCCCACTTTATTCCCAGTTGATCGAGGGCACCGACGGCACCGGCCGCGACGACATTGTGGAGGTGCCCGGAGTGCAGGTGGGCGATACGCTCGACATCGCCATCCAGCCCAACGTCGGCCAGGACTGGTGCGACGGCACCTTCTTCAGCGCCGTCGTGTTCAGCGGCGTCCAGTCCGTCCCTTGGAATGCTGCCGCCAGCGGCACCCGCACGGTGGAGCAAACCATCATGCCCCAACTCCTCGACCTGACCGGCAGCCTCTCCCTGCTGGTCCCCGGCCCCAACGTGCTGGCCATCCAAGGCATTAATGCCGCCGCCAGCGACGATACCTTCCTCATCGCTCCCGCGCTCGTCGCCAACCAACTCCCGATTGGAGGCGCCGACACGGTCGAAGCCACCCAGCCCCTGGCCGCCGACTACCCCCTCGCCTCGCTGCTGGCGAATGATGTCGACCCGGATGGCGACATGATCCTGGTGGTCCAAGTCAGCGCCACCAGCGCCCAGGGCGGATCGGTCACCCAACTGGGTGACACCCTCCGCTACACGCCGCCGCTCGACTTCGTCGGCAGCGACAGCTTCACCTACACCATCGCCGACGGCTCCGGCACCCCGGTGCCCGTCACCGTCGAGGTCACCGTGCTCCCCGACACCACCCCGCCGTCCGTCGTCTCGATCTCAGCCAATGCCTCCCTCAACCAGATCGTCATCCAGTACTCGGAACCCATGGACGATTTCACCGCGGCCGATTGGTTCAATTATCGCCTGCCCGACCCCTTCAGCTCCCAGTCCGCCGTGTTCAACGCCGACAAGACCGCCATCATCCTGACCCTCGACGCGGGCCAGCTGCTGCCGATCGGCGAGAAGTTCTGCGTCGAACTCACCGGCATCTACGACCGGGCCAATAACCCGCTGCCCGATTCCACGGAATGCTTCACCAACCACCTCAGCCCCAACTACGCCCTCGAGGAACTCTGGTTCAACATCGGCAGCGGCAACGCCGTCGCCGACCTCACCTCCCTCCCCGCCTACCCAAATTCGCCCAGCGCCGTCCGGTATCGCCCCCTGCTGGAAACCGTCACCGGCCAGGCCGATGCCTATGGCACCCGGATCTCCGGGTGGCTCAAACCGCCCGAGACCGGCAACTACAACTTTGCCATGGCCTCCGATGACAACGGCGAATTCTGGCTGAGCACCGACGTCAACCCCGCCAACAAAGTGCTCATCGCCAGTGAACCCGTGTGGTGCAGTGAGCGCGACTGGCTCGGCACCGCCCGCCGTAATGCCGACGCGCCCGAGAACCGCTCCACCACGCTCTTCCCGGACGGCATCCCGCTGGTCGCCGGCGAGTTCTATTACTTCGAAGCGCTCATGAAGGAAGGCGGCGGCGGCGACAACCTCGGCGTCACGTGGCAGCTGCCCAGCGAACCCGCCCTCACCGCCGGCAACCTTCCCATCTCCGGCAAATACATCTACACCCTCGACCGCGACTTGGGCGCCGCCATCACCATCACCCAGCAACCCCAGGACGCCACCTTCTCCGTGAGCTGCGGCTCCGGCGGCGGCACCGTCCTGAACGTGCTCGACGCCGACTTCAACGCCGACAACGGCGGCTTCGCGGTGGTGAATACCGGGACCGTGGCCGGGCCATGGGTCTACAACGCCGGCGCCGGGACCTGGTCCGCCAACGGCAGCGAGGGCGTCGTCAACTCGCGCCTCTCCACCCCCACCCTCACCCTGTCCAAGGGCGGCACCGTCAGCGTCACATTCCACCACCGCTACAACTTCGAGGGCGACGCCAGCATCCGGTGGGACAGTGGCGCGATCTGGTGCAGCGTCAATGGCGGCGACCCCGTCTACGTGCCCGCCACCGACATCACCGGCGAGAATTACAAGACCGACCTCGCCATCGGCGGCAATTGCCCGCCCAATAACGGCAAGTTCGCCTTCAACGGCAAATCCCCCGACTTCGAAGCCGGCACCTTCGTCGAAACCACCGCCACGCTCGGCCTGTTTAACAGCGGCGACACCATCGCCGTGCATTTCATGGGCGCCTGGGACGAAGGCTACGTCGAAGTCCCCGCACCCAACTGGGAGGTTGACCGCGTGCAGGTCCAAGTCCAAACCACCGGTTCCGGCGATCCCGTCGAATTCGCCGTGGCCGCCGAGGGCAGCTTCACGGCCGACGTGAGCGCGCCCATGGTCTACCAGTGGCAGCGCAGCGACAACGGCACCGATTGGGTCGACATCCCCGGCGCCACCGCCACCACCTACCGGCTGCTCCCCAACTTCCCGGATGACGGCGCCATGTTCCGCGCGGTCGTCGCACTGCCCACGCTCCAAGTTCTCTCCGACGCCGCAACCCTGACGGTCATCGGCGTCAACGCCGCGCCGCTCTTCACGGCCGGCCCGGACCAGACCGTGCCTCAGAATGCCGGCGCCGTCTCCGTGCCCGCATGGGCCACCGACATCAGCCCCGGCTGCCCGGAGGAAGCCGGCCAAAACGTCGACTTCATCGTCAGCAACGACAACGGCGCCCTGTTTGCCGTGCAGCCCGCTATCAGCCCCGACGGCACGCTCACCTACACCGCCGATCCCGCCCGCTGCGGCGTGGCCAGCGTCACCGCCTGGCTGCACGACGACGGCGGCACCGCCAACAACGGCAACGACACCTCCGAACCCGCCACCTTCACCATCACCGTCACCCCGGTCAACGAGTGTCCCGTGGCCGAAAACCAAACCGTCGTCGTCGTCGCCGGCAGCTCCATGCCCATCACCTTGAGCGCCATCGACGCCGATCTCGGCGAAATCGGCTGCGGCGAGCCGCAAACGCTCCGCTTCTGGGTCATCCCCCCCTCGCACGGCTTCCTGCGCGGCGCCGGCGCGAATCTCACCTACACCCCCGCCCCCGGCTATTGCGGTGCCGACAGCTTCCCGTTCCTCGTGGATGACGGCGTGTGCTTCAGCCGCGGGCTGGTCAGCATTGAAATCCTCGGCGGCAACCACTGCCCGGTGGCCAACCCGCAAACCGTCGCCACCTGCCAAGACACCCCTGTCGCCATCACCCTCACCGGCAGCGATCTTGACGACGGCGGCGGCTGCGGCCCCGGCCTCCAGGGCTTCGCCGTCGTCCAATCCCCCGCCTGCGGCACCCTGAGCGGCACCCCGCCCAGCCTCACCTACACGCCCGCACCGGGATACGCCGGCACCGACAGCTTCACCTTCACCGCCACCGACGGCGAATGCACTTCCGCCGAAGCCACGGTCGCCATCACGGTCCGCCCCGGCACCGGCAGCCCCGTGTGCCAGATCGTCGTGGGCCCGCTCCTCAACCTCACCGCGGATCAAGCCGAACACGTCGTGCTCGCCTGCGACAACCTCGCTGCAGACGTGGTGCTCGACGGCAGCCTCAGTTCCGATCCCGGCGGCCAACCCCTGACCTTCATGTGGCTGGTCGATGACATGCCCGCCGGCACCGACCCCATCCTCACCCAAACCCTCGAGGCCGGCACCCATACCGTCACCCTCGTCGTCGATAGCGGATCCGCCGGCGGAACCGAGTGCGGCGGCGCCAACTCCAGCACCTGCACCACCGTCCTGACGGTGGCCGACGGCTCCGAAGCGGTGGACGGCATCCTGCAGATGGTGGAACAGAGCCACATCGGCCGCAGCCTGAAGAGAACACTCGCCAGGCACCTGAACGAAGCCGCAAGGTGTTTTGCCAACGGCGACTGCCACGAAGGCGTCAGCCAACTGCAGGCGTTCATCGACAAAATCGAACACTACGTGCAGTACTACGCCGCCGGCAAAAAGCCGTCCCAAAAATACCTCATCGATCCCGCCACCGCAGCCAGACTCGTCGGCGCCGCCCAGGCCCTCATCGACGCGTACGGGAACTGCGATTGCATGAACTAACCTGCTTTTCTCAACAGGTTCCTGGCGAGATATTCGGGCTAAAGCCCCGACCCCGCCACCAAGTCCCCAGGCGCCCCGGACCCCTCCCAACCCCGGGAGCCCCGGAGACCGCGGCGTTGGGAACATCGAGCAAGGGCGAACGCCGGGAGCGGCAGGCTCCCGGCGTTCCTTGTTTGAAGGGTGGGCTGGGGGATGCCGGATCGCCAACGGGATCTCAAAAAACAGTGGGTGCTGAATTCGGTGCATTTTGCTTCTTGACTGGCGGCCTGTCTTTTAGCTATGGTGCCTTCGAAATGTAATACTGGCCGCTGAGGCCATGCGCGAAGTCGGAGATTACGTCTGCCGGCTTTTTTATTCCCCTGGTGGGAAGCGGCAGGTTCGGATTTATGAATGCAGACTTGTTGAGTGTCTTGGAATACTGGGTGCGCGAGAAGGGGATTCCGATGGACAAGCTGATCAGCGCGGTTCAGGAAGCGCTGACGACGGCCGCGAAGAAGGCCATCGGCCCGGCGCGCGAACTGCGTTGCGAGATGAATCCGAAGAACGGCGACATCAAGGCTTTCGCAAAACTGATCGTGGTCGACCGGGTTCTTTCCAAGCACGACCAGGTGTCGCTCGCCGAGGCGCGCCGGATTCGCCCCGACGCCCAACTCGGCGACGAGGTGGAAGTGGAAGTGACCCCCGCGGATTTCGGGCGCATCGCGTCGACCTACGCCAAACAATCGCTGCTTCAACATATCCGGCGCGCTGAAAAGGCGCTCATCTTCGCCGAGTTCAAAGATCGCGTGGGGGACATCGTGCATGGTTTGGTGCGGCGCTTTGAGAAATCCGACGTGACCATCGACCTTGGGCGATACGACGCGTTGCTGCCGAACCGGGAACGGGTTCCGACGGAGGAATACCAGATCGGCGAGCGCATTCGCTGCTTCGTCAAGGAGGTCACCGAAACCGGCCCGCACGGCCCCGAAATCATCCTGTCCCGCGCCGACCCCAAATTCGTCATCAAACTCTTCCAATTGGAAGTCTCCGAAGTCAACGACGGCACCATCACCATCAAGGCCATCGCCCGCGAACCCGGGTTCCGCACCAAGCTGGCCGTGTGGACCCGCGACGAGAAAGTCGATCCGGTCGGCGCCTGCGTCGGGCTGCGCGGCCAGCGCGTCAAAAACATCGTCCGCGAACTCAACAACGAGAAGGTGGACATCATCCGGTGGGACCAGGACATCACGGTCCTGCTCACCAATGCCCTGGCGCCTGCCAAGGTGAAATCGTTCGACATCGACGAATCGCACCGCCGCGCCCGTGTCATTGTCAACCCCGACCAGCTTTCCCTGGCCATCGGCAAACGCGGCCAGAACGCGCGTCTGACCTCCAAACTCACCGGGTGGCAGGTTGATATCGAAGCCGAACAGGTCGCCGTCGAAGGCTTCGAAGGCAAGCTGGCTCAGGCCGTCCAGGCCCTGGCCGACATCCCCGGCATCACCCGCGAACAGGCCGATGCCTTGGTCCATCACGGCTGGACCAGCCTCGAAGCCCTGCTCCAGGCCGATGCCGCCGATTTGTCCGAAATCGCGGAAATCGGCCCCGCGGCGGAAGCCGTGTTCCAGGCCGCCCGCGACGAGGCCGCCCGGCGCACCATTAAAATCGGTGACTCTCCGGTTGCCTAATGCCATGAGTCTGATACAAACTAACCCCTTCGTTCCGCAGCTATGAACGCTTGGCCGCTGAAGCCGCGGGTGGTACGACACTTTTATGCCGGTTCGCATTTACGAGATCGCAAGGAAAGTTGGCTTGGAAAGCAAAGATGTGCTCGCCAAAGCCAAAGCCCTGGGGATTGCCGCCGCCCGAGTCGCCTCCAGCACCCTCGATAAAATCACCGCCGAATACCTGACCGAAACGATCCTCGCGGAACGCAAAGCCAACTCCCCAAGCGCCGAACCGTCCCCCACCCCCGCCGACTCGCCTCCTGCCGTCTCCTCCGCGCTGTCCCCTCCCGCCGAACCGGCGTTCGAGCCCGCTCCTGAAATCATGATCATCACGGCGCCCGAAATCGCGCCTCCGGAGCCAGCCATCCCCTCCGAACCCGCCGCCTCCACGGAAACGCCGCCGCCCGCGCCCGCCGAACTCCCCACTCCCGCTTTCGAGATCCCGGTCCTGCTTCCCCCCGACCTCGATCTCACCACCCCGGCCGTCATCCCCCCGTTCGTCGAACCCTCTGCTGACGCACCCCCCCTTCCGGAATCGCCGCCCGCTGCGCCCACCCCCTCCGCGGTTCCCGAAATCCCGCCAGCCCCCCCGCCCCCACCGCCCCCCCCGCCTCCCCCGCAACCGCGCCCGCCGCGCATCGGCGACAAGGTGGGATTCATCCATCTCAAACCCAAACCCCTGTCCCGCGCAGCCGAAGGCGCCAGGGCCGCCGACCATGGGCCGGCTCAGGGCCGCGACGCGGGACGGCACCGGCCCGACGCCCGCCAGTTGCGGCCTCCCCTCCGGCAGGTCATGGGCCGGGGCGCGGCGGCGCCGGCGGCGTCCAACCGCGCGGCGGCGCTCCAGGGCCGGCCTCAGCCGGCACCGCCGGTCCCGCCGCGGGAGGCTCTTTCCGACACCGCCCCGCTGATCACCATGAAGGCGCCGATCATCGTGCGCGACCTGGCGCAGCAACTGAACAAGAAGCCCCACGTGGTGATTGCCGAACTGATGAGCATGAACGTTTGGGCCACCGCCAACCAGCCCATCGACGAAGGCGTGGCCACCCGGCTCTGCGCCCACTTCGGCACGCGCTTTGAATTGGAAAAGCGGCGCCGCGACGCCGCCCTGGTGGACCGCATCTCGGCGCGGACGATGGAACTGGACGAGGAGGACAAACCGGAGGACATGCAGCCGCGCCCGCCCGTCGTGACCATCATGGGGCATGTGGACCATGGGAAGACCACCTTGCTGGACGTGATTCGCAAGTCCAATGTGGTGGCCACTGAGGCCGGCGGCATCACCCAGCACATCGGCGCCTACACCATCGCGTTCCCCCACCCCGATCGCAACAAGGAACTCCAGCAAATCACCTTCCTCGACACGCCCGGCCACGCCGCCTTCAGCGCCATGCGGGCTCGCGGCGCCAATGTCACCGACATCGTCATCCTCGTCGTCGCCGCCAACGACGGCGTCATGCCCCAAACCCTCGAGGCCCTCAACCACGCCAAGGCCGCCACCGTCCCGCTCATCGTCGCCGTCAACAAGTGCGACCACCCCAACGCCAACCCGCTCAAGGTCCGCCAGCAACTCAAAGACAGGGGCCTCGCCCCCGACGACTGGGGAGGCGACACCATCTTCGTCGACGTGTCGGCGCTCACCAAGCAGGGCGTCGACAAGCTCCTGTCCATGGTGCTGTTCCAGGCCGAAATGCTCGAACTCAAAGCCAACCCCAAACGCCGCGCCAAAGGCAATGTCATCGAGTCCGGCATCGAACGCAGCGGACCCATCGCCACCGTGCTCGTCCGCAAAGGCACCTTGCGCGTCGGGGACGTGGTGCTGTGCGACAGGTATTACGGCAAGGTCCGCGCCCTGATCAACGAGGACGGCTCCCGCCTCAAGGAAGCCGGCCCGTCCCAGGCCGTGCAAATCCTCGGCCTCAACGGCGTGCCCGAGGCCGGCATCGAATTCACGGTCCACCAAAACGAAAAACTTGCCCGCGAGGAAGCCCAGAAACGCCTCGACGCCGCCCGGCTCCACGACCGCGAAATCACCGGACCCAAGGTGTCGCTCGAAACCATCTACGATACCCTCGCCGAAAAGGAAGCCAAGGTGCTCCGCATCATCGTCAAGGCCGACACCCAAGGCTCCGAAGAAGCCATCGTCGACGCCCTCAACAAAATCCAGTCCGACAAGGTCGAACTCAAAGTCCTCCACAGCGCCGTCGGCACCATCACCAAGGATGACATCGTCCTGGCCAGCTCCTCCAAAGCCGTCATCCTCGGCTTCCACACCCGCATCGACGCCGCCGCCGCCGAACAGGCCAAGCGCGAAGGCGTCCAGATCAAGCTCTACTCCATCATCTACGAGCTGATCGACGAGGTGCGCAACGCCATGGCCGGCCTGCTCGAACCCCTCCTGCGCGAAGTCGTCACCGGCGCCGCCGACGTCCGCAAGGTCATCGAACTCTCCAAGGGCGGCAACGTCGCCGGCTGCATGGTCACCTCCGGACGCGTCGTTCGCGGCAAAGTCCGCGTCACCCGCCGCCGCCACGTCCTCTTCGAAGGCCAAATCGCGTCGCTGCGCCGCTTCCAGGAGGATGCCAGCGAAGTCCGCGCCGGCATGGAATGCGGCATTCGCCTCGAGGGTTACAACGATTTCCAGGTCGGCGACACCATCGAATGCTACACGACCGAGAAAACCGCCGCGCAACTCTGACCGCACCCCCCATGCGCCTCCCCCCCACGCCTTATGCCCTCCCACCGATTGCTGCGCGTGCGCGAATTGCTGAAACGCGAGATTGGCGAAGCCATCCGCCGGGAACTGCCCCTCGAACAGACCGGCCTCGTCACCGTCAATGACGTCGAAGTCGCCGGCGACCTCCGCCAAGCCACCGTCTTTGTCAGCATCCTCGGCAACCCCCAACAGCAACAGTCCGGCCTGCACGCCCTCCTCCACCACCGGCCCCGCATCCAGGATCACGTCGCCAAAACCGTCATCCTGAAATACGTTCCCCGCCTCCGCTTCATCGTCGATGACTCCGTCGCCCGCGGCAACCGCGTGCTCGACATCATCGCGGAACTCGAACGAACGCTGCCGGACCCATGAAGCCGGCCCGCCCCGCCCAGCGCATCCTCAACGGCATCCGCAACGCCCGCCGCCTCTGCGTCGTCGGCCATGTGCGCCCCGACGGGGACTGCGTGGGCTCGCAGATCGGCCTGGCCCTGGCCCTGCGCAACCAGGGCAAAGATGTCACCTGCTGGAACGAAGATCCCATCCCCGGGAAGCTCGCCTTTCTGGATCCCGACGGCATCCTCCAGCGCCCCAAACCCGGCCGGGCCTTCGACGCCGTCATTGCCACCGACTCGGCCACCCTCGAGCGCCTCGGCACCGTGGCTGCCCTCATCCGAAACCGCCGGCTGTTCGTCAATATCGACCACCACGCCGGCAACACCCGCTACGCCGACCTCAATTGGATCCAGCCCCGTGCCCCCTCCACCGCCGAACTCGTCTACGCCCTCCTCAAAACCGCCCGCTGGCCCGTCACCCCACCCATCGCGGATTGCCTCTATGCCGGGATCTCCACCGACACCGGCTCGTTCCAATATCCCACCACCCGCCCCTCCACGTACGCCGTCGCCGGCCACTTGGTCAGACGCGGCGCCAACCTCGCGCGCATCTGCCATGAGATCTACCAATCCCATTCCCTGTCCCGCGTCGCCCTCCTCAAGCGCGTCTACAACCGGTTCCGCCTGAAACATCTCAATCAAATCGCCTATTTCTGGCTCCGCAAATCCGACCTCACCCAAACCCGCGCCACCCCCGACCAAACCGAGGGCCTCATCGATCATATCCGCAACATCCAACCCGTCATCGTCGCCTGCCTCTTCGAGGAAATCCAACCCCGCCTCACCCGCGTCAGCCTCCGATCCAAAAACCCCGCCGTCAACGTCGGCGACATTGCCGCCGCCTTCGGCGGCGGCGGCCACCCCGCCGCGGCCGGCGCCCGCGTCCCGGGCGATCCCGTGTCCGTCGAATCGCGGGTTCTCGGGGCTGTTCGGCGCGCGCTGATCCGGGCGACGTGAACTCATGCAACCCTTCGACCTTTTGGATGGCGCCCTGCTGGTGGACAAGCCCGCCGGACCCACCTCCCACGATGTGGTCGACCTTGTCCGCAGCCAGTTCGGCCTCCGCAAGGCCGGCCACTGTGGCACCCTCGACCCCAACGCCACCGGCCTGCTGGTGCTCGTCCTCGGACGCGCCACCCGGCTCTCCGAGACGCTCATGGCCGACGACAAGATCTACGCCGGCGCCATGCGGCTCGGCATCGCCACCTCCAGCTACGACGCCCAAGGCGACGTCGTCGCCACCCGCCCCGTCCCCCCGCTCACCCTCGACCAGCTCAACGCCGCCGCCGCCCGCTTCGTCGGCGACCAGCTTCAGCTCCCCCCCATGGTCTCCGCCGTCAAACAGGACGGCGTCCCCCTCTACAAGCTTGCCCGCCGCGGCGTCCAGGTCGAACGCAAACCCCGCCTCGTCCATGTCTACCAGTTCGCCTTCACGGATTACGCCGAGCCCCTCGCCTGGTTCCGCATCGCATGCACCAAGGGCACCTACGTCCGCACCACCGCTCATGACCTCGGCCAACAGCTCGGCTGCGGCGCCCACCTCGCCCACCTCCGCCGCCTCGCCTCCGGCAGGTTCGACGTCCACGACGCCATCGAGCTCGAACAACTCCTCAAACTGAACGCTGAGCAGTTCCAACAACGCGTCATCCCCTTCCTGCGGCTCGTCGGCTGAACCGCCCATGAACATCGTCCGCACCGCCGCCCAACTCAATCCCGGCCGCCGGCCCGTTTGCCTGGCGATCGGGTTCTTCGACGGCGTCCACGTCGGCCACCAGCAGATCCTTCGCACCACCACCACCGCCGCCGCCCCCGCCGCCCTCAGCGCCGTCGTCACCTTCGACCGTCACCCCCTGTCCCTCGTCGCCCCCGACCGCGCCCCTCCCCTCGTCTATTCGCTCCCCCAGAAATGGCGCGCCCTGTCCAGTCTGGGGCTGGACGCCGCACTGCTGCTCGAATTCAACACCGCGCTCAGCCGCCAAACCGGCGAGGAGTTCATCCGCAACCTCGCCCGCGACGTCGGCCCCATCCAGAGCATCTGCGTCGGCAGCGACTTTCATTTCGGCCGCCAGCGCAGCGGCAACGTCGCCCTCCTCCGCCGCCTCGGCCGGGAACTCCACTTCGCCGTCCACGACCTGCCCGCCGTCTGCCTCGACGGCCAGCCCGTCCGCAGCACCCGCATCCGCCAGGCCATCGCCTCCGGCCGGCTCCAGGCCGTCAGCCGGATGCTCGGACGCCCCTACGCCCTCGCCGGAACCGTCGTCCGCGGCGACCGGATCGGACACACCCTCGGCTTTCCCACCGCAAACCTCGACACCCCAGGCCTCGCCGTGCCCCCCCACGGCGTCTATGTCGCCCACGCCCGCGCCGCCGAACTCACCCGGCCCGCCCTGGTGGCAATCGGCCTCCGCCCCACCCTCGCCCAGCCCCAGCCCCAACGCCGCGTCGAAGCCCACCTGCTCGATTTCCAAGGCGACCTCTACGGCCGGGAACTCGAACTCGCCTTCGTCGAAAAACTCCGCGAAGAACTCCGCTTCGACTCCCTCGACGCCCTCAAACGCCAGATCGCCCGGGACCTCGACGCCGCCCGGCACTTCAAGCTTCCCTGACGCCCGTCCCGCCCACGGGCCCGGATCATCAAACGCGCCGCGCGTTGGCAATCGCACCCTTGAGCGAATCCTCCCCCTCCCCTGCTTCCCGCCGGCGGGCAGACGGCGGATGCCTCGAATGCCCAGCCCGCCGCCGGCTACGTCACGTAGCGCGGCTCGTAGACCGGCTGGGTTCCGTGCCGGCGCAGCAACTCGATGAACCGCGCAATGCCGCGCTTCTCGTCGCTGGCCAGATGATAAT
Organism: Verrucomicrobiota bacterium; assembly: GCA_016935555.1. Classification (GTDB taxonomy): domain Bacteria; phylum Verrucomicrobiota; class Verrucomicrobiia; order Limisphaerales; family JAFGQR01; genus JAFGQR01. The sequence goes on from JAFGQR010000041.1 coordinate 13,855, forward strand.
GGATGTGCCAGCCCAGATAATCCTTCCGGAAATCCAGGTCGTACTCCGTCCGGCTTTCAATGATGGAATCCAGCGTGTCCATCCCCAAATCCCGGGCCTCGCGCAGCAGCCGCCGAAGCCGGCGGGTCTCGACGTCCCGCCGCAACGCCCACACCGCATATACCATCGGCAGCCGCGTCAGGTCCGTCCACACTTCCCCAAGATCCCACAGGCAATGCTCCGGAGCCGACCGCGCAAAGTCCAGCGCCGGATCCCCGATCAGCAGAAAAAAGTCCGGCAGCGCCCCCCGCTCGAGCGGCTCGAGCGGTTGGAATTCCGGGTGGAGGCCGCGCTCGGCCAGGAGCACCCGCAGCAGGTTGACGCTGCAAAGCGACGCCCTGTCGCAATACACCCGTTCCATCTCCGCCAGCGGCCGGCGATGCGCGAGAAACACGCTCTTCACCTCGCCCAGCGACGCGATCGCAATCCCGTCCAGAATGTCGTAGCCCTCGTTGAACAGCACCTCCGTCGTGCTCACCAGCGCCGCATCCAGCTCCCTGCGCTGCAGCAACGACGCCAGGCGCGACGGCGGCGCGAACACCAGTTGCCTCTCCAAACCCCGCGTCAGCGGCACCGCGTTCAAATACGGCACCGACCCCACCCGGTACGGCGCCAGCGCGTTGTCCTCAAGCGCCTCCTCCCGCTGCCGGCATTCGTCGCGCCGGCCCCGGGCGATCCCGGCCGCCAGTTCCTCGGGCGTCTCCAGCGGCACAATGCGCAGTTCGGGCGTGCCCTTCGGATTCATGCGGAGACCGGGTTTTGCCGCGCGGCGCCGGGGGGCGGAGTTCCGGCGGCGGCGGGGGCGGGGGCGTCCGGCCACACGCGGATGGGTTCGTAGAAGGTGTTGCGTTGGACGGGCACAAGGCCCGCCTCGCGGATCGCACGGACCAACTGGGCCTCGGTCTGCTCCCGGGGTGACTTCGCGCCGGCCATCCGGAAGATGTGTTCTTCGACGATCGTGCCATGCAGATCGTCGGCGCCGTAGCTCAATGCCACCTGCGCCAGCTTCACCCCCAGCCCGATCCAATACGCCGTCAGGTGATCGATGTTGTCCAGGTAGATGCGGCTGACGGCCATCGTCCGCAACGTGTCGGCGCCGCTCGGCGGCGTCGACACCGGGATCGCGTTGTTTTCCGGATGATACGGCAGCGGCACAAACCCGCAAAACCCGCCCGTCTCGTCCTGCAAATCCCGGAGCTGCCGCAGGTGGTCCACCCGGTCCGCCAGGCTCTCCACATGACCATACAGCATCGTCGTCGTGCTCCGGCACCCCATCCGATGCCACGTCCGATGCACGTCCAAATACTCCTCCGCCGTCTCCTTCCCCCTCGCAATCGCCTCCCGCACCGACTTCCGAAAGATCTCCGCTCCGCCGCCGGTCAACGCGTCCAAACCGGCTTCGCGCAATTCGGCGAGGACCGCGGGCACGGGTTTCCTGGCGAGGCGGGCGATATGGAGGATTTCGATGGCCGTGAAGCACTTGAGCTGGAGGTGCGGGTCGAGCGCCTTCAGGGCGCGGAGCATGTCCACGTAATACCCATACGGCAGCGTCGGATGCAGCCCGCCGACGATGTGCAGTTCCGTAATCCCCAGCGCCAGGGCTTCACGCGCCTTCCCCACAATCTCCTCCACCGAATACTCGAAGCCGTCGCCGTTGCGTTTCTTCCGCGAAAACGAGCAGAACTGGCAGCTCAGAATGCAGTAGTTCGTGTAGTTGATGTAACGGTTGATGATGAAACTCGCACGCCGCCCCACCTTCCGCTCCCGCACCACTTCCGCCAACGCCCCCACCGCGTTCAAATCCCTGCACTCCAGCAGCCGCAACGCGTCCGCCTCGGTAATCCGCCTCCCGGCAGACACCGCCTCAAACATATCGCCCAACTCGCCGCGTTGCAGAATGGATATCATCGCGTCTCACCCAGCCCCGGCCCCGCCCCGCATGGGACCGGCTCGGCGCCGGCGCCCTGGTTGGAAACCGCATCGATTATGCCCCATCGCTTCCTGCCGCGCCAGTCATCTTAACTTGAATCCGCCACGGAAGACCACCTCGGCGGTGGTGGCGAGCACAAACACCATGCTGATCAGGGCGTTCATGCGGAAAAACGAGACGTTGATCCATTTCAAACTGCGCCGCCGCGCCAGCCAGTGCTCAAGCAACAGGCTGCCGAGAATCAGAAACAACCCCGCCAGATACGCCAGTCGAAACCGGCACAACAGCCCGAACACCGCCAGCAACAGCCACATCAGCAAATGCGACAGAAATGCCGCGTCCAGCGCGTTCTTGGGCCCCCAGCCCACCACCAGCGAGTGCAGCCCGTGCGCGCGGTCGAATTCGTAATCCTGCAGCGCGTAGATGATGTCAAACCCCACCAGCCAAAAGACCACCGCCACCGCCAGCAGCGACATTTGAGCCAACTCGAACCACGTCACCGCCTCGCCCCGGACCGCCAGCCAGCTGCCCACCGGCGCCAGCGCCAGCGCCACCCCCAAAAACACGTGCGTGTAGTCCGTGAACCGCTTCGTCAGGGAATAGAAACACACCGCCACCAACGCCACCGGCGACAGATAAAAACACACCGGGTTCAACAGGGCCGCCGCCGCCACCAAACCCGCCGCGCCCAGTCCCCATACCACCCACGCCGCCGCCAAACTCACCGCCCCCGACGGAAGCGCCCGCCCCGCCGTTCGCGGATTCGCCGCGTCGTACCGGCGATCGACAATCCGGTTGAACGCCATCGCGCACGTGCGCGCACACACCATCGCCCCCAAAATCAGCCCGAAAACGCGCCACCCCGGCCAGCCCGGAGGATCCATCCGCCGCGCCGCCACCACCATCGCCGCCAGCGCAAACGGCAAGGCGAACACCGTGTGCGCGAACTTCACAAATTCAGCCCAGGTGCCAAGCGCTCCGACGACGCGTCCCATCACGCTTCCTCCCGCCACCGCCGCACCAGGCGGTGCGCGATGCCCAGATGATCCAACACCCGCGCCACCACCGTGTCCGCCACCGCCTCGACGGTCTGGGGTCGCGAATAAAATGAGGGATTGGCCGGCAGCAGGATGGCACCGGCCGTCAGCAGCAATTCCATGTTCCTCACATGCACCAGGCTCAACGGCGTCTCCCGCGGCACCAGAATCAGCCGCCTCCGCTCCTTCAGCATCACGTCCGCCGCCCGCAACAGCGCGTCGTGGCTCAGCCCGTGCGCAATCCGCCCCAGCGTGCCCATCGTGCACGGAATCACCACCATCGCATCCGGCGGATTCGAGCCGCTCGCGAACGGCGTTTCCATGCTGTCCGGGTCGTGGATTGCGATGCCCGGCGGCAGTCTCAGGCCTCCCGGCAGTTCCTCCGCCAACACCGCCCGCGCAGGGCCGCTGATCATCACGTGCACTTGGTGCGCCTGCGGATCCAGAGCCGCCAACAGCCGCTGGGCATACAACGCCCCGCTGGCCCCCGTGATGGCCACCAGAAACCTCATCGACCCACCATGTGCACCCGCCAATCCATGCCGCCCCCACTATCGCCAGCCCGCCGCCCATTCCGCAAGCGCGCACCGCACCCCCCCTCCATCCGGGTTTGATATCCGCCCCGCCAACCCGCATCATCTCTTCCATGTGCAAACTGCCCCAGGCAGCCTGGCTCATCATCGCCGCAGCCGCCCTCGCCGGATGCCGCAACCGCCCGCCCCAAATCCGCCCCGTCTCGTCCCCATGCCCGCCAGCCGCCACGACCCCAGCCCGCACCCCAACCGCCATCCAAACCCGGCCCGGCGGCGAACCCGGCTGGGCCACGCCCGCCCATCCCCCGTGGTTGCCCCTCGCCGATTGGGCCGCCTTTAACCGCTTCGAGCGCCCCCGCCCAATCGCCGACCGCTCCGGGCCGGCCTTCCAAATCCGCACCCCGACCGGCGATATGACGGTCACGGCCGATCAGCAGGCCGTGGTTTGGGATGGCATCGCGTGCTGGCTGAGCTACGCCCCTAAGGTCGTTGCCGGGCAACTCAGCGTTCACACCATGGACGCCCAACACACCTTGCAGCCCCTGCTCCAACGCGATTGCCCCGCCTTTCCGCACGGCCGAACCGTCGTTCTCGACCCCGGCCACGGAGGCAAGGACGTCGGGGCCCGCACCGCCTCGGGCCAGGGTCGGGAGAAGGATTTCGTGCTGGACTGGGCCCTGCGCACCGCCCCGCTTCTCGCTGCGGCCGGCTGGACCGTCGTCCTCACCCGCACCAACGATTCCAGTTGGTCCATCGCCGAACGCATCGCCGTCGCAGATCGCACCCGCGCCCACCTGTTTGTCAGCCTCCACTTCAACAGTGCTCCGCCCGGCTCCATCCTCCGCGGCATCGAAACCTACTGCCTCACCCCCGTCGGCCTGCCCTCCAACCTCGTCCGCGAAGGCGCCGACGACCCCCGGCAAGTCCATCCCAATAACGCCCACGACACGCTCAACCTGTTCTGGGCCTTTCGCCTCCACACCGCCCTGGTCCGCCATACCGGTGCCCCCGACCGCGGCCTGCGCCGGTCGCGTTACCCCGGTGTCCTGCGCCGCCAAAACCGCCCCGCTGTCCTCATCGAAGCCGGCTATTTGTCGCATCCCGACGAAGCCCGGCGCATCGCCACCCCCAGGTACCGCCAGATACTCGCTGAGGCCGTGGCCAGCGCGCTTAACGGCGCCAACCAACGCCTCCTGAGCCACACCCGCAACCCGTTCTGAACCGGCCCCGGCCCCGGGGGCCGGCTCCTGGAATTCTCCTCATGGCATCCGCCCTGGCCGCGGCGCGGCGCTTGTGCGCGCTCCGTGGGCGCTCTACCCTGCGGGCCGCATGACGCCGATAGTCTACGACACCCACGCCCACCTCAACGATCCCCGTTTCAACGACGATCTCCCCGCCGTGATCGCCCGCGCCGCCGAAGCCGGCATCACCCGCATCGTGTGCGTGGGCACCGATGCCGAAAACAGCCGGCGTGCCCTGCGCCTTGCCGAACAGTTCCCTGCCGTCTATGCCGCCGTCGGTTGGCATCCCACCCATGTCCTCGAAGCCCCGGACGACGTCCGGCCGCTGCTCCGTCCGCTGGCCCAACATCCCAAAGTCGTCGCGATCGGAGAAACGGGGCTGGACCATTTCCACGCGCCTGAGTCCAGGGCCGGCGGGTCGGGCATGGGCTGGGACGAATACAAACGCCGCCAGGCCCGGCTCTTTCAGCAGCACCTCGAGCTGGCCGCCGAACTCGGCCTCAACGTGGTCGTCCATCACCGCCGCGCGCTGGATGACTGTCTCGCACTGATGGCCCCGCTCGCCGACCGCGTGCGCGGCCAGTTCCACTGTTTCGAGGACGATGCCGCCGCCGCACAACGCGTGTTGGCGCTCGGTTCACTGGTGAGTTTCACCGGCCTCCTCACCTACAAAAACAAAATTGCCGCACGCGCCGCCTTGGCGGCGACGCCTCTCGAACGGTTCATGCTGGAAACGGATTCCCCCTACCTCGTGCCGGAACCGCATCGCGGCCCCGTCAAACGGTGCGAACCGGCCTTCGTGCGCGACACCGCCGCCCTCGCCGCCCAGCTCAAGGGGTGCAGCCTCGATACCCTGGCCAAAGCCACCTGCCAAACCGCCGCCGAGTTTTTTCCAAAGCTCAGGCGAGGTTAAGAAGGGTGCGCAGGCGGGCTTTGAGCCCTGGGGTCAGGCGGCTGTCGGGCGCGAGGAGGCGGTCAAGGACGGCGCGTTTCATGTCCTCGAACGGCGGCAGGCCGAGGCGCTGTTCCTGTTTGGCGGCTTTTTTCCTGGCGTATTGCCACATCTGCAGGGCCATGCCCATCATGCCGGCGGCGCGGTCGGGGTCATCGAGGGCGGTGGAGACGTAGGCATCGACGATATAGCCTTCGATGACGGCGACCATCTTGTCGTAGCCCAGGGTTGGGAGGTCGCGGATGTGGCGTTTGAGGACCCATTCGTCGACGGTGGTTCCGGCGGGGGCGCGGTCGGGGTAATGCTCGTGGAGGTAGGAGTACCAGAAGCGGGCTTCGGCGATTTGGTTATGGGTATAGAGGAGGTAGATGGCGGTTTGAAGGTAGTTCCAGTGAGCCTGCTGGAAGGACCACTTCTTGAGTTCTTCCTCGGCAATCATCCGCTCGTACAGGCCGTTCACGAGGTTCACCTTCGAAAGGTCCGGCCCGGTCACGAGGTTTCCGGTCTCCGGCAATTGGACGATGCGGCCGCGAAAGACGGACATTTGGGAGGGCTGCAATATCGCGCGGCGGAGGAAGTCGAGGTTGGTGCGGGCGGCGTCGGTCAAGCCGACGCTGGCCCAGTAGATGGCGTGGGCTTCGGGCAGGCGCCATTCGAGGGGTCCATAGGCGGCATCGACCTCTTGGATGAGCCGGGGGTCCATCTTGTAGCGGGTGCGGAGCAAGGCGACGCGTCGCCGGGCGTCGTCGGTGGCGGGGTTGAGCAGTTCGGCGAAGTTGGGCCGGGGGCCGCCGAAGAGCTGGGTCATTTCGCGGGCCCACTGGGTTTTGTAGTGGCGGTGGGCGTCGTCGAGGTCCTGGCCGAGCTTGTGCTGGAAGAGCCAGGCCAGCTCGCGATAGATCATCGGTTCCTTGGGACAGTAACGGAGGGCCTTGTCGCGGAGCAGTTCGATGCCGCGCTGCACCCAGCGCCAGCGGTCGGCCGGGTCGGTGAATTTGACGGAGATGTTGTAGGCCATGTTCCAGGCCTGGACCAGCCAGACCTGCGTGAACGTGGGTTCGAGCACGGTGATCCAGTCGGCCAGCTGGACCATCTCAAAATACTTGCCCTCCTGCTGGAGATCGTTGGCGCGTATCCACAGGGCGTTCGCAATGAGCCCGCGGAAACTGCCGAGCGCCACGGTGACGAACGCGAGAACGGGCGGCGCCTGGGCGGAGTCGAGCGCGGTGAAGCGGCTCAGGCCCAGGTCGGGGTCGCGCCGCAGGGCGTTGAGGCGGTGCTGCCACAGGCCGGTGAGCGCCAGCAACCCCGCCGCGCCAAGCACGAGCGCGGGCTTGTAGAGTTTGTGCCGTGCCGCGCTCATGCGGTGCCTTCGACGGCAGCCAGTTCCCGGCGCGTGAACAAGCCAATGCCGGCCGCCGCGCACACCCCGCCCAGGAGCAGCACGATCTGCACGCCGGCCAGTCCGACGCTGCTCCACGGGATGCTGCGGCCCGTGCTCAGCGCGTCCACGGGGGAGAACGCCTGAACCAACTGGATGACCCTGAGCAGGCCCTGGAAGAAGGGGATCAACACCAGGTCCACCCACGAGCCGGGCGCCATCCCCGTTTCATGGTCCACGCCCGTCACGGTGCCTTCGGCGACCACCGACGCCATCGTGCCGCTGGAAAGCGACACCAGCAGCAGGCTGACCGACAAAAAGGCGGCGACAGGGAAGGACAGCAAGCTGGCCGAGGCCAGCCCCAGCGCGGCGAGGAGGGCCATCCAACACAGAATCACCAGCAGCCCCCGCACATAGTTCCAGCCAAACCCGCCGTCGCGATACAGCACCTCAAACCCATCCTCGATCGGGAACAGCAGCGCGGTGGTGTCGAGGTTGACAAAACTGATCGCCAGGCGGCCGTGGTCGTCAAACAACCCGGGCGGCACCGGGAATTCGTGAAACGCGTCGGCCGCCATGCTGACGGACCGCCTTCGCACCGACGTGTCACTCGAGCCGCCAAACTGCCATATGCCCCGATACGTGCCGGTCAGACTCGTCACCGCCGGGTGGAACTTCACCCGCACCCGGAGGGTCTCGTCCCGGCCCAGATTCCGGCGCACTCCGGACTCGACAAACCACGTGCGCATGCCGCCCGGGGGGACGAGGCCCTGGGCGGACTTGATTTGCTCGCGCAACTGCCTGCGCAACAGCCCATGGTCCGATGCCGGCACGTCCACCTCCTGGAGCCGCTCCCTGAATCGCGCCTCCACCAGCGCGTCGATGTCCGGCAACGGCGGCCGCAGCGAGCCCCGGGCGATGAAGACCTCGTGGCGCAGGATGGTCTGCTGGTCGGGCGACAGTTGCGCGGCGCGCCATTGCAGCAGGCCGTAGACACAGCCCCCGGCAAGGGCGAGCAGGGCGGCGTCCAGCAACACCAAGCCCAGCCATTTGCCCAGCCAAATCTGCCAGCGCGCAATCGGCTTCACGGCCACCACCTGCATCTGGCATTCCTCAATGTCGCGCGCCAGGGTGCCGCACGCCAGCCACAGGGTGGACACTCCCAGCAGAACGATCAAAATGCTCAGGTTGTAGGTCACCACAAGCTGCACAAAACCCCGCGCCGTGCCGTCGTCCTTCAGCAACAGCGGCAGCAACCCCACCGCCGCCAGCAACAACCCCGCCAATACCCAGAACAGCCGAAACCGAAACGCCGCTTTCCAAGTCAGAATCGCTATGGCCCCAATCCGTTGCATCACTTCGGCTTCCCAAGCAGCGCCGACAGTCTCTCGTTGGCCTTCTCCAAATCGTCGGCCGTGACAGCTGCTTGCGCCGCCGCGGCCGGAACCGGCGCCGCCCCGGAACCCGCCGCCGGCTTGGCAAGCGCCGCCAGTGCCGATTCGCCGGCGGGAGCAACCGGCGCCGCCGGCGTGGACGGCGCAGACGGCGCCGGCGCCGCGGCGGCCCCGGTCAGCCGTTCCAGAATCCGATCGGCGGCGGTCCGGCCTTCGGCTTCACCGCGGAGGTAGGCGGCGACCTGCCCGCCAGAGGTGGCGCCCGAGGTTTGGGCGGCGGCCTGCTTGGCCTGCTGGACAACGCCGAGGAAGTAGCTTTCCAGGTTCTGGGTCGGGGTTTCCACCTTGACGTCCGCACCGGCCACGTCCTGCTGGATCAGACCCAGCACGCGTTCCATGGTCTCACGCGACAGGGGAGGGATCGTAAGCCGCACCGAGTCGGGTCTGGCCAGAAGCGTTTGGAGTTCGCCCTGCGCCTGGATGCGGCCGCCGTAGAGGATGACCACACGGTCGCAGACATCCTCGACATCGGCAAGGAGGTGGCTGCTCAACAGCACGGTTTTGCCGCGCCGCGCCAAGGCCAAAATCAAATCCTTGATCTCACGGCACCCGATCGGATCCAGACCCGACGTCGGCTCGTCCAAAATCACCAGGTCCGGATCGTTGATCAGCGCCTGCGCCAGTCCAATCCGGCGCTGCATGCCTTTCGAAAATTCGCCGATGGTCCGGGTGCGCGTCTGGGTGAGCCCGACCATTTCCAGCAGCTGGTCTGTGCGCTTCCGGCGCTCAGCCGACGGCAGATGAAACAGGTGCCCGAAGAAATCCAGCGTCTCGCGCGAGTCGAGATACCGGTAGAGGTAGGATTCCTCGGGGAGATACCCGATCCGTTCCTTGGTGGCCACGTGGCGCGGCGAGTGGCCGAACACTTCGATATGACCCCGGGTGGGGTGAAGCAGTCCCAGCAGCATCTTCACCGTGGTGGACTTGCCCGACCCGTTCGGCCCCAACAGCCCGAACACCTCCCCGCGCCGCACCTCGAAATCAATGTGGTCCACCGCCCGCGCCTTCGGCCGGCCCCAGAAATCCTTGAAGATCTTCGTCAGACCCCGCACGGCGACGATCACCCCGTCCGGCACGGGAGCGTCGGAGGCGGCGGGCGGATGGGATTCAATGGCGGTCATGGCGGCAACATTCGCTCTGTGGGACCGGGCAAGGCGCGATACTATTCCGAACTTCGTTCGCTTCGGTCCGCATTACCGTTCCACGGTAACAGGCCGCACTTGGAGAGTGCAAGGGCGGGAAAGCCGGCCCGCGCGACCCGCCCGCCGGCCCTTCGCAGCGCCCCGCGACGGCTCCCGGCCCCCACCGCGGCCGCCGCACGGTTCAGGCGGGCTTGAGCGTCCACGGGGAGGCGGGGGAGGCCGCCGCAGGCGGGCCGACGGGGGCGGCGCCCGCATAGGGCTCGAGTTCCTCGCCCTGGCGGACGAGGCGGGCGCTGTTGAAGATGACGACGAGGGAGCCGGCGTTTTGGAGGACGGCGGCCACGATGGGGTTGATCTTGCCGAAGGCGGCCAAAACGAGTCCCCCAATGATGAAGGCGACGCCCAGCAGAAAGTTCTGGTTGATCACCGAACGCGTGCTGCGCGACAGCCGCACCAGAAACGGCAGACGCCGCAGGTCGTTGTTCATGAGGGCGATGGTCGCGCTGTGGATCGCCACCTCGCTGCCGGCCGCGCCCATCGCAATGCCGATGTCCCCCGCAGCCAGCATCGGCGCGTCGTTGACGCCATCTCCCACCACGGCCACCCGGTAACCCTTCGCCTTCGTCCGGTTCACAAAGTCCACCTTGTTCTGGGGCAGACATTCGCCCGCAACCTCCTCGCAGCCGATCTCGGCCGCCACCCGCGCCGCCACCGGCTGCCGGTCGCCCGAAACCATCGCCACCCGGCGCACCCCGGCGTCCTTCAACCGGCCCAGCGACTCGCGGGCTTCGGGGCGGGTTTGGTCCTGAAGACCAATCCAGCCCACAAACCGCCCCTGGCGCGCCACAAACACGAGGCTGAACCCTTCGGTTTCATTCAGGTCGACCGACTTGTGAAAGTCCCCGCCAACCTGGTGGTCGCTCAGCCACTGGGCACGCCCGACGAGCACCGGGGCGCCTTCCACCTCGGCCTGGATGCCGCGCCCGGCGGTTTCGGTGAACTGCCGCGGTTCGGCCAGGGTCACGCCGGCCTCGGCGGCGAGCTGCGCGAGGGCGCGGGCGGTGGGATGGTTGCTGTATTTCTCGGCCGAAGCGGCGACGCGCAGCAGCTCGGCAGGCTGGACGCCTTCCGCCGGAGCGAGCCGGCTGACGGCGAGACGCCCGGTGGTGATGGTGCCGGTCTTGTCGAACACAAACGCGTTGATGCGCGCCGCAAATTCGATGTCGCTGACGTTCTTGATCAGGATGCCGAGCCGTGCGGCGGCGGAGAGGGCGGCGACCATCGCGGTGGGGGTGGCGAGGATGAACGCGCCGGGGCAGGAGACGATCAGCACGGCGATGACCCGGTTGAGATCCTGGGTGAAGGCCCAGACCAAGGCACCGAGCACCAGCACCAACGGGGTGTAATAGACCATGTACTGATCGATCAGACGCATCAGCGGCAGCTTGGTCTTCTCCGCCGCCAGGATCAGTTCGCGCACCCGTCCCAGCGTGGTTTCCTGCCCCGCGCGACTCACCTGCACCTCCAAAACGCCCGTCAGATTCTGCGTGCCCGCAAAAACCTCGTCGCCGGGCTTCTTGTCCACCGGCAACGATTCGCCGGTGATGTTGGCCTGGTTGAACGAGCCCTGCCCGGCGGCAATCACGCCGTCGGCCGGCACGTTGTCGCCCGGGCGGATGCGGATGACGTCGCCAACGACAAGCTCTTCGGCGGCAATTTCCTCCTCGCCCGGCTCGGCGCCTGCAGCGCCGGTCTTGCGGAGGCGCCGCGCTTTGGTGGGGGTGAGCTTGATGAGGGATTCGATCGAGGCGCGGGCGCCTTCGGCGGTGCGGTTTTCGATGATCTCGCCGACGAGCATGAGAAAGGCGACCACGCCGGCGGTCTTGTAATCGCCGGTGGCGAAGGCGGCCAAGACGGCGAGGCCGACGAGTTCGTTGATGCTGACGATGCCGCGCCGGAGGTCGCGCAGGGCTTTGAGGACGATGGGGTAGCCAAGCAGCAGCGCGCCGATCATCGCGCTCAGACCGGCCACCATGCTGCCTTCGATGAACAAGCCCGCCAGCAGACTCCCGGGCCCCGTGGGCGGAGGGGTGCGGGGCAGAACCCAGTCCACGATGTAGGCGTTGACGACAAACAACACCCCCGCGAGCGTTTGCGCGAGGCGCACCGGCGCTTGAACCTCAACATGCCCGCACACGGAACAGGAACCGTCCGGCCCCAGGCGGTCGTGCGTGTGGGGTGGCGCATCCCCCAAGGGACGCGCGGCCGGGGGCATACTAGTTTCCATGGGCTTCCTCCACCGTTGCGATTTTGGCTTTGGGCGGTTCGCGGCTCAGGAGAAGTCGCAGCTCGCGGGATCGGCCGTCGGCTCGTTCCTGGACGAGCACCTTTTCCGTGAAGTTGGTATAGATGGCCTCGAGGGCCTGGGCGTGCACCAGGTCCATGAACAGCTGCGGGTTTTTCCGGTATTCGGGCAGCAAATCGGTGAACCGTTTCGCCTCCGCAGCGACTTCCTCCACCATCGCCTTGCGCTCGGCATCGGCCGTGTTGATCATGGCGTTCGTGGCCGCGCCGGCCTTCGAGAGGGTTTCGGTCCGGTATTTCCGGGCTTCAATCAGCGTCGCCGTCTTCTTGTTCTCGGCCTCGTCGACGCGCTCGAATTCGGCCTGGCACTGGCGCGGGGGCCGCACTTCGACGGCCAGTTGATCCACGATGACCTCCAGCCCTTGCGCGGCGATCAGTTCCTCCAGGCGTCGGGCGGCGGTTTCCCGGAAGGGCGTGGTGTCGCGGGTGATCCCGACCTGGCTGCGGACGGCCGCGTAATGAAGGGCGTTGTTGACCGCATTGCGCAACAGCGCCGCCACATCCGAGAAATCGAACATGTAGTGCAGCCCGGGCTCGGCGATCCGGTAACGCAGCGTCGCCCGCGCATGCACGATGCTGCCGTCGCCGGTGAGCACGTAGCTGTCCTTGAGCGGATTGAGCGTCGTGTCCGGAAACGGTTCCTTGTGGGCGGCTTCGAGGGCGGGGGTGGTGTAGTACCAGCCGATGGTGGAGTTGACGGATTGCACTTCGCCGATGGGGATGCGGACGACTTCGTCGATGGGATAGGGGAACGCCCAGTGGGCCCCGGCGTCGAGCAGCGCCGATTCGTCGTCCCCCACCGGTTTGCCGAAACGCAGGATGATGGCCTTCTCCTGAGGTTCCACCGTGAAGAAGCCGGAGCCAAGGAAGAGCAGCACCAGCGCGACCATGAGGATCTTGATGATGAAAAAGCTGCTGCGCAGCGCCTCCGAAAGCGCCTGCGTCGAGGCGTCATCCTGGCTGGTCACCGGCGGCGGCGGCGGCGGCGCGGGAGGTGGCGGATGCGGAGAACGGTTCATGGCTGGCTGCGCTTGGTGCCGCCGGTCGCGGCGCCGATCGGCGCCCCCGCCCTCTCGGGCGCGCGGACGCCTTTCAGCAGGTTCAAAGGCGAGGTCTGGGTGTCGAGAATCAAGACGGCCTTGTCGTTGACAAACGCCTCAAGCGCCCGAAGCCGCAAAATAAAGTTCGCCAGCTCCGGGTCCTGCTCGAAAATGGCGAAGGTTTTCGCCGCCTCGCTCTCGCCCTGGGCGCGAATCCGCGTCGCCCGGGCGTCGGCGTCGGCCAGCATCTTCGCGCTCTCCGCGTCGGCTGCCGACCGGATGTCGCTGGCCTGGCGGTCGCCTTCGGACTGGATGGTGCTCACCTGAAGCTGGCGCTCCTTCCGCATCTGGTCGAACACGGACTCCGTAACGCTTTCCGGGAGGCCGAGTTTTTGGATGCCGAGGAACTTGACGTCGATGCCGTAGTTGTTGAGGCGGACCTCGGCTTTGACGCGCTCGAGAATTTCCTGCTCGATGGCGGTGAACTGCAGCACCTTTTCGTCTGCGGACACAAAATGCGCGAACGGATGCTGGCCGACAACGCTGCTGTAGGAGTTGCGCAGCAGGTCTTCGAGGCTTTCCTCCGCAAGGCGGATGGAGTCGCCAAAGCGCGGGAAGAAAAGCTTGGGATCGTTCAGCGTCCAGCCCACATACACCGCAATCAGCAAGTTGTAGCCGTCGGCCGTGAGCATCTGCTCGAACCTGCTCTCCAGGTTGTGAATGCGCTGGTCGAACTTGTAGACCTTCTGGATCGGCCAGGGCCACTTCAGGTGGGCCCCGGGCCCCGTCGGCTCGCCCGTGGCCTTGCCGAAGGTGGTGACAATGGCGACCTGGCTCTTGCGCACCTGATAGACGAACAACAGCAGCACAAAGACCATTAACAGCAGAACGCCAACAAGGATGGTCAGGGGATTGCGTTTCATGGGATGCGTGAGGCGTGATCTGAGATGCGTCACTCGGCGGGCGGTTTCACGTCCGCCGGCGGCAGCGCGACGTTCAGCAGGTCTTCGCGGATTCTGTCTTCCAGGTTGAATTGAAGCACGTCTGCCGTGTTCGTGGTCGCCAGCACGTACTTCCGGGCACGCCGGCTGCCTTCGACCAGCGTCTTCAAATAGGCCCGCTGCGCATAGACCGCCGGCGCCGCCCGAAAGGCCGCAACCTGGTTCGTATACAAGTCCGCCCGGGCCTGCGCCCTCGACTCCAGCCGCCGCTGGTCCGCTTCGGCCTGCTGCGTACGCCGGTGCGTCTCGGCCCCCGCCAGCGCGTTGGTTTCCACCGCATGCGCCCTGGCCGCCAACACCGTCGCCTCCCGCTTGTGCCGGGCGCTGACCACTTCCTCGTAGGCAGGAGCGATTTTGATCGGGGGATGGATGTCCTGAAGGCCGACAAACAGGATGTTCACGCCGAGCTGGAACTCGTCGGCCCGGGCCTGGATGCGGCGTCGCAGCTCCGCCGAAGCCCCAAACCGCCCGCGGGAAATCGTGTCTTCGAAATCCGCATTGACCAGGTAGCGGACGACCTCGCGTGTGCCGATGTGTTGGAGCAGGTCGCCGGGGGCGGTGTGCTGGTAGGCCCAGGCGCGCAGGTCGCGGATCTGGTAATGGACGGGGATGCTGGCGGCGAGCAGCTTGACGGGGGGGCTCTCCTTGCGGTCGGCGCGCCGGGTGGCTGCAGGCTGCACCGGATCCCGGCTGGCCACCAGCAGCCGGAATTCCTGGTGCGTGTGTTTGATCGTCCACAAGGTGGCGCGCGGGGTGAGGCCATGGTCGTCATGCGCCCCCTCGACGTGCTTGCGCCCGACGATGAAGGTGTGGATCTGGCCGGTTCGGTAGCGATAGACCAGGTCGATGGGCCAGGGCAGCTTCAGATGCGCGCCGGCCTCCAGCACCCCGTCGCCCACGGGACGGCCGAAGCGCTCCACCAGCGCCTGTTCGCCCACCTCCACAAACACCAGGCACGTCGACGCCAGCAACAACCCCACCTGCACCAGCACCAGCAACACCAGCCGCTGCTCCAGAAACTTGTAAAACCACGTCTCGGACACCTTGAACCCAAACTGGTAATCCAACGCGTGCGCCGCCGTGCTGAAAATGCCCTCCGGCCGGCTCAGCAGGCCGACCAGCCGGCTCTCGTACAACAACCGCTCCACCTTGCCCTTCACCCGCGGCCGGTAGATCTCCAGGACCAGGGTGATGACGTTTTCGACGGCCAGCAGCGCCAGCAGGATGCACAACGCCCGCGCCAGCACCCGGTCCGTCCGGGGAAAACCCGCCTCGGCGGCGATGATGCCGGCCATCACCAGCGCGAGCAGGTAGGCGCCCAGCAGCAGGTAGCTCGCGCCCGGGCCCAGCAGGCGCTGGTGTTCAAGGCGCGCCAGCCCCGCGGCATACTTGCCCAGGATGAACAATACCAGGGCCAAAAGCGCCAGAATCGCCAGCACCACCAGCGGTTGCCGCAACGGCACCGCAACCGGCCCGTCCAGCCACCGCCAAAACCACCACCCACTCCCCGCCTGCAACACAAACAGCAGCACCGCAAACCCGGGCACGAAAAACCGCTCGAACTGCTCCCGTGACCGCCTGGCCGGAAACGCCTCCGCCGCCTCCCGGTCGAACAGACCCGCACTCTTGCCGCCCCGGGTCAGTTCGTCGAACTCGAGCTGCTCGAGCCGTTCCCGCTCCTCAAGCCCCATTTGAAACCAGCTCACGGCCGCGACCAGCACCGCCATGACCAGCCATGCCGCAGCCACCTGGCCGGCCAGCACATCCCCGTGCCGGGCCGCCGCGAAGGCCGCCACCCCCACCCCCACCAACACCAGCACGTTGATCAGCCCGTTCTTTTGCAGGTTCCGTTCCATCGCGATCACACCCTGTCAGCCCAATCTTCCACGTTCACGTCGCTTCCGTTTCATCCTGTTTCGGTCCGTTTCGTTTCGTTTCGGTCCGGCCCGGTCCGTTCCGGTCAGTTCAGTTCCCGGTCTTCAAACAGGTACAGCGCCGCGGCCAGCACCGCGCCGATATACGCCGCCACGTAGGCGCACGCGTTGCCCAAATACGACCACGGAATCCGCTTGCCTTCCTCCAGCGCGTCGGCCACCCACATCAGCTGCCAGTTGGGCACCACCGCGTAGGCCGCCGTCGCCCACCACGAGCCCCGCGCCGCGCGCCCCTCGAACAGGTAATCGGCCATGAGCCCCAACAGAAAAAAAGCGGTGCACACCGCCAGCGTCGCGATCAGCTCCAGGCGCGTCGAACACAACAGCGCCAACGCCGCCAGCACCCAAACCGCAAACAAAACCAGCACCGCCGCCGGCACCATCCGCCAGTCCACACCCGCCCCGAACGACTGCCACCGCCCTTGCTTGTCAAGAAATCCAATGACCACAAACGCCAGCGTCGCCATGAGCACCAGGCTCAACACCCCGTCCGAAACGAACGGGCGTCTCAGGAAATAATTGCTGAAGCCACCCATCGCGTAGGCCAGGGCGAGCGCCGCGCAAAACAGCCCCAGCGCCAGCCAATCCGTGTCCCCGTAGGCGTCATACCCCATCCGGCTCGCCAGCAGCACCGCCAGCCCGTTCACATACGACAGCACCGTGAGCGCCGCCGTCACCCCCGCATATTTCGCCAGCAGGAACTCCAGGCGGCTGACCGGCTTCGCCAGCACCGCCAGCGCCGTCCCGGTGCGGATTTCGCGGGCGACGGCGTTCGAGGCGCACAGCACGGCGCCGAGCAGGCCGGAGAGCAGCATGACCGCCAGCGCGCTTTCCTTCACCAGCTTCGGATCGTCGCCGAACCCGAAGTAGGGGATGCTGGCCAGAAACACCACAAACACCGCCGAAACCGTCGTCAGCAGCAGGAACACCGGCTGGCGCACCAACTCCATGAAGGCGTTCGTCGCAATCGTCGCAAATGGTCTCATGCCGAGCGGATGACGGTCATCATAACCATACGACGGCGTTTGCCAATGGTATATTCCCGCGGAACCTCAGCCCCGCCCCACCGCGGCGACGCCGAAATCGCACGCCGCCGCCTTCATCCGCGAGCGCGGGCGTCTTACGCGGGCGGGTAACGGTTCAGGTCAACCGCTAATGAACGCGAATACACGCGAATAGAAGACGGGCAACTCCGAGCACAATCCCCAAATCCGCGTCCATTCGTCCATTCGCGGTTCGCCACCTGAATCGTCACGCGGGCGGGAACACGCTCTTGAGAAATTTCAGGTGCGCCTGGTAATCGGTCACGAGGTCCTTGGGCGCGGCGGCTTCGATCTGAATCCAGCCGCGGTAGCCGATGTCGTCGATGGCCTCGCGCACCTTGTGAAAATCCACGCGGCCGCGGCCCAGCATGTGGCCGGCGTCCTTGGCGTGGAACTCGCACACCCTGCCCTTCAGCAGCCGGATTTCCCGGTAGATGTCGTAACCCTTGTCGGTCGAGTTGCCCACGTCGTAATACACCTGCACCGCCGGCGATTTCACCCGGTCCAGGATGCCAAGGTTCTCCTCCGCGCTGAGATAGTTTTCGAGGCCGAGAATGACCCCGGCCTTTTCCGCCCGCGGCGCGATCTCCTGCAGCGCGCCCACGGTGCGGTCGATGCCTTCCTTGTCGTCTTTGAGGTCGCCTTTGTAAAACTGCGCGATCAACACGACGTTCACCCCCAGCGCCCTCATCACCGGGATCGAGTCGACCAGCCAGAGCGCCGCCCGCGGATCGCTTTTCAGGGGGATGTTGTTCATCTCGCCGATCGCCAGGCTGGCGATGGCCACCCCGGTCCGGCGCGATGCCTCCAGATACGCCTGCTGCACCGCCGCCTGCCGCAGGTGCATCCGGTTCGCCGCGGTGCCCAGGCTGACCTGCACCCCGTCCAGACCAATTTGTTTCGCCAAGTCGAACGCGTCCACATTCATCCGCCGCAGCGACCAGTCGCACGCCCCGATCTTGAATCCGCGTCGCCCGGGCTGGGCAAGGAGCGGAGCGAAGGCCGAGGCGGCGGCGCAGGCCGCCGCAAACCGCGTCGCCCGGGTGACCATCTGGCGCCGGCTGAGGACGGGAGCATTGGGATGCTTCACGGGACGAACTATGAGGTTCGCGCGGCAAACTTCAAGGGCCAATGTTCTCCCATGAGCGCACGAGGCGCGGCCGCATGCTTCTGCTTGCCCGGGGCACGCTCCCTGTCCTAGCCTGACGCCGTCCCGTAGGATCCCATGAACGCCCGTGGGCCCGGCCGGGGGCTGCCGCACCGCCGGCCCGCCGCAACATCGCCGCCGCAGCCCGCCCGCCGCCCGGCCGACGGGCGACTGACCGATGACCGAACAACCAGACCAATGCGCTGCCGATGAAATCCTGATGCGCGAGTTTCGCGACACGCTGGATGAAGGGGCATTCCATGTTCTGGCGTCGCGGTATTACGAACGGGCCGTGGGGATCGCCTCCGAGCGGCTCGGCGCCGCCGACGCGGCGCAGGATGCCGTTCAGGAAACCCTGATCCGCATCGTCAGGCACCGGCGGCGCTACAACCCGGCCAGGCCGTTTGCGCCCTGGTTTTTCGCCGTCTTGCGCCACGTGTGCGCCGACCTGCAACGGCGGGAGCGGCGCCGCCGCAGGACGCTGGACGAGTTCGCCGCCGCCGCTTCCGTGCCGGAGACGGACAATGCGGCGTGGGAATTTGTGGCGGATCTGACCGTCGGGCTCGCGCCGGCCGACAGCGAATTGCTCGCGTTGCGTTACACGGAGGAGCTGTCGCTCGGCCAGATCGCACGCCACCTGGACTGCTCGCTGGAGGCGGCGAAGAAGCGGCTCCAGCGCCTCCTCAAACGGCTCAGACCCTGACGAGACGCCGCGTGTCCCCTTTTCGCGTTCCGGAGCGTATTAGCTAGTGGAATCGCAGGGACCGGCGGCGCCGCGGGCGCGATTGCGATCGGCGCGCCGGCCCGGCCGACGGACTTGACTGATGAGCGGGCGCAGTCCCAACCGATTGGACACAATCTGGCCGCGCGTGCGGGCGGAGATCGACTCTGTTCGGCGCCGGGAAGGACGCCGTCGGCGCGCCGCCCGTGTGGGGTTGTCCGTGGCGGGCGGACTGGCGCTGGGGATGGCCGTTTGGGGGGGCGCCTTCGGCCGGCCAGGCGTGGGCGCGAGCCGGCGAACATTTCATGCGTGGCAGCTCCGGGACATCCGCGCCTCGCCCGGGATCTGCGCGGATTATCCGCTGGCGCAAGGGGAGTTGCTGGTGGTGATCCGCGCCGCGGGAAACCGGCAGCACCTGGCCGGGGTGGACCGGGGCAGCGGGCTGTTGCGCTGGTCGAACGAAATCGACTTCGCCCAATGCAGGCTGGCGGCGGATCGGGATCGGGTCTACGTGCTCGGGGCAACCCCCGGCGGCGCATGGCGCTGCGCCGCCTTCAAGACCCGAACCGGCGTTCCGTTGTGGAACGAACCCATCCCAGGTCAGCGGGGCGGCGCGCCGTCGACGCTGACGCTCCTGCCCGGGGGACTGGGCTGGACCGACGGCGGGCGGGTCGTGGTGCTGGCCCGGGACACGGGAAGGGTGCGGTGGCATAGGACGGTCGATTCGAGCCGTTGGCTGTCGGCGCCTGTCGCGCACGGTGGCACCCTGTGGGTGGCATCTCCCGAACGGCTCCACGCCATCCGCCCGGACACCGGCGACCTGCGCTGGAGCCAAACCCTCGCCGTCCCGGCCGCGTCAGGCTTCTCCCGGCCGTTGCTGACAGCCGGTCGCGGCCGGATCTACTGCGCGGCCCGCCGCCGGGAAGGCGCCGGCACGGTGTGGTGCGCCAGCGCCGAGACGGGCCGAATCGTGTGGACGCGGAACACCGGGGTGCCGCTGAAGCTGGCCCTGCAGGGAGGATGGGTCTTCGTGAGATCGGAAGGGCTCAGCGCGTTCGACGCGCGCACCGGCCACATGCACTGGCGCGTGCCGGTCGGCGGCTGCGGCTCCATTTCCTTCAGCCATGACCGCATTTACCTCGTCGACGCCCGCCAGCGCGGGCGGGTGATGGCGCTGGACCGCCGGACCGGCCGCAGTGTGTGGTCCCGCCCGCTCACCGCGTCGTGCAACGGGATTGTGGTTTGCGGCCCGATGGCCTTCCTGAGCGGCAACAACCGAACCTTGTATGCGTTTCCACTCAACAAACACTCCTAGCGAGCCGCGGGCTCAAACCCACCCCGGCACGTCTCAATCGCCCACCCCGGCACCTGCCGAGCCCGTGACCGGTTTGCAGTCGCAGAAACCCCAACCTCTCAACGATTCCAAACCTCAACCCCCCATGCCCCCCATCCGCAGCCGCCGTGGTTTCATGCGCCTCGTGCCTCTGCCCGGCATCCGCTGCGCACTGGCCGTCGCCCCACTCCTGGTCCCCTCCAGCCTCCCGGCGGCCACGCCCGACACCCCAACCGCTCCGCCCCCCGCCACCGCCGCCGCGCCGGCCATGCCCGCCAGCCCGGCCGCCGCACCCGGCTCGGCCGAAACCCTCACCATCGTCGGCGAAAAAGCCGCCGTGGAGCAGGGCGAAAAACCCATCTTCACCGCCCTGCCCCCGCGGGACCTGATCGAGCGTCCCCTGGTCGAGTCGCCGGGATTGGAAACCGCCACCACCGTGATTGGCGCGCGCGAGATCGAATGGCTCAACGCCTACACGGTCCTGGACGCCATGAAATACGCGCCCGGCGCGTGGACCGAAAGCCGCGGCCGCAAGGAGAAACAGCTCTTCTCCGTCCGCGGTCAGCGTTATCCGTATCCGGAGTATCTTGTGGACGGGGCGTGGTTTCGCGAGTTCACCGAGGCCGCGTTCTTCCTGAATGCCGCGAACGTGGAGCGGATTGAACTGCTGCGGTCGAGCAGCGACCTGTTGCTGACGCCGGGCGGCATGGCGGGCAGCGTCAGCATGGTCCCCAAAACCTATCTGCAGCCGGAAACCCGCCTCAAAGCCGACTACGGCTCCTACAACACGGCTCGCGGGCAGATCAGCCACGGCGCTCCGGTCGGGCGCGGCTCGTATGGGTTGGGGATCGGGTATCAGCACACCGACGGCCCCGACGACGAGAACGGGGAGGAAAACGTGGGCGACCTTTACGGGCGCATTCTGGTCCCGGTGGCCCCGCGGCTCGAGCTGAGCCTGATGGGCTACGGGATGTACGGCAACCGTGAGCTGCGGCTGGCCGAGCCGCCTGCTGCGCCCGTCTGGCAAACCCGCCGCGAAAGCTTCGATCCCATGCGCTATTTCTTCCTGGTCGGCAAAGCCCGCTATGAAGCCGGCGACAAAGCCGCCACCGAGCTGACGCTCAACGGCGCCTATCGCCGTTTCACGGGCCACCGCGTCGGCAGCCCCAGTTGGACCGAGAAGGACGCCGAGTGGGGCGCGCGGCTTGTGCAGAGCGTGAACGTGTCGGACGCCAACAACCTTCGCCTGGCTGGCCTCTACAACCACTGGCGCTCCCCCACCGGCAAGCGCTATTACGTCGGCAACCCCGGCGACCTCCGAACCTACGCCCTCGCCATCACCGACGAACACCAGTTCGACCGCCTCTCCCTCAACGCCGGCTACCGCTTCTCACGCACCTACGTCGGCGAGTTCGGCGGCTTCAACATCGAAGGCAGCGCCGGCAACCTCGCCTCCGTCACCATCAAAGACACCTGGGAAGACCCCCTCCACACCGCCAACCTCGGCGCCCGCTATCAACTCTCCGACGTCTTCTCCCTCCACGCCAACTTCACCTTCGGCCAAATCGCCGCCCGCCCCGGCATGCTCGACGCCACCCTCAACCCCCCGGACACCGAAACCCGGCTCAAATACGACCTCGGCGCCCGCGCCGCCTGGCCCGCCTTCGGCGAGATCGCCCTGACCGGCTTCTTCGTCGACCAGCACGACGCCCCCTTTGCCCTCAACCAAACCACCAACCTCGTCGATGGCGCCCCCTTCGCCCTCTATGAAAACACCGACGCCCGCAGCTGCGGCCTCGAACTCGACCTCCGGTCGCGGCGCTTCGCCAGCGGGTTCCAGCTCTTCGCCAATGGCGTCCTCATGACCACCCGGAAAGCCGTCGACCACGATTGGGACGAGGATGCCGAAGTCCCCAATCTCGTCCTTGGCGGCGGCCTGTCCTACCTCTATAAACGGATCGAGGCCGCCCTCCTCGCCAAACACGTGGGCTCCTACGAAAACAACCGGTTTCTCCCCACCCGCACCCCTCCTGTGGACCTGGGCGATTTCACCGAACTGAGCGCCATCCTCAACGTCCATCTCGGCAACCAGCACCAGCACCGCCTCTACCTCGCCGTCGACAACCTCACCGACAAAAGCTATTCAACCGTCGCAGGCTACCCCAACGACGGCCGCTTCTACCGCGGCGGCCTGAGCCTGTTCTTCTGATCGTCCGAAAGCCGAACCCCGAAGGAAACCCGAACCCGAATGACTGACACACGCCGTGTTCACCAAGGCCGGCCCCAGCCCACGCCGCCCTTCGCCCCCGTGACGCCGCCGCGCCCCGCCCCTTGGCGGCGCGGCGCCCCGCGCGATGCCGGCCTCCTGCAGCCGGGACGCCGCGGCGCCACCAGACGTCCGCTTTCCGTTTTCCACCTGTTGTTCCCAATCCCCTTCGGGCTCGTGATGCTCGCCGGGGTCTTGCACGCCGCCGAACCGGTCGCGTCCACGCTGAGCCCCGAAGCCGTGACGTCGGAACTCCGGGCGGCCCACGAGGCGCGGGTGCAGCGGTTGCGCGAACACCAGGACTGGCTCTTGGAGAAGCAGCGGCTCGAGCTGTTGCGGGACACCCTCCGGCGCGAAATCCAGCGCCTCGACCAGGCCGCCCACGACGCGGGTCTCGACGCCGATGCTCTCGAACGCGAATGGTCCGGCGACCAGGACCGGGAACGCCGCCAGGTCGCGCTCGGCCTGGCCGTCGAGCGATTGGCGGATCAGACCGATGAGAACCTCGACGCCGTGGCCGCCCGCGTCCTGCCCGGAGTGGTTCCGCCTCCCGAGCCGCCGTCCAATCCCCAGCCCGAAGCCCGCCTCCTGGCGGCGGTGCGGCGCCTCGAACACGCCGAGCGCCAGGCCGCCAGCGCAACCGCCGGCTTGACCGCCGGCGTGTTCGGTGGAAAGCCGGAAACGGTGAGGCTGCTGCGGATTGGCGGAGTGGCAGCGTGGTGGCTTTCGCTCGACGGGACCCGATCGGGCGTGGCGGCATGGGACGCCGGCAAAGTCCAGCTTCATGCCGGTTCACCCGGCGACCACCAGGCCATCACCCGCGCGTTTGCCATCCTCGAAGGCGGCGCCGCGCCGCAGTGGGTCGTGTTGCCCTTTCGCAGCTCCTCTTCCCCATGAATTCGCCAGCCCCCCGGGCCCCTCTCCATGAACCGCGCTTCCGCATGCCGAAGGTAGGGCGAGACTCCGTCGAGCCCATACTTCCCCTCACACGCTGCGCCCATCTGGACCCGCCATTCCGGGGAGCCCAACGCCTGGGCGGTGCCTGCGTTCAGGCCAGCCTCGTCCGCCTCAGCCTGCTCTGTGCCGGCCTGCTGGCGAGTGGCTTCGGCTTCGCCGCGGGCGATGTCCCGTCCGCCGCCGCCGATCCGGCGGCGGCAGTCGCCCTCCTCGATGCGGCCCGGGCGGCCCGAGCCGGGGCGGAGGAGAGCCTGGCGAAAGCGCGCCAGGCGCGGCTTGAGGAGCGCCAGGCGCTGGCCGCCGAGTTGCACCAGGTTTACGAGCGTCTCCAGGCCGCCGAGACTCGCGAACGCAAAGCTCGCAGGCGGCTGGCGTCGCTCGAGCAACGCGCCTCGCGGCTCCGGGAGGACGCCGTGGCCGTGAGCCGGCGCTCGGAACATCTGCTCCACCAGGCGCTCACGCTTGCGGGGGCGCGCGTCGACGCGTCGCGTCCGTTGAGCGACATTGAAAACGCGCTGTCGGCCGCGCTCGACGCCCGTTTGAAGCGGCTCGATGCGGCGCTCCGGGTGCGGGTGCGTCCCGAAGCCGCGGTAAGCCGGAGCGGGGCGAGCCGGACGGTGCCGGTATTGCGCCTGGGCGCCTTTGCGGCATATGCCTGTGGCGGCACGTCCGACACGTGCGGACTGCTGCGCGACGAGGGCGGCGTGCCGAGGGTGGTCGGCCCCGAGCTGAGTCCGGCCCTGGCGGCGTGGGTGCGCACGGCGGCTCGAGGATCGTTCCGTTGCCTGCCCGTGGACGTCGACGGCTCGCTGCCAGAGCGGGCGCTCGCCGGGCGGCGGACGTGGCGCGCCTGGTTTGCGGCCGGGGGGCTGTTCATGTATCCGATCGTTCTGGTGGCGGTGGCGGGGATCGTTCTTGCGGTGGAACGGTTTGGTTATTTGCTGGCGATCCGGCCGCCGCCGGGCTTGGTGGATCGCGTGTTGGAACTGCTGCGGCGGGGGGCTTCTGGGGAAGCGGCGATCGAGGCAGGCGCCGCGTCCGGGCCCACGGCGCGCCTGCTTCGGGCGGGAATCAAAGCCCACGGCGCTTCTCAGGAACAACGCGAGACGGCGATGGAATCCGCGTTGCTGACGGAAGCACCGCACATTGAGCGTTCGCTGGCACTGATAGGCACCCTGGCCGCCGTGGCGCCGCTGCTGGGGCTGCTCGGCACCGTTTCCGGCCTCATCGCCACCTTCAACACCATCGCCACCGTGGGAACCGCCAACCCGCGTCTGCTCTCCGGCGGCATTTCGGAAGCCATCATCACCACCCAGCTCGGCCTGATGGTCGGCATCCCCCTCCTGCTGATGCACGCCTGGCTCAACCGCTGGGCCGAACGCGCCGAAGCCATGCTCGAGTGCGACGCCATCCAGGTCTTCGGACTGCCCCCGAAAACCCATTCCTCCCCATGACCCCCTTCCTCACCTGGTTCGCATCCGGCGGAACCGTGACCCTGGCCCTGACGGCCGTGGGCGTGGTGCTGGCGTTCCTTCTCGTCGAGCGGTTCTGGGCCGCCGAAACCCGGATGCGAGCGCTTGCCCGGGGGCGGTCTTCGACCCCGGCGCCCATGGGCGTCGGACGCGACCTGGCCGGGTCGCGGCGGATGGCTGTGATCCGGGCGTGCATCACAATCGCCCCGTTGCTGGGACTGCTGGGGACGGTCAGCGGCATCATCCACACCTTCCAGGACATCGCCGCCGGCGGGTATCTCCTCGATATGAGCGCCGGCATCAGCCAGGCCCTCTACACCACCGAACACGGATTGGCCATCGCTGTCCCGGGTCTGCTCGCCGAACGTTTCCTGATGCAACGCCTGGAGAAACTGGCGTCTCTGACGGCCATTGCCGCCCGGAAGCCCGCGGAGGAACACCCATGAGACGAGGCGTTCTCACCGGACGGCGCCGCCGCAGCCCCGGCGCGGCCATTGAGATGGCGCCGTTGATCGACTTGGTGTTCATCCTGCTCATTTTTTACATCGTCTCGACCAGCTTCGTGCAAGACACCGGCGTCGCCATCCACCGGCCGGTCAGCAACGCCGCACGCCCCCTCCCCGAACGCTACCTGCCCGTCGCCATCAGCAAGTCGGGCTGGGCGCATGTCGGCGGACGCCCGGTGGCGCCCGACGACGCCGGGGCGATCCGCCGGGCGTTGAGCGAGGCGGGCGTGCGCCGCGTTGTCCTCCAGGCCGACCGCGAGGTCCCCACCGGCCTGCTGCTCCGCGTCATGGACACCTGTCACACCGCCGGCGCCGACGGTGTCGACGTTGCCGCCCTCCAGCCATGAACCGCCCGCGCCCCGGCACCGCCCCCGCTGACCGTCATCCGACACATCTGCCTTGGCGCCGGCATGTGGCGGCCGCGCTGGTGTCGCTTGCTCTCAATACGCTCCTGCTCCTCGGCCTGGCATGGGCGCAGGCGTCGGGCACGCGCCCCGCCGAACGTCTGCTTCCCACCATGCCTCTCCGGGTGGTCGAACCCCCAAAACAGCCTCCCGAACCCGCTCCGCCCCCCAGCAAAACCGCTTCGGAATCGGAGGTGACGCCGCCGGCCCGGCCGGCACTCGCGCGGCCGCAGCCGGCTCCCTTGCAGCCCCTCGAGCCGTCCGTCGCCACCCTGGATTCGGGCGCCCTGGCGCTGCCGCCCTTCACGCCCTCCGCGATTCCCTTCGAAGCGTTCCCGTCGCCGTTGCCGGAGGCGTCTTCGGCCCCAGCTGCGGCCGCGGCAGAGCGCACGACGCGAGGTGCCGTGCTGATCCAGCCGCCCGACCTCGGGCTGTTCTATCCTTACCGCGCGCGGGTCAATGCCATCACCGGCACCACCCGCCTCCGGCTGCGCATTGCCGCCGACGGCAGCGTCACCGGGGCCGAGGTGCTGTCGGACAGTCCCCCCGGCGTTTTCGCCGCCGCCGCCCGCCGGGTGGCGCGTGCGCTGCGGTTCGAGCCCGCGCTGGACCGGGGCCGGCCCGTGGCGTCTGAGACCACGATGACCATCGAATGGAGGCTGCCTGAATGACACGGATGCTCCTGAGCGTGTGGGTGCTGATGGGGGTTGCGGTGTTGCGCGGCGCCGCCCCGATCCCTCGCGACCTTGGCCCGCGGCTTCAGGAGGCCCAAGAACAGTTGCAGCACCAACGCCCCCACCTCGCCCTCCAACTCCTCCAGTCCTATCAGGGCGACGACCACGCCTTGCGCCAGCTCCTGCTCGGTCACGCCTTCGCCGCGCAAATCAACACCCACACCCACACCAACGCCGACGCAAACGCCGCTGCCGCCCTTGCCGCCTACCGGCGCGCTCTGCAGCTCGATCCCGCGCTCGACGCCGCGCGGCAGGGCCTGGCCCACCTTCATGCCCGCCAGGAACAGTGGGCCGACGCTGCCGCCCTCCTCGCCCAGTTCGTCAGCCCCTGGACCGCCGAGGCCGATTGGCTGACCCTCTACGCCCAAGCCGCCCTCGCCCTCGACGACCCTCGCCTCGCCCAAACACTCACCGAAGCCGGCCTCGTTCGTTTTCCCGGCAACCGCCGGCTGCGGCAATTGGATTTGACACGGCTTGTCCGCACCGGGGCGTTCGCGCAGGCCAGAACCGCCCTGCGTCACCTGTTGCGCGCCGAACCCGCCAGCCCGCAGCTTTGGGAACAGCTTGCCGCGGTCGCCCTTCAGGGCGGGCTCACCAACGAATACCTCCCCGCACTCGAAGCCGCCCTGCTCGCGGACTCCGAAAACCTCGAGCGGCATCGCCAGTTTCTGGCCAGCTTGCTCCAGGAGGGCGACTGGCTCAGCGCGGTCGAACACGGACAGCGCCTGCTGGCAGGCCGCCTGGCCCGCCCGGCGTCACGGCGCGCCGACATCGTCGAACTGCTGATTCGCGCGGCCGACGACGGCGGGCGGGAGGACTGGCTGGCCCGCTGGCTGGCGCTGGTTCCTGAGACTCAGCGCACTCCGGCCATGCGCCTGGCCGAAGCCCGCTCCGCTCTCCGCCAGGGACGCCCCGCCCAGGCCCGCGACGCTCTGCGCCGCCTGATCGCCAGCGGCGACACCCGAGCGTCCGTGTTCCTCTGGGCCGGCAGCCTCGCCGAATCCGAAGGCGCACTCGCCGAGGCCGAAGCCCATTACCGGCAGGCCGCCTCGCAGTCCGAACCCGCAGCCACACTGGCCCCGCTTCACCTGGCGCGCCTGCTCCACTCCCTCGGACGGCAGGACGAAGCCGCGCGCGTGTTGCGTCAGCATCTGGAACAACACCCTGAAGATGTTGCCGCCCGCGCCCTGCTGGCGGCGTGTGCCCGGGACCACCGGGCTGCCGACGCCTCCTCCGACGCCAACAATCCCCCATGAACCCCATCCCTCACCCGCTCCGATTGAGCCTCGTCTTCGCCCTCGCGCTGCCCCTCGGTGCTGCCCTTCGCGCCAGCGAACCCCGCGTTCGCCCGGATCACGCCGCATTCTCCGCCGCGCAGGCGGAGCGGATGCGCCACGTGGCGGCGACGGCGCTGGCTCCCGTTTACCCCTTTTTGGCGGACTATATCGTGGACCGGTTTGATCTGGCGGACCGGGCCGGAATCGGCGTGGACATTGGCGGCGGGTCGGGCCGGCTGGTGGTCGAACTGTGCCGGCGCACTCCCCGGTATTACTGGATCAACACCGATCTCAACACGCACCACGCCGCGGCGTTCTGGCGCGAAACCCTCACCAACGGCTGCGCCCACCGAGTGGCCCTCCTTTTTGCCGACGCCCAGCACCTGCCCTTCCGCGACGATTACGCCGATCTCATCGTGTCCCGCGGCTCGTTTCCGTTCTGGGACGATCCCCAACGCGGATTCGCCGAGGTGTACCGCGTGCTCAAACCGGGCGGCCAGGCCCTCATCGGACGCGGGTTCCCCCCAAACGTTCCCCTCGATGTCGCCAGGCAAATCCGCCGCAACCAGTCCAAGGGCGAGCCGAAATACGATGTCCGGCAGAGCGTCGAGCAGCTGCGCCGCCACATGGCGCACCTGCGCATCGACGACCACGAAATCTTCCGGCCCCGGTCGGACCAGGCGGAGGTCAACTACGGCGTTTGGGTGCGCTTCTCCAAGCCTCGGCGCTGACTGTGGCCCGGGCGCGGTTTTCTTGCGTCACGGCGCGTTGTTCTCATGGTTTTCCAGGGCCCCCTCGAGCTGTTCCAGCACGCCCGGATCCCGCACGTCCACCCACCGGCCCTCGATCGCCATGCCCGCCACCTTCAACCCCTCCCGCACCATCCCGTTGATCGCATCCGTCAACTCATACTCCCCACGCGGCGATGGGGTGAGACGCGCCGTGAACTCGAACACAACCGGCTGGAACACGTAAATGCCCGCGTTATACCAGACCGTCTGCCCGGCCCTGAGCAGCCCCTGGCACCGCAATTCCTCCAGTTGCGCCGCCGTCGGCTTCTCCACCAGCCGCGTCAGGCAAAACGACTCGTCAAAAAAATTCACGGCCCCCTTCGTCACATCCTCGCCGACGGTCACCGTGACCAGCCCCGCGAACTTGTCTTCGGCGAAACGGGCCGTCATCCGGGCATAGGTGTCGGGCCGGACCAGGATGTCCCCGTATGTCAGCAGGAAGGGGTCCGTCCCGACGAATTCCCTGGCCGCTTCGGGCGCCTTGCCGGTGCCGTTCTGCACCGCCTGCCGCCCATAGGCGATGCGGGCCCCCCACCGCGCGCCGTCCTGGAAGTGGCCCTCGATTGTCTCGGCGCGATAGCCGGTCACAATGAACACCTCGCGAATGCCGGCGCTGAGCAGCCCGCCCAGAATGTGTTCGAGGATGGGTTTGCCCTGCACCTTGAGCATCGGCTTCGGCAGCGTGTGGGTCAGTGCCTTCATGCGTGTGCCCTTGCCGGCGGCGAGGATGACTGCTTTCATGCGCGCGGCAGTCTCGCAGAAAACCCCGCCGCGTTCAATGGCCGGCGGGCGCCGCCGGCGCGTCCTTGCGTTTCGCGCGCCCCGGAGCGCACGATGCCGCCTGTGGAATCTCGAACGTGCAAGCATGACGGACCGGATTGAAACAGACCACGTGGTGTTCAAACCCTCGCCCATCCACGGCATCGGCGGGTTTGCGCGCCACCCGGTGAAGCCGGGAACGCCCATCGTCGAGTATCAGGGCCGCCTCCTCTCCAAGGCCGAATCCCTCGAGCAATGCGCCGCCGGCAACGTCTTCCTCATCGGCCTCGACGACCGGCACGATCTCGACGGCAGCGTGCCCTGGAACCCGGCACGCTTCCTCAACCACAGTTGCACCCCGAATAGCCGGATCGAATGCGTCCGCGGCCGCGTCTGGATCGTCGCCCTCCGCGACATTCCCGCCGGCGAGGAAATCACCTTCGACTACGGGTACGACCTCGAAGACTACCGCCATCACCCCTGCCGCTGCGGCACCCCGGATTGCTGCGGCTACATCGTCGCCGAAGCCCTGCGCAGCGCCGTGCCGCAGCCGCGTCTGCGCGTGCCTCCAAGTCGCGGCAGCGACGAGCGACGGTAGCCGTGGGTGGCATCCGCCCTGCCGGATGCCACCCACGCTCGTCAGCAGGAGCGTGTTCTTATCTTCCAGGATCCACCATCTCCTCCCCTTGGGCCACCTGCATGGCTTCGGCCAGGACCACCGGGCGGCCCGTTTGGGGTCAGGTCTCAACATTCAACAATTTAGGAGGCCAATTGTTGAATGTTGAGTCCTGACCCCGGAGGCGGAGCCGCAAACCTGGAGCGCATGATGCCGCGCGAGCCGCAAAGGCGGGTGTGAACCGTTCGATCCTCCAACCTCAACCCGCCGCGCCCTTGGCCAGCGCGTGGCCGCACTGCGGACAGAAGTTGGCGGACGCCGGGGAGCGGACACCGCACGCAGCACACGTCCGGCAGGTCTTGCGGGTGCGGTGTCCGATGACCAGATTGCGGCCATAAGGGATGAACGTGAAGACGTAGGCAAAGAAAAACACCGAGTCGCGCTGGTAGACGCTGTAGGCCAGCAGGCAGGCCGCCCCGGACAGGCTGATCCACCAGAACGCATCCGGGACGACCACGGCTTTCCGGCGCTCGGTGGCCCACCATTGGACCAGGATGCGCGAGGTGAACGCCACGTTCCCCATCCAGCCCACCCCCTTCCACAGGTGCCATTCGATGCCCAGAAACTTGCCGTCATACCAGATCAGTTGAACGAGCCAGTCCATATGCCGCCGGATTTAGCCCGAGGACGCCCCGGGACACAAGGCCAACGGGCCGGGGTCCCTTGCGGACGTGCCAACGGCGCACCCGCGCCGGGAACCTCCGGAGCGCGCGCCCCCCGACCCCAACCTTCTGTGCCGGGGAGGCGAGGGGGCCGCGTCAGCGGCCCGGTGGCAGGCGGATGGCCTCCCGAGTGGCGAGATCGAGCGCGGGTGCTTTCCCTCGACTGGTTGGCGTTCGCGCTTCTTGACTCCCGGATGAAATCCCCTAGGTTGACCGTGTCTGTTCGCCGAGTCCGTCGCGCGCCGGCCAGGCGGGGTGCGACGTGGGCGGCCGGCGGATTGCAGCATGCACGAAGTGGGCATCATACAAAACACGTTGGAGCTGGCGGAACGGTCGGCGCGGGCGTCGGGCGCGACGCGGATTCACCGGCTGCGGCTGCGGGTGGGGCGGATGACGGGGGTGGTGCAGGAGGCGCTTGAGTTTGCCTTCGAAGTGGCGCGGGAAGGCACGATGGCGTCGGAGGCGGTTCTGGAGGTCGAGACGGTGCCGGTGTCGTGCTGGTGCGCGCGATGCGGAGCGGAGTTTGTGGCGGAGGATTGGGTGGGGGTGTGTCCGCGATGCGGCGAGGTGAGCGGGGAACTGCGCCGGGGACAGGAACTCGAACTGGCCTCGCTGGAGATTTCTTGATTATGTGTGCGGAATGCGGCTGCGGCCTCGGGGGCGAAGTGACCATTGGCGGAAAGCCGGGCAGCCAGGTGGCATCCCCGCTGATCGGCGCGGCGGCGGGTGCCGGTGCCGGGGAGGCGCCCGAGGGGGCGGGCATTGAGTCCGGGGCGGCCCACGATCACGATCACGATTCTCCTCACGATCCTTCTCATCCGCACCCTGCCACGCCCCACGAGGCGCCGGCGCAGGCGGTCCACGAGGTCGCGGTCCACCAAGCCATTCTGGCCAGGAACGACCGGCTGGCCGAACGCAACCGCGGTTATTTCCGGGCCAAGGGTTTGCTGGCGCTCAACGTCCTGTCGTCGCCCGGCTCGGGCAAGACGACGTTGATCCGGAAGACGGCGGAGCTGCTTGGGGGGCGGCTGCGGGTGGGGGTGATTGTGGGGGATTTGGCGACGGACAACGACGCGGCGCGGTTGCGGGAGGCGAACGTGCCGGTGGTGCAGATCACGACGGGGACGGTGTGCCATTTGGAGGCGGAGATGGTGGCGCGGGCGACGAGCCAGCTGGACGTGGACGCGCTGGACGTGTTGATCATCGAGAACGTGGGCAACCTGGTGTGCCCCGCGCTTTATGATCTCGGGGAAGACCTGCGCGTGGTGCTGCTGTCGGTCACGGAAGGTGAGGACAAACCCCTGAAATACCCGCCGCTGTTTCATTCCGCGCACGTGGCGTTGGTCACCAAGAGCGATTTGTCAACGGCGGCCGGCTTCGAGCGGGATCGGGCGTTGGCGAACCTGCGGCGGATCAGCCATCATGCCCGGGTGTTTGAAGTGTCGGCCCGGACCGGCGACGGCATGGAGGCGTGGTGCGAGTATCTGGCCGGGCAGCACCGGATGCGAAGCCCGAACGCCGGATAGCCGACCGAGTTTGGGGCGGGCCTGCGGCACCGGGCCTGCGGCGACCGGGTTCAGAGTCGTCCGAGGCGTTCGAGGAGTTTGGCGTGGATGCCGCCGAAGTCGCCGTTGCTGAAGATGCAGACGACGTCATCGCCCTGGGTGTGTTGGGCGACATGGTCGACGATGGCGGGGGCATCGGGGAGGTAGAGGGCGTTTTTGCCTGAGGCCTGGAGGTCGGCGATGAGCCGTTGGGGGTCGAGGCGCTGGTCCGGGGGCAGCAGTTCGAGGCGGGCGACTTGGGCGACGACGACGTGGTCGGCATCGGCGAAGGCGGAGGCGAGTTCGTGCTGGAACACGTTGCGGCGGGTGGTGTTGGTGCGGGGTTCGAACACGGCCCAGAGTTTCTGGCCGGCGAATCGCTGGCGCAGGGCCTGGAGCGTGGCGCGAATGGCGGTGGGATGATGGCCGAAGTCGTCGAGGACGGTGACGCCGCCGCGGATGCCGCGGATTTCCATGCGGCGTTTGACGCCTTTGAAGGAGTCGAAGGCGGACTGGATCTGGCTGTTTTTGAGGCCGCAGTGTTTGGCGCAGGCGATGACACCGAGGGCGTTGCGGACGTTGAATTCGCCGACGGTGTTGAGGTGGAACTTGAAGCTGGGGATTTCGAATTCGGTGGCGGTGCGGCCGCAGGCGATGTTGAAGGCGCGGACGGCATTGTCTTCGCCGAGTCCGAAGCGTTTGACGGGGCAATGGGTGACGTGGAGGAGGGGCGCGAGGTTGGGGTCGTCGCCGTTGGCCAGCAGTTGCCCGTTGCGGGGTACAAGGTTGATGAACTGACGGAACGCGGTCTGAATGTCCTCGAGGCCCCGGAAAATATCGGCGTGGTCGAATTCGAGGTTGTTGACCAGGGCGACTTCGGGCAGGTAGTGAAGGAACTTGCTGCGTTTGTCGAAGAAGGCGGAGTCGTATTCGTCGCCCTCAATGATGAACCATTCGCTGTTGGTGAAGCGGGCGCCCTGGCCGAAGTTCAGGGGGATGCCGCCGATCAGAAAGCTGGGCTGAAGCCGGTTGTGTTCGAACACCCACGCTAGCAGCGCCGCCGTGCCGGTCTTGCCGTGCGTGCCCGCCACCACCAGCGAACGCTTCCCCCGGATGAAAAACTCCCTCAGCAGCTCCGGCAGCGAACAGTAATGCATCTTGCGGTCCAGCGCCGCTTCCGCCTCGGGATTGCCGCGGGAGATGGCGTTGCCGATGACCACCAGGTCGGGTTTGTGGGCGAGATTCTGTTCGCCGTAGCCAAGGCTCACCGCGATGTGGCGTTCCTCGAGAAAGTTGGACATCGGCGGGTAGACGTTCTGATCCGAGCCGGTCACCTCGTAGCCGCGTTCCTGCATGGCAGCCGCCACGGCGGCCATCGCGGTGCCGCCCACACCCACAAAATGAAGGGAGCGAATTGTTGAAAACATCCGGCGCAGCATAGCGAGATCCGCCTGTGTGAAAAGAAGGAAGTGCGCCCCCGCGCGCCGCCGCCGGAGGGAATAACTCCAAAAAACAAATCACCCGCCTCGCGGGGTCGGAGCGCGGCCTGCATCGAGGACCGGGCGGGGGCGGGTCAGGCTCGGGGAACGACCCGCACGGAATTTTCCGTGCCGAAGGGATTCTGGGTGCGGAGGGTGCACTCGGGGTCGTCACGCCATTGGCCGTCCACGAGGAACCGGTAGTGATGCGAGCCCGGGCTGAGCGCGACGGTGGTCTGCCAGATGCCGCCTCTTTTCTTTTTGAGGGGGATGGGGTGTTGCTGCCAGTGGGTGAAATCGCCCACGAGCAGGACGCTCATGGCGTCGGGCGCCTTGAAGGAGAAGGTTTGTTTATGCGTTGGGGAGCTTGCAGCTTTCATAGGATTCATCGTAAACGTCCATGATGGGGAACCCGCTTCAGCGTCGCGGCATGATCCAGCGCAGCACGGTTCGGAGCGTTCGGGTCCGGTGCCACAGGGTCCAACCGACGAAGCCGCGCATGAGCCAGCTGCGGATTCGGCGGCGGGTCAGCAGAAAGGCTGCGGCGGCAGCGCCCGGCACGAGGAGGAGGCGGGCGTGTCGGCGCCAGGCGAGGAGGCGGCCGAGGGCGTCGGTGCCGGTTTGGATCCGGCGCAGTTCGAGGGCGAGCATGACGCGCTGCAGGTCGCCTTGGGCGATGAGCCAGCGTTTCTCCTGCTCCAGGGAGGCTATCTCCTGGCGGTAAACCATTGGCGGTCCTTCTTGAGTTGCTGGAGCGTCTCCCGAAACGGCGGCGGCTGCCTCAAGCGCGTCCGCAACTGCAGGACGCTTGCGAGAGCGGCGACGGCGCAGACGAGGCAAATGCCGGCGACGACATGGGTGCGATAGGCGACGGGCACGAGCAGCACGAGGGTGACGGCCAGGAGGCTCACGGCCAGGACGCCGAAAAACACGGCGCACACGGTGAGCACCAGGAGGGCGATCAACCGGCACTTTTCCAGCCTGAACTCGGTGGCAAGCAGTTCCAGGCGGTTTTCCGCCACCGCCAACACGCTGTCCAGCACCCGTCGCAACGACCCCACCGCCGGAGACCGGG
Organism: Verrucomicrobiota bacterium; assembly: GCA_016935555.1. Taxonomy (GTDB): domain Bacteria; phylum Verrucomicrobiota; class Verrucomicrobiia; order Limisphaerales; family JAFGQR01; genus JAFGQR01. Next base: position 48,748 of record JAFGQR010000041.1, read on the forward strand.
ACGAATCGGGATCGCTCCTCATCGGCGGTTGGCCAGCACGCCCAGCAGCAAGCCGAAGCAGAAGGCGACTCCGATGGATTCGTAAGGGTGCTCGCGGACGAGGCGATCGGCCGTGTGCGCGCCGACCATGGCGCGTTCCTCGAGGTGGTTGCACGTCTGCCGGGCGGACTCGACGGCGGTGGCGAGCTTGGCCCGGGCCTCCTTGCCGCGTTCGGTGAGTTCGCCCGCGCCGGCCTTGAGGAGCTCTTCGGCGTCGCGCACGAGGGTTTTCAGGTCGTGTTGCAGTTTCTCCGTTGTAATGACCGGCGAATCATTGTCCATAGCATTTGCCTTTCTGCGGCCCAGCATGCCTCCGCCGGCGCCGCCTTGTCACGCCCCAAATATAACGCCCGGACGCCATCCCACAAGCCGCCGTTGAAGATCGGCAGGGCGCTCGCCCCCCGGCCGGCGCGGCTTTCGGCTTCCGGCGGGGGAGGCGGGGGTCTCAGGCGGCGCGGCGCTGGCCGACGTATTTGGCGAGCTGGCTGCGGAGGACGTAGGTGAGGGCCTTGACGCTCAGTTCGATGAACATGAACGGCTTGGCGATCAGATCGGTCCCGCCGCTCAGGGTCGAACGCGCACGGCTCTTGAAGTCGGTCAGGCTCGTCACAAACACCACCGGCGTCGCCTTGTTAGCCGGCAACATGCGAATGCGCGTGCAAAGATCGAACCCGTCCATCCCGGGCATCTGCACGTCCAGGAAAATGAGACTGAACGGCGTCTCGGCCGCCAGGGTCAGCGCCACGTGCGGATCTTCGATGCTGACGGATTTGAGGCCGGCTTTTTCCAGGGCGTAGGTGATGGCGCGGCGCGAGAGGATTTCGTCGTCCACGACCAGGATGTTGACCGGATCGGGATCGTGCCAGCGGGGGTCGACGGCCTTGGTGAACAGTTCGCCGATGAAATCGATCGAGTTGGCCACCGTGCGCAGCGTCGAGGCGTTGAGGTTCTTGGGTTTCTCGTACAATTCCTTCAGCAGCACCTCCAACGCGGCGGCCATTCTGGAGATGGGATGCAGGCCTGCAATGCCCGCGTTGCCGGTCACCGCATGGACCCTTCGGAACAGCTCGAGCAGCGGCTCCCGGCGGGCGTGGTCGTCCTGTGCCTTGCTGAATTCCTGGAGGGCCTTGCGAATCGCGCTGAGGCTTTCCGGGACCGAGTCCAGGAAGGCGTGCAGCAGTTCCGCCTGGAACTGCTCGTCCGTGGGCGCCACGACGGGCGTCGTCGGCGCCGGCACCTCGGGCGCCGGCGGGGACAGGAACGCCGGCACAGGCTGGAGGGCGGGTGGGATCGGATTTTCGGGGGTGTCGGAGGAGGCGTCGCGGGACGGCTCGGCGACCGAGGTTTTGAAGGCGGTCGAGGTCGCGAGGCTGGCCTGCCCGGGAGCGTCCGGGGCGCGCTGGAAGGTGGCGGTTTGGGGGGTGGACGCCGGTTCGGCGGGGTTGAGGGTGTGGGCGAGCGCGTCGATGATCTGGCGGGGGGTGAGCGTGGCTTTATTGAAGACCTGGGTGGCGCCGGCGGCGAAGGCCTCCTGGATCATGTTGGGCATATAGGCGTTGGTGAAGACGATGACAGGCACGCGCTGGGACTGGGCCTGGGCGCAGATTTTCTTGAGGACATCCACGCCGTTGAGCTTCGGCAGCATCAGGTCCAGCAAGACCGCGCTGGGCCGATACTCGTGAATCCGGTAGTAACCGCTGTGGCCGTCGGTGGCGACTTCGACGGCATAGCCCTCCTTTTCCAGGCGCGTGCGATAGATGTGGGCGGTGATGGGGTCGTCTTCGATGATGAGAAGCTTCTTCATAGGGTCACGGTCTTGATTTCTCCAAGGGCGGGCAAGCCGGGCATGGTGGCCAGGTATTGCTGGATGCGGACAAACTCGCGGCGGGCGGCGTCGAGCGAGGTGGCGATGCGGTCGAGGTCGCGCTCGTTGCCGGCCTGCTCAATGTGGCGCAACAGCGGCACCACGCTCAGCATCCTGCAGGTGGCGCTGGCGCCGGCGCAACTGTGGGCCACCCTGGCCACACGCTCCGCGTCGCCTCGCTGGTGGGCCTGGGCCAATTCGTCCAGTTGCCGTGCGGTTTGCTTGAGGTAAAGCCCCACAATCTCCTGCAGACTCTCGAAGCTGCCCCCCGCAAACTCGTTAAGCCCGTCCAAGTCCACCGGCGGCAGTTCGCGCACCACCTCGGCCGGGGATGCCGCCGCCGCAGCCTCCGGCGCCGCCGCCGATGCCGGCGCCCCCGCCTCCGCGCCGGGGGGCGCAGGTTGTTCCGGGCAGGCTGCCGGGTCGGACGCGGCTTGGCGGCCGTGTTGGCCGACGTGCCTCAGAAGGTTTTGGACGGCTTCGAGGCGCACCGGTTTGGAAATGTATTCGTCCATGCCGGCGGCAAGACATTTTTCACGGTCGCCGTGCATGGCGTTGGCGGTCATGGCGACGACGGTGATGGGGCGGTGAAAATGGGGGTGGGCATCCGGCATTTGCTGGAGCTGCCGAATCCGGCGCGTGGCTTCCAGGCCGTCCATTCCCGGCATTTGGATGTCCATAAACACGAGATCATAGGGGGTGCGTTCGATGGCCCGGAGGGCTTCCGAGCCGCTGCCGGCAATGTCCGCGCGATAACCCAGCTGCTGAAGCAAACGGGAAGCCACTTTCTGGTTGATCACGTTGTCGTCCGCCAGCAGCACCCGGAGCGGATACCGCTCCGCCATCAAGACGTCGGTCGAGCTGGTGGATGGGGGCGGCTGTTCCGCGGGGGCGCTGCCGGACAGCAGGCGGAGAAGGCCCTGCTGAAGATGGACGGCTTTGGGCGGTTTGGAGATTTGAGCGACGCCCGGAGGCGGGAGCGCGGCGTGCCGCTCGACGCGGGCATTGACGGAGGCGAGGAACAGGAGCGGCAGGGTTTGGGCGGCCGGGAGACGGCGCACTTCGGTGAGCCAGGACGAGGCGTCCAGCCCAGGAAGCTGCATGTCGGCGAGGATCAGATCGGGGCGGTCGCCCTGGCGAAGCCACTCGAGAACCTCCCCGGCCTGGCCGGTGTCGCGCGTGTCCAACCCCCATTGCCGAAGCTGGAGCGCCAGGGCGCCGCGGATAAGCGGGCTGTCCTCAACCACCCAGGCGAGGCGCCCCTGCAATTGCGGATGGGGCTGGCTGAGGGGGGCGGGGACGGCGGCGGGGAGGGCGGCGGCGGGGATGATGAAGAGGAAGTTCGAGCCGTGGCCTTCGACGCTTTCGACCCACATGGTGCCGCCCATGAGTTCGACGAGGCCCTTGCTGATGGCCAGCCCCAGGCCCGTGCCGCCGAATTCGCGGGAAATCGAGCTGTCCACCTGGCTGAACGATTGGAAAAGGCGATGCAGCCGGTCCGGGGCAATGCCGATGCCGGTGTCCCGCACGGAGAAGCTCAATTCGCAAAGCGGTCCGGCGCACGGGCTGGCCGGAGGATGCGGCACCTCGGCGGAAGAGGACAGGGCGCGGGCGCGGATTTCGACGAACACGTGCCCGGCGGCGGTGAACTTGATGGCATTGCCCAGCAGGTTCACAAGGATCTGACGCAGCCGGGTGACGTCCCCGACGATTTGGGTGGGGGCGTCGGGGGCGAGAGCATAGCCGAGGTCGAGGTTTTTTTCGGCGGCCTTGGCGGCGAGAAGGTCGAGGGCTTCCTCGACACAGAGCCGCAGATCCAGGGGGCGCTGTTCGAGTTCGAGCTTGCCGGACTGGATTTTCGAGAAATTGAGGATGTCGTTAATGATGGTCAGCAGGGATTCGCCGCTGGTGCGGATGGTTTCCGCGAGGTCGCGCTGTTCGTGGTCCAGCTTGGTGCGCAGCAGCAGGTTCGTCATCGCAATCACCCCGTTCATCGGCGTGCGGATTTCATGGCTCATGTTGGCCACAAATGCCGACTTGGCGCGGTTGGCTTCCTCGGCGGCGAGGCGGGCGGCGTCGAGCTTGCGGTTGGCCTGGGCCAGCTGGTCCTGGAGGCGCTTGGCGCGCAAGCATGCCCGCACACGGGCGCGGAACTCAAAAAGCTCGAACGGCTTGGTGATGTAGTCCGTGGCGCCGAGTTCGAACCCTTCGATCTTTTCCCGGGACCCGTGCCAGGCGGTGAGGATGATGACGGGGAGGTTTTGGGCGGCGGGGAGGAGGTTGAGCTGGCGGAGCAGGTCCAGTCCGTTCATGGCGCCGGGCAGGCCCAGGTCGAGCAGGACCAGGTCGAAGGGGGTTTCGGCAACGGCATCCAGCGCCTGGGGGCCGTTGGCGACCTTGGTCAAAGCGATCCGGTCGCGGCGCAGGCACTCGGCGAGGATTTCCACCATGCGCGGGTCGTCCTCGATCAGCAAAACATGGAAGCCCGGCGATGGATTTGCCGTCGTCTCAGAATGTTGCATCGCGGCAGTCAGGTCTTTTGCAGTTCCGTGAAGAGCGCTTCTTCAACCCGTTGAAACTCGCTCCTCACCGTCAGCAGAATATCTGCCGCTTCCTGCCATTCACCCGCTTTCGCCGCTTTCTGTAGCTTGTCCGAGGCGGCCGCGAGCCGGCGCGCCCCCAGGTTGCTGGCGCTGCCTTTCAAACTGTGCGCCGCCGACGTCAGCTTGAACTCGTCCTTCTCCGCCAGCGCCTCGTCCATTCTCGCAAGCCGCGGTTTCGCATCGTGCAGGAACAAATCCGCCAGTTCCGTCAGCGGATCAGGCTGGCCGGGTTCGCGCAGTTCCTTCAAACCCGCCATGACCGCCGGATCCAGAACGTCGGCCTCGCGCGCCTCGGTGCCGTCGCGAGGCGTTGGCGTGATGCGCAGGAGCGCGCGGTCCAGCACCTGTTCCAGCTCGAAAAGCCGCATCGGCTTGGTGAGATAATCGTTCATGCCCGCCGCCAGACAGCGTTCGCGGTCCCCGGGCAGGGCATTGGCGGTGAGGGCAATGATGTAGGGCGACGACTTGAAATGGATCGACGACACCCGTTCGCCCTGCCGAATCCGCTCCGTTACCGCGTAGCCGTCCATTTCCGGCATCATGCAATCCATGAGGATGATGTCGTAAGGCGCCCGCTGCAGGGCGTCCAACACCTCGATGCCGTTAGCCACCGCGTCCGCGGTGAAGCCCAGTTTCTGAAGCTGCTTGAGCGCCAACCGCTGGTTGACCAGGTTGTCCTCCGCCACCAGCACCCTCGCGTTTCTCGGGGCCGCCCGCACGGGCGCGCCGTCGCCATGGGCTTGGGCGTCGGGCGCCGGGCAGGGCGGCCCCGGGGCGGGCTCGCGGGTCGACGCCACCAGCGCGTCGTAAAGGCGCGATTGCCGGACCGGCTTGAACAAGCAGCGCGCGGCCATCGCGGCACACGGGCGCTGGCCCAGCCGGGTCAGGACGAGAAGCCGGGTTTCCCGGAGAACCGGATCGGCCTGGACAGCCTGGGCAAGAGCCGCCCCGTCCATGTCCGGCAGGCGCATGTCGATGATGGCGACGGCGAACGGCCGGCCGGCTGCGGCCTCGGTGTGGAGGCGCTCGAGGGCCTCGGCGCCGCTGGCGGTCATGGCGTTGTCCATGTGCCAGGACTCGAGCATGCGATGCACGATTTCGGCCTGCGCGGGATTGGCATCGGCCACCAGCACCCGCAGACCCGCCAGGCGCGCATCGGCGGGTTCGAACCGGCCGGGCAGACCGGCGGATTTTTCAAGCGGCACCTTGAATTGGAAGGTGGAGCCGCGGCCCGGCGCGCTGGACGCCGCAATCTCGCCTTGCATCATCTCGGCCAGCTGCCGGGAGATGCTCAAGCCCAGGCCGGATCCGCCGTATTTGCGGGTGGTGGAGCCGTCGCCCTGGGTGAACGGATCGAAGATGCGCGGCAGCATCTCCGGAGAAATGCCGATCCCCGTGTCCGCAACCTCGAACCGCAGGCGGACCCGGGCGTCGGATTCGGATTCCTTGGCGACGCGAAGGACCACTTCGCCATGGTCGGTGAATTTGACGGCGTTGCCAAGAAGGTTGGTGAGCACTTGGCGCAGACGCCCCGGGTCGCCCCGGACGTTGTTGGGGACATCGGGGTCGAGCCAGACGGTCAGCTCGATGTCCTTGCGATGCGCGGACTCGGCCAGCATGTCGACGGTGCTCTCGACCATGTCCCGCAGCTCGAAGTCGATGATCTCAAGCGTCAGCTTGCCGGCTTCGATGCGGGAAAAATCGAGGATTTCATTGATGATGTCCAGGAGCGTCTCGGTGTTGCCGCGGATCGCGTCCACGTATTCCTTCTGCTCGTCGTTGAGCCGGGTGTCCAACAGCAGCCCCGTCATGCCCGTGATCGCATTCATCGGGGTGCGAATCTCGTGGCTCATGTTGGCCAGGAACTCGGACTTGATCCGCGCGGTCTGCAGGGCCGCCAGCCGCGCCTGCTCGCGCTCGTCCTCGACCAGCTTGCGCGAGGTGATGTCTTCCACCGCGCCCTCGTAATACAACAGCCGGCCGTCGGCGCCCCGCACGGCCCGGGCGGCCAGGGAAACCCAGATGATCCGCCCGTCCTTGCGCCGCACCCGCAATTCGAAGGCGCGGACGGCGCCGTGCTCCTGCATCAGGCGCTGGAACTCGTCGCGCCGCCCCGGGTCCACATACAACTGGGTCTGGATGTCGGTGATCGCGGCCATCATCTCCTCCGGCGTGTCGTAGCCGCACATGCGGGCCAGCGCCGGATTGGCGCTGATGAAACGGCCGTTCTCGCTGGTCTGGAAGATTCCCTCGACGGCGTTCTCGTAAATGGTGCGGTATTTTTCCTCCGCCTGCCGGAGCGCCTGTTCGGTTTTCGTGATCTGGGTGACATCCCAGAAGATGCCTTGAATCCCGATGACCTTGCCGAGGGCGTCGTGGAGCGGCGTCTTGATGACGTGGACGTAGAGCCGCTCGTTCTGCGGGGTCACGTGCGCCTCGATGGTGTCCAGGTGCTCGCGGGTGGTCATCACCGCCTGGTCGTCCCCGTGGTATTTGGCCGCCAGCTCCGGCGGATAGAAATCGAAATCGGTTTTGCCGAGGATCTCGCTGAGCCGCCGGTTCAACACGCGGCAGAACCGGGTGTTGGCAAAGGTGAAGCGGCCCTCGGTGTCTTTGCGGAAGATGTTTTGAGGCAGCGTTTCGACGAGCAAATGGTAGAAGGTCTCCGAAGTGCGCAGCAGCTCCTCGGTCCGCTGGTGCTGCTCCACCGCCCGCGCCAGCTCCGCCAGGTTCCGCCGCAGCTCCAGTTGCGTAATCACCTGCCGGCTGATGATCCGCAGCGTTTCCCGCTGCAGTTCCGTCAGCCGCCCCGGCGCATGCCCGGCCACGCTCAGCGCCCCCAACGCCAGCCCCTCCGGCGCCATCAGCGGCGCCCCCGCATAAAACCGAATCTGGGGCGCCCCCTGAACCATCGGGTTGTCCGCAAACCGCGGGTCCTCCCGGGTGTCCGGCACCTCCAGCACACCGGTCCCCAACAGCACGTGCGCCGCAAACGCGATCTCCCGCGGCGTCTCCGCGACCTTCAGCCCCACCCGCGATTTGAACCACTGCCGGTTCCGATCCACCAGTGCAATCCAGGCCATCGGCACGTCGCAGATCTGCGCCGCCAGCCGCGCCAATTCGTCAAAGCCCGGATCGGGGGGGGTATCCAGGATCTCGTAACGCCACAGGGCGGCGAGCCGCTCGGGCTCGTTCGGTGGAACCAAAGCCGGTATCACGGTGACCAAGCGTTGATCGACCCTCCCTTCTTCTCATCCCCGCCGCGCCAACGCAAGCGCGGACTTCCCCACCCTGCCCCTGCCGGTGTGCCCCGCGGTTGTCGTGGGCGGAGCGCGGGCGTCTGCCCGCTTCAAGCCGCGAAGGGCAGCGGCGGGCTGACAGGGTTGAGGGCGATCGCAGGATTCGGATCGTGAAGCGGTCTGCGTCGCGCGGGACCGCGCTCCGGCCGCCGCCGCCGACGCGGGGATGCGCGGTTCCGCTCCTCCTCCCCCGGCGCGCCGCGGTGGCCCGGTGCGCCGGCCGCCTTCTCATGAAATCCCCGGCATCGGCCATTCCACCGGCACCGCCACTCGGCGCCCCTGCCGGTCGGTGTAAAACACCTGCCGGTGCCGGACGCCGTATTCGTGGATCAAACGCGTGATCTTGACGTCGTAACAGCAATACTCCGCAATGTCCAGGAGCCGCCCTTCGCGGAACCACCGGATCGCCTGCATCCCCTCCGCTGTCTTCTCCACCCCCAGGGTCGCCGCCGCGAGCGAGTCGAGCGACAGCCGATGGGGAAGGGCCTTTTGGAGGTCGAGCATCATGTCCAGCGCCGGCAGCTGCCGCAGATCGAGCACCGTGTAGTAATGCAGCACCTCGTAATCGAACCGCACATGGTTGAATCCCACCACCAAATCCGCGCGTTGCAGTTCCCGGATCAGTTCGTCCACCTGCGCCTCCCCGTGGATCCGATACCCTCCCGCCGCCGTGCTGTAGGTCACCCCCACGCTCATGCGCATCTCGCGGATGTGGCCCCATCCACCCACCTCCTCCGCGGATTTCTGGGTTTCGAGGTCGAAATAGACGATGTTGCTCATGGGTTGCCGCGCGTGATCACGAGCCTTGTTCCGGCACAGGGCGCGAGACGGAGCCGCCGGTTCCAGGGCGGGGCCGGGTCCTGGTGACGGGGTTCTGGGAAGGCCGCTCCCGGCGTGGTCAGCTGGGTTTTTTGATGTCGATCAGCTCGATGTCGAACTGCAGCACCGAGTGGGGCGGAATGCTCGGGCGCCCATGTTCGCCGTAGGCCAGGCCGGGCGGGATTGCGAGCTGCCATTTGGAGCCCACGGGCATCATCAGGAGCGCCTCCGTCCAGCCCTTGATCACGCCCGTCACTCCAAACGTCGCGGGCTCGCCGCGTTTGTAGGAGCTGTCGAATTCGGTGCCGTTGATGAGAGTGCCGCGGTAATGGACCACGACCGTGTCGTTGGTGGCGGGTTTGGCGCCGCTGCCCATGGTGATGACGCGGTATTGGAGGCCGCTGGGAGTGACCTTCACGCCTTCCTTCTTGCGGTTCTCCGCGAGAAAGGCTTCGCCGGCTTTGAGGTTCTCCGCGCCCTCGGCCTTGCGCCTGGCCTGCTGCTTTTCGCGGAGGTCCTTCTGGAAGGCCTGCATCACGTCGCGCGCCTCCGCCTCGGTCAGAAGCGTCTTGCCGCCGCCCAGCGCGTCTTTCAGGCCGTCGAGATACCGCTGCGGGTTGATCTCCACCCCGCTTTGCTTCAGGGACCGGCCCATGTTCATGCCCAGCATGTAACTTACCTTGTCCTTGGTGTCGGTGAAGGGAGGAGGGTCTGCCGCCACGAGCGTCAATGCCGCGCCGGCGATCACGAGTGTGGTCCACGCTAGTCTCATAATGCCTTTTGTTCGTTGTCTGCAGGTCGCCGCGGGCGAAACCAGTTCGGCCCGGAAACAACCGGGTTCAAGTTTGAGGCGCCACCCTAGTGGGGAAACAACGGACGTCAAGCCGAGAAGCGCCCACGCCGTCGCAGCGGCTTGCATTCCGGCGGGACCGACTTAGAATGGGCGCGTTGTGAGCTTTTATGATCAACTCAAGTTCAATGCCGAGGGCCTGATCCCGGCCATCATCCAGGAGCACGGCACCGGCCGCGTTTTGATGATGGCCTGGATGAACCGGGCCTCGCTGGAACAAACCCTCGCCACCCGCAAGACCCATTTCTGGAGCCGCTCGCGCCGTGTCCTCTGGATGAAAGGCGAGACCAGCGGCCACACGCAGACGGTGCGGGGGGTGGCGTTTGATTGCGACGGGGACACGCTGCTGATCCAGGTGGACCAGGTCGGGGCGGCCTGCCACGAGGGATATCGCTCGTGTTTTTTCCGCTCGGTCGATGAGGGGGGCGAGACGTTCACGATCAGCGAACCGCAACTGGCGACGCCGGAGCAGATCTACGGCAGGACATGATGGCCCCGTGCGTCCCATTCGGCAGCCGGGAATACCTGACCTACCTGCTGCTTCTGCTGGTCGCACGCGCCACCGACTTCCTCAGCACCTGGATCGCCACCCCCAACCTGGTGCTCGAAGCCAATCCCATCGCCCGCAAACTCGGCTGGCGCTGGGGCATCCTCCTCAACCTCGGCCTGTGCGGCGGCTTCGCCGCGTGGCCTCTCCCCGCCATCATCATCGTCACCACCAGCGCCCTCGTCGCCGCCCGCAATTTCCAGTCCGCGTGGATCATGCACAGCGCCGGCGAGGAGAGTTACCGGGACTGGTTTCTCGAACGCCTCGAGGCGACCCAGCCCGCCATGTTCCTGTTCTGTGTGCTCGCCCAATCCCTCCTCACCGCCGCCGTCGGCGCCGCCCTGGTCCTCTTCAGCCCGTCCGACCAGGAAATCCCCCTCGGCATCGGCATGGGCATCCTCGCCTACGCCTTCGCCATCACCGCCTACACCCTGGCCGCCCAGTGGCGCCACCACCGTTACGCCCGGCGGCGCCACGGGCTTCTCGAACCATGAAGCGGCACACCGTCCTGCCGCGCGCCGGTCAGCCCGCGGGCCCGCGGGAAAGGAGCCCGCACCCCGGCGCCTCACCGTCCCCCTGCGCATGCCGCAGGCCGCATTGCGCCCTCCCATGTACCAGCCCCTCCTCCCCGCGTTCAAACGCCTGGCCGCCCAAGGCAACCTGATCCCGGTCACCCGCACGCTGCTGGCCGATGTCGAGACGCCTCTTTCCGCGTATCGCAAAATCCGTGGCGAGGGCGAATCGTTTCTGCTCGAATCGGTGGAGGGCGGGGAGCACCTCAGCCGCTACTCGTTTGTCGGGTGCTCGCCGCGGGCCGTGATTCGCCAATACGGCGACCAGGTGGAGGTCATGGAGGGCGGCAAGGTCACCCTGCGCCATGCCGTCCGGCCCGCCGGCGATCCCCGGGGCGGCCCGGCCGTGAAAGACGGGCTGGAGGTGGTCGAGCGGATGCTGGCCCGTTACCGGGCCGTGTCGCTGCCCACTCTCCCGCGGTTCACCGGGGGCGCCGTCGGGTTTGTCGCCTACGAATTCATCCACGACGTCGAGCCCGTGGTGCCGCGCCCGCCGAACGATGAGCTGGGCACGCCCACCATGTATTGGCTGCTCGTGGACAAACTGCTCATCTTCGACCGTGTCGCCCAAACCCTCACCGTGCTGGTCAACGCCCTGGTCGAGCACCCGAACCAGGCCGAAGCCGCCTACGACCTCGCCGTGGGCGAGATCCTCCGGCTGGTCGCACGGCTCCGGCAGCCCCTCGAACTGGTGCCCGTCACCGTCCCCGCCGACGTTCCCGAGGCGCCGTTCGTGTCGAACATGCCCCGGGAACGGTTTCTCGCCAACGTCATCAAGGCCAAACAATACATCGTCGCCGGCGACATCATCCAGGTCGTCGGCTCCCAGCGCCTCGCCATCCCCGTGCACGCGTCGCCGCTCGACATCTACCGCGCGGCGCGCTCGATCAATCCTTCGCCCTACATGTTCCTGTTCGAGCTCGACGGCTTCGCTCTCGCCGGCGCCTCCCCGGAGATGCACGTCCGCTGCGAAGACCGCAAGGTGGAGATCCGCCCGATCGCCGGCACGCGCGCCCGGGGCGGCACCGCGGAGGAGGATCGCGTCCGCGAACGCGAATTGCGGGACGACCCGAAGGAGCGCGCCGAGCATGTCATGCTGGTCGACCTGGCGCGCAACGACCTGGGCCGCGTGTGCGATTACGGAACCGTCCGGGTCAAAGACCTCATGGCCGTCGAACGCTACAGCCATGTCATGCACCTCGTCTCCCAGGTCGAGGGCCGCCTCAACCCCGACCGCACCCTCTATGACCTTGTCCGCGCCACTTTTCCCGCCGGCACCCTCTCCGGCGCCCCCAAGGTCCGCGCCATGCAGATCATCGCCGAACTCGAAAACACCACCCGCGGCCCCTACGGCGGCTGCGTCGGCTACTTCTCCTTCAACGGCAACCTCGATTGCTGCATCACCATCCGCACCGCCCTCATCAAAGGCCAGCACGCCTACGTCCAGGCCGGCGGCGGCTGGGTCAACGACTCCACGCCGGAAGCCGAGTACGAGGAAACAGTCAACAAGGCCAAAGCCATGCTCAAAGCCGTCGCCCTCGCCGAGGGCTTCACCCGCTAGAATGCTTGAGTTTTCACCTGCTTTCTCAACAGATCAAGTTTTGCCGGAAATGGAAAACTCAAGGATTCTCAGCCCCCGCTGCGCGGGACGTGTTCCATCCCATCCTCGTCGCTTTTTTGCATGGCATCCCGCCGCCGGCGGTGAATACTCGGCCTGCGATGATCGCGTTCCTTAACGGCACCCTTGTCAGCGCCCTGCCCACGCAGGTCACCCTGGAGGTGCACGGCGTCGGCTACGAAGTCCTCATCCCCCTGTCCTCCTTCCACCAATTGCCCGCTCCCGGCTCCGAGCTCCGCCTCCTCACGCACCTGCACGTCCGTGACGATGCCCACGTGCTCTACGGCTTCATGACCGCCGCCGAACGCGACCTGTTCCGCCTCCTCATCCACGCCGTCAGCGGCATCGGCCCCAAAATCGCCCTCAACATCCTCAGCGGCATGACCCCCGTGGCGTTTCGCGGCGCCGTCGCACGCGCCGACACCAAGGCCCTCTCCCAGATCTCCGGCGTGGGCAGGAAAACCGCCGAACGCATCGTCGTCGAACTCAAGGACAAAATAGGCGCCCTCGGCGCCTGGGAAGCCGCCAGCGCCGAACGCGGCCTTTCCCCTGAAGACCAGAAACTCAACGACGCCGTCCTGGCCCTGATCGCTCTTGGCTTCAAACCCCCGGAGGCCCACGACGCCGTGCGAGGCGCCCGGACCGCGCTCGGCGCCCAAGCCACCGTCGAAGACCTCGTCCGCGCCTGTCTCAAACAAGGCGCCGCATGAACGCTCCATCGTCCGCGCCTCCCACGCCCCAACCCCGCCGCAGTGGCATCATCGTGCCCCACTCTCTCCGGTGGCCCCAACGTCTCGTCGCGTTCCTCATCTGTCTGTTGATCCGCGGCCTCGGCGCCACGCTACGCTTCCAGTGGCATTTTGCCCCCGCCGTGCTCGAACGCGAGCCGCGCCCGGCGATCTTGTGCACCTGGCACAACCGCCTCGCTCTCGCCCTGATCCTCTACCGCCATTACGTCCGCCAGCGCCGCCAACCGTTCCGCATGGCCGCCATGGTCAGCGCCAGCAAGGACGGCGCCGTCGTCGCCCGCATCCTCCAACACTTCCGCGTCCAGCCCGTCCGCGGTTCCTCCAGCCGCCGCGGCCCCCAGGCCCTCCTCGAAATGACCGGCTGGGCCGAGCGCGGCTACGATCTCGCCGTCACCCCCGACGGCCCCCGGGGCCCCCGCTACCGCGCCCAGGACGGCGCCGTCTCCCTCGCCCAAGTCACCGGCCTGCCCATCATCCCCGCCTCCTGCCATATCCGCTGGAAAAAGTGCATGGGAAGCTGGGACGGATTCCAAATTCCCCTCCCGTTCAGCAGGGTCGTCGTGCGCTTCGGCGAACCCATGGCCGTCCCCCGCGATGTCTCCGAACCCGACCGCGAACGGTTCCGCGGCCAGCTCGAACAGATTCTGATCGCGCTCGGAGACGATTCCCCCCACAGCCCCTGACCCGGAGCGGGGGCGCTTTTTGAATCCGCACATGGCGGCGCTCGTGTCCATGGGCGCCGGTTTGCGCGCGGACGATCCGACCGGCCGGCTGCTCCTTCGAACATGCGGGGCCGTTAGCCGACCGCGGAGCGCATGGCGGAGAAGTAGTCCTTGCCGCGGCGGACGTCCACCGGGCGGCTGGCGCTGTGGCTGGCGTCTTCGAGCAAATCGGGCGGCAGCTCGCGCAGGAAGGAGGACGGGTGGCAGGGGAGGGCCTGGCCGTATTTCTTGCGGCTCAGGCAGTGGCTGAGGGTGAGGGAGGTCATGGCCCGCGTGATCGCCACATAAAACAGCCGGCGCTCCTCGTCGAGCGTCCCTTCCTCCTTGGAGCGCGCGTGCGGCAGGAGGCCCTCCTCGAGGCCGACCAGGTGGACATGGGGGAACTCGAGCCCCTTGCAGCTGTGGATGGTGATGAGCGTCACCGCGTCGTCCCGACGCTCCTCGTCGTCGTCGCGTTCGGCGTTCAGCGCGAGGTCTTCGAGAACGTTCTGCAGGCGTTCCTCCGCCGGCGCGGCAGGATCGATTGTGGGCGCGTCGAGCTCGGCAAGCAGCTCCTTGAGATGGCGCACCCGATTGTCGGCGGTCTCCGCGTTTTTTTCCGAGCGCCGCAGGTCGTCGACGTAACCGAGCTCGGCGAGAACGCGCTCGGCCCAGGGGCGGAGGGGCAGGGCGGGATTGGCGGTGAGCGGGGCGCGGGTCTTGTCGAGAAAGTCGAGGAAGGCGCGGATGGCCTGGCGGGCCCTGGGGGGGAACTGGGCCTGGACCTCGGGGTGGCGCATGGCGGCATAGACGGAGCAATGGCGCTGCTGGCTGGCGGCCAGGAGACGTTCCATGGTGGGCTCGCTCAGGCCGCGGGCGGGCACGTTGGCGATGCGGAGGAGGCTGACCTCGTCGTGCGGGTTGAGAAGAACCTTGAGGTAGGCGAGGAGATCGCGCACTTCGCGCCGGTCGAAAAAGCTCTGGCCGCCGATGAGATGGTAGGGGACATGGGCGGCGCGAAGCGCGATTTCAAGGGGGCGGGACTGCGGGTTGGTGCGGAAGAGGATGGCGTGATGGCGCCACGGGATGCGGCGGGCGAGGCGGGCAAACTCGATTTCCTCGACCACGGTGCGGGCTTCGTCGTCGTCGTTCTCGAAGGTGTGGAGCCGGATCGGGTCGCCGTGACCCTGCCGGGACCAGAGGCGCTTGCCGCGGCGGCGGGTGTTGTGCCGGATGAGGGCGTTGGCGGCGTCAAGGATGCAGCGGGTGGAACGGTAATTCTGTTCGAGCTTGATGATTTTGACGTCGGCGAAGTGTTTGTCGAGGTCGAGCAGGTTGGCGATCTGGGCGCCGCGCCAGCCGTAGATGCTCTGGTCGTCGTCGCCCACGACGCACAGGTTGCGGTGTTTTGCGGCGAGCAGTTGGACGATGCGGAACTGGAGGGCGTTGGTGTCCTGGTATTCGTCGACCATGATGTGGCGGTAGGCGTCGCGGCAGCTCTCGAGCACCGCGGGATGCTCCTCGAACAGGCGCAGCGTCAGCAGCAGCAGATCGTCGAAATCCACCGCGTTGCAGGCGCGCAGCGCCGATGCATACCGCGCCCGGATGTGCCGCGCCAGCGCCGCCCCGCTCTCGTCCGCAAACGCCCCGTCCGCGAGCGACCCGTTCTTCAGGCGGCTCAGAAAACGCAGCACCGCGTTCGGGTCGGTTTTCTCACCCGGAGCGGACAGGCGGCTGAGGATTTTGCGGAGGGCGCCGAGCTGTTCGGATTCGTTGTAGATGGTGAAATTCTTCTTGTAGCCCAGCCGCTCGATGTGCCGGCGCAAAAGCCGCGCCCCCAGCGCGTGAAACGTCGATATGGCCGGACCTGTCGCCTCGGGCGTGTCGTGGGCGGCGGCCCGGCGGGGCAGCAACTGGGCGACGCGCTCCTTCATTTCCCGGGCGGCCTTGTTGGTGAACGTGACGGCCAGGATGTGGCCCGGAGCCACCCCGCGCTCGATCAGGTGCGCGATGCGGTAGGTGATCACCCGGGTCTTCCCGGTGCCGGCGCCGGCGAGAATCAGGACGGGGCCGTGAACGGTTTCCACGGCCTGGCGCTGTTGCGGATTGAGCGAACTGAGGTTCAACACCGCGCGCAGTGTAGGACTGCGCCCGGGGGAGGCAAGCGGTTCCGGCACAAGGCACAGGCGTTCCACCGAAACGGCCTGCGTTCAAAGGCCCGAAACTCGGCCGCCTGGGCAAGCGCCGAGCCCTGAGCGAGTCAACAGGCGCCGCCCTTGGGGCATTCCACCTCGTTTTCAGCGTCAGGGCCATCCTATCACCGAGGAACGAACGCGTTTTGGATTTGGGGCATTGGGGCTTGTTTCGAATTCGGATTTCGGATTTGTGATTAGGGATCGACTGGGCCGTTCTCCTCAGCCAACGCGGGAAAACACCGCGTCAAACTTCAGCATGTTCCGTGAAGTGTAACAGGATTCCCGACATGGCCGGGGACGACGATTTCACGGCGTCGCGGCGACGGGTTGAGGGCAGGCGGCTTTTAAGCGCCAGTAGCGGGATTCGGGGGGCGGGGGAACGGGCAGGGAGAGCTCGTGCGCCGTTTGGGCGGGGAGCAGGAGGGTCCAGGAACCGGGGTCGAGGCAGGGGGCGATCTCGACGTCGTAGGGCCAGGGGGCCGGGTTCTGGACGGCGAGGCTGAGGGTGTCGTGGCTGGTGCGCAGGCTGGCGATGCGCAGGGGGATGAGGCCTTCGACGCGCACATGGTCGAACCGGGTTTGCAGCATGCCCCAGCTGAACAGGCCGATCTTGCCATGGTCCAGCACGGGAGCGGGAATCGCGATGGGCCCGTAATCGAGCGTCTGGGTGAGGTTGTCGGGGTCGACCGTGACCCGGACAAACAGCCATTGGTCCCAGAGGGAGGCGGCGATGTCGTAGGGAGTGTTCGCCGCGGGGATGTGACGCGGGACGGTTTCGCGATAGACTTCCGCCCACTGGCCGGCGACGACTTTTTGGACGGACAGGCCCGGGGGTGGCCGGCCGGTTTGCATGCCGGCGGTGCCGTGGAGGGTGACGCGGTAGAAATGGTGTTCGTCCTGGTAACGCAGCAGCAAACCGTGGGCGTCGTCGTCGGCCGGCGTGATGCGGGTGCGGACGGTGAGGTTGGTCCAGGCGGTGTCGCCGGCGACGAGGCAGGGGCCGGTGAAATCGAGGTTGGCGTTGTCGCCGACGGCGGTTGCCATGGCATAGGCGTCGCTGTTTTCGACGAGGTTGCCGGCGGGCCCGGTGGCGCTCACGGCGAGGGACCAGAGGGCGGCGCCGCCGTTGCCGCCGACGAGGCTGGTGTTGCCGTTGGCCTGGGGGGGCACGACGGGCGTCCAGCCCACGAGGGTGTTGGGGTCTCCGGACAAAGGCACCGGTTCGAGCGACAGGTTGGCGATGCGAAAGCCGCGAGGGGTGCCGCCGCTCATGCCCCAGGTCATCAGACCGACCCGGCCGGCGGCCGGGTTTGGCAGGAGGCCGTCCCGGACCAGGGGCCAGGCGGCGGGAGCGAGGCCGGGGTTGTCGACCACGGTGAGGCTGAATCGGTTGCTGCCGGTGACACTGAGGGTGACGTCAAAGGGGCGGCCGGCGGTGTTGGTGAAGGAGCCGACGTGGCCGGGCGAGCCATCGCCGAAGAGGACGGTGGTGGCGCCGTTGTCTTTCCGGTCGACGCTCCATCCGTTCCAGGGGAAGCCGGCGGTGGAGCGGGTTTGGCGGGAGAAGGTGACGCGGTAGAAAGTCTCCTCGTCCTGGTAACCGAAGATGAGGCCGAATCCGTCGTCGTCGCCTGCGGTCAGGCGGGCGCGGAGGGTGAAGTCTTCCGGGGTGAGGGCCTGGTTGACGAGCATGACGGCGGTGGCGGTGGGCGAGGCGGCGGCGGCATCGGTGTAGATGTTGCTTTGTTCGGCGAAGGCCTGGCTGACAATGTCGTATTGCCAGCGCATGGGGCCGTCGAGGTAGTAGCCTTCGGGTTGAACGGGGGTCCAGCCGTCGATGCCCTGGTCGAAGGGGTCTTCGAACAGGAGGGGGACTTCGCTGGGCGGGCGTGGCGAGGGCGGGGGTGGGGCCAAGTCGAGGACGAACTGGTTTTGGTTGTCGGTGAGGTAACGGTCCAAATAGGGTGAGTAGGCTTTGACCTGGAGGGTGTTGCCGTCGGGGAGGAATTCGAGCAGGCGCAGGTAGCCTTCGCCGCCGAGGGCGCGGACCTGGTAATTGACGAGCATTTGGTGGACGATGTTGGTGTGGTCGCCCCAACTGGAGAGGCGTCCGAGGCCGTCGTTGAGGACATGACCGTTGACGGTGAACGCGAAGCCGGGGTGTTTGCGGACCAGTTTCTGCCAGAGTTCCTCGCCGTCGTTGGTGCCGAGGGGATCGTTGGCGGTGCCGTAGGCATGGGGGCTCCAGGACTGGCTGCTGCCTTTGGTGGCCCAGTCGTATCGGGTGTTGTCGAAGTAGAGGTAGGCGTGGGTGATGAGGATGACCTTGTGGCTGGGGTGTTGGGCGACGACGCTGTCGGCCCAGGCCACCACGGGGTTTCGGGGGCCGAACTCGAGGGCGAGGATCAGCCAGTCGTGGCCGCCGGCGTGGAACTGGTGCCACGTGTTGTCCATCCGGGCCGGCTCGAACGCGCCGCCGAGGGTGGGCCAGTGAACGTAATTGGAGGAGGGGAAGAAGTCGTTGAAATAGGTGTCGCGGGTCGCGGCGGATCCGTTGACGCCGTAGTCATGGTTGCCCGGAACGATGGCGTAGGGCACGTGGCCGTCGAGAATCCTCATGGCGGCTTGGGCGTTGGTCCACTGGGCAAGGGCGTTGTTGTTGACGATGTCGCCCAGGTGCAACACGTAGACGATGTTGCGGTTGGTCTTCTCGTTGACGATCCAGCGCGTCTGGGCCTCGAAAATCTCCGGAGTCGACACGGTGTAGTATTGGGTGTCCGGCAGCACGGCAAGCGTCCACGATCCCGGGACAAACGGCAGCGGCTCAGGCGGGCGGGTGGGCACGACTTCGGGCGCGGTGCCGGCGCGGACCTGTTGGACATAGGCCAGGAGGTTGGTGAAGAACTGGCGGGCGATGCCGAGCATGGTGGCGTCCGCCACGAGGGTTCCGGCCCGGTAAATCTTGTCCGGAAACAGCGAGCCGAGGAGGATCCGTCCGGCACCGTGGGCCCCTTCCAGCAGGGCGTAATCGGCCAGTTCCGGCTCCGACGCCAGGAGGACGCGGAAGCCGTTGTGGAAGGTCAGGGCTTCCCAGTTGGGGGGGCGGCCGAGGTGGGTGGGGATGACGATTTGGTCTGCCTGGCGGGGCAGCCCATCCAGCAGCGGGTGCTCGCCGGTGACCATCCAGAGCGGGGCGTAATCGCCGTCGCCGCGCCGGGCCTGCAACGGCTCGGGCAGGAACGGCGGAGTGCTCTCGGTCTGGTCGGCCTGGGTCAACTGCAGGAGCACACCGCCGTCGTGGACGAACTGGAGCAGGGAGGCGCGGGACAGTTCCATGAAGCCGGCATAGGAGGCATGCTCGCTGAGGAAGCTGCCCAGCAGCACCAGGTCCACCCCGTCCAGGTTCATCGCCCCCCGCATCAGCTGGGTTCGAACGTCGAACCCGGCCTGCTCGCAGAGGGCGACGGCGCCGGTGGCCTGGCTCCAGCGGTCTTCGAACTCGAACACGAGCGCGGTGGGGGCGGCCAGGAGGCCGGCCATGGACGCCAGCCAGAAGGACAGCACCGGCCACACGCGCCGCGGGCTGGAGTTGGCCACGGACCCGGTGACCGGGGCCGTGGCAATGGCGACATGTGTCATCGGGAGCGCCGTGACGTTTTCAGGCTACGGCGTGGCCACGAGCCGGTAGAACGCCGTGGTCGCGCCCGTTGGTACCGACCCGGTCCATTCGGTGGCGGTCAGGCCACTGGCGACGGGGGACCACGAGGCCGGGTCGAGGGTGAGGGAGACTTCGACGTTGTAAGCGTTGCCGGTGGTGTTGAGAACCTGCAGCGTGACCTGCTCCCCGGCGGCCCGGATGTCCAGGATCCGCAGTTCGGGCGCGGCGCCTTCCGGCAGGCTCAAGGCGCGGGCATAGAGGACATGCGCGTCGATTTCGCCCCAGGTGGTCAGGCCGAACCGGTTGGTGGCGGCGGACTGCTGGTCGGCCCAGGTCCAGCCGTGCACGGTGCCGGGGTCGTCGATATTCCAGGCGAAGAGCCGGTATTGGCCGTTGTTGTTGGAGAAACGGACGGCGAACGGGTGGCCCGGCTGATAAACGAAGTTCAAATCCTCCACGACGATGTCCGACCACACACCGCCGCTCTTGCGGCTGATGTTCAATCCCTGGGGGATGCGGGTCGCTCCGGAAGCCTCGCTGACAAACATCGCGCGCGCAAAGTTGTCGGCGTCCACATAATCATACACAAACCCGATGCCGTCGTCGTCGAAGGGATGGAACCCGAGTTCGAGCTGGTAATTGGCGACGCCGGGATCGGGCGCGAGCAGGATCATGGCATCGGCGTCGGCTCGGGCGTCGCTGGCGGTGCTCGAGGTCGGGGGGGCGAAGTTGGACATTTGGACGATGGTGCCGTGGGCGCTCATGCGCCAGTCGCCCTGCAAGCCGAGCACGCCCGCGTACGGATTGGACCAGCCGGCCGGGAACTGCTCCGGCAAAGGGGCCATGCTCCAGTTCTCGTGGAACACGGTGGTGCTGTCGACCTCGATGGCGACGTCCTCGATCAGCACGCCGTCGTCGATGGGCATCTCGGCGGTGGGCAGCGCGGGATCGACGCCCTGCCCCCAATGGCCCACGGCCAGCCGGCCATCGGCCAGGTCGGCGTCGGTGAAGGACAGCGTGACCGATCCCGGATTCCAGGACGGCGGAACCGCGTCGACATCCCAACCCTCCACCATCACCGTGTGATTGGTGCCGACCGACGTGAGGTTCACCCGAATCCGTTTCCAGCCGACGATGCTGGCCGGGTCGGTTCCGTCGTCCGGGTCGGTGAAGAAGCTGGAATCGAGCGCCAGTTGGGTGTAGGTGTCGCCGATGCGTTTTTGGACGCTGACGCCGAGGAGCGCGCGCCATCCGGCCGGGTTGTCTTCGCCGCAGACGGTCACGCGGTACCAGTTGCTGTGGTTTTGGTAGCGCCAATAGACGCAGTTCCCGTCGTTGTCGCCCACCGTCATGATCACCCGGGCGGTGAAGTTGCTGGACCAGGCGGGATCCCAGACGTCGTTCCGGACCACCATGCGCGGTCCTTCGAAGCTGACATTGGCCACATAGGGCCCGTTGGCAGGGTCGTCCGCCCTGCGGTAGTCGTTGCTTGTGTCAAACGCACCGTGGAAGCCCATCCCGAAATCCTGCACGAGGAATTCCCCCGCCAAGGCGGGATCGCGCTGGGCGTTCTCGAACTGGGCCGACAAGCCGTCGGTGGCCACCACGGTTTCGACAAAGGTCGGGTCGCTGCCCTGGGTGAACTCCTCCACGTTGTTGCGCCCGTCCCCGTCGAAGTCGCCCGTGGGTTCCTGGGTCATATCGCCGAAGTAATCCTCTTCCCATGCGTCGGCCATGCCATCCATGTCGAAGTCCGGGAGGAATAGCGGGACGAGACTGATGGGGCGGGTCATGGTGAAGCTCAGGGAGGGATCGGTGGACAGGCTGTCGCCGGACCAACCGCCAAACACGTATTCGAATTCGGGGACGGCGGTGACCTCGACGGGAGTGCCTTCCGGTTGCCATTCACCGGGGGTGGCGATGACGATGCCGCTGGGCTGGTTGCTGGGGACTGTCAGGCGGTAGTCGGTGCGCCATTGCCAGGTGATGGCCGAAAACGCGTTCAGGGTGAAGGTGACACTGTTGGTGGAGCCGGTGGCCGGCACCGAGCCGAACCCGGTGAACCCCGTGCACACGCGCCGGACGCCGGGCAGGTCCTCCACGAAGGCGGGCACGGAGGCCGTCACTTCGGCGCCGGGGTCGAAGTCGTTGAGGCCGACGGGGGGGTCGGCCGGGCCGAAGGGCGACGAGACGTCCAGCGGTACGCCCTGGACAGCCTCGACGCGGATGAAATCGAACTGGGTGAGGAACATGCCCCAGCTGAACACGCCCACCTTGCCCTGATCCACCGTGAGACCGCTGACGCCGCCCATGTAAACGGGGCCGTAGTGATAGCTCTGGGCGGCGCCTTCCGGGTCGGCCACCACCACGATCTCAAGCTCGTTGCCGGCGATCGACGCGAGCAGATCGTAAGCACGGTTCGCCACCGGATTGTATTGCGCCGTCGTCTCGTAAAACATCTCCTCAAAAGTGCCGCTCGCCATTTTCTGCACCGACAACCCCCTGCGCACGCCGGTGCTCGACGACTGGCTGCGGAGGGCGATGCGGTAGAAATTGCTGTCGTTAAGGTAGCGCAGCAGCATCCCGTGCCCGTCGTCGTCACCAGGAATGATCCGGGCCCGAACCACGTAATCTGTCCAATAATCCTCCCCGGCCACCAGCGTGGGCGCGGCAAAATCGAGCCGGCCTGCGGCGTCGTTGCCGTCGAAGCAGTCGCTGGTTTCGTTCAAGGTGCCGTAGGCGCCATTCGGCCCCAGTGCCAGCGCCCACAATCCCTGGCCGGGTCCGTTCAAGACGGCTGGCCCGCTGGCGCGCGGCGGGACGACCGGCGTCCAAGCGGTGAGGGTGTCGGCGGGCGGGTTGTTGACCAGCGCCACGGGTGAGAGTGTCAGGTTGGCGAAGCGGCACCCGCGGGGCACGCTGCCGCTCATGCCCCACACGGTCAGTCCCACCCGTCCACCGGCCGGTCCGGGCAGCGGCTGGCTGACCACGAGCGGATGCACGGTGGCCGCCCCCGCCGGATCATCGACGACCGTCAGGCTGAACACGTTGCCGGCGGCCACGTCGATGGTCACGTCAAAGGGCCGGTTGGACACGTTCGTGAACAGGATGGCGCCGCCCGCGCTGCCGCTGCCGAACAGGGTCGTCGTCACGTCGTCCACCTTCCGATCCACTTTCCATCCCACCCCGGGGTATCCGCCCGCGGCGCGTGTCGCGTTCACCTGCCGGTCGAACGTCACCCGGTAGAAGTTGATCTCGTCCTCGTACCCGAACACCAGGCCGAACCCGTCGTCGTCGCCGGCGGTCAGCCGCGCCTGGAAGGTGAAGGGGTCCGGGGCGACGGCGTCGTTGACGAGCATGACGGCGGTGGCGCTGGGCGAGGCGGTGGCGCCGTCGGTGTAGATGTTGCTGTTTTCGACCCAGGCGCCGCTGACGATGTCGTATTGCCAGCGCATGGGGCCGTCGATGTAGATCCCGCCCGGCTGCACCGCCGTCCAGCCCGCCATGGTGCGGTTAAAGTCGTCCTCGAACAACAGCACCGCCGACGCGCCGGCGGCTCGCGTTGCCAAGCCGTCCACCCAGCCGCACACGCCCAGGGCCAATGCCCAAGCCACAAAGCCAATCCGAAATGAAGTGTTCATAATTGGAATAGGGTTTGAATGATCGAAGTGCCGAATCGCTAAATCAGCGTCTATGAACGCTACCCACAAGGAGCCGTTCCCGACAAGCAAAAAGGGCCGCCGGCTGCCGCCTCGAATTGCGCCCACGAACCCGGCAGGGCGAGACTCCGTCGAGCCCTGATTTTCCTCTCCGAGCATGCCCGTTGGCTACTGCGCAGCGCCGGGGCGGCCAAGGATTGGCGGCGCCGCGGCGCCGACGCAAGGAAGTATGGGCTCGACGGAGTCTCGCCCTCCCATCAACGTGGGCAGTTGCGGATCATGGGAAGACCAACTTGCGCCAGCCGTGCAACCGTCGCGGAGGGTCTTCAGGCCGGCGCGGCGGCGCACGGGGCGAGAATGGCGTCTTTCATGCCGTGGATGATTTTCTTGTCGGCGGGGCACAGGGTGGCCAGAACGCCGCCGAGGCGGGCGCGGGCGTCGGGGCCGTCGCCGGCGACGAAGTAATAGGGGCAAAGTCGGGCGCGGGCGGGCATGGGGTGGAGCTGTTGCGTCGCGGTGTCGACGTAAGCGGCCTGGACCGTGCGGGGTTTGTGATAGCGCTGCAAGACCCAGGGGGCGGCGGCCGCATCCCGGAGGGCGCGGTCGACGGCGGTGCTCCAATCGGCGAGGGACAGGTCGCTTCCCAAGGCGATGCTGCGCGCGCCCCAGGCGAGTTCGGAGTAGCCGGAGATTTTGAGGACGAGGTCGCGTTCGCGCTGGGAGAGACTTTTGAGCTGGTGCCAGTCGGTGAGGTTGAGTTCGGGGATGGCGGCGTGCGGGGGCAGGGGGGTGGGGTCCACGATCCACGAGTAGGGGACAAGCTGTTGGAGCCGCTCGAAGAAAGCCTCGCCAAGTTCCTGGCGCCAAAAGGCGCGCAGGTTGCGATTCCACAGGAAAGCAAACAGCAGTTTTTCCTCGAACAGCGGCTTGGGCGGGGGCGTCAGGCGGATGCGCTTTTGCGCGGCGCGCGCGAACACGGTTTCGGCGCAGGGCACGTGGGGCAGGTCGAACAGTTCGAAGAACCGGTAGACCGCGTCGCCGTCCTGGAGGCTGTCGAAGTCGGCGTTTTGGACGAGGAACCGTGAAGGCCCGAGCTGGTTGGCGAGCCATGACATTTCGGGCCGGTACATGGCGGCTTCGTCGGACACGACGAGGTGGACGCGCGTTGCGTCGCCGAAAATGGATTCGAAACCATGGAACATGCCATCGGCGCCGCCCAGGACACCTCCGGCTTCTGCGGCCGCGCCGCTCGGACTGCCTTCGGCGTGGGGCCCTGCGCCGTGTGGGTTGGCTGGATTGGATAGGATCGTTTGCCTGGCACCCTCCTCGGTGTAGGTCCGGTTAAGCCAGGCGGTCAGGCCAATCCCACCGGGCACACTGTCCAGTTCGACGAGACACAAACCCGCCGCAGTCAGCAGCAAGTCAGGGCGGATGACGCGGGGCAGGTCGTTTCTGAAGGCGCGATGACGCTGCCAGGCGAGCAGGGATGCGGGTTTGCCGCGGTCGAGCCAATCGGCGATCCAGGGGGGCTGTTTGCCTTCAGCGCTCTGGCGGTGGAGAAGATTGGCGGCTCGGTAGAATTGGAGCAGGACTCGGCCGAGGGAATCGAGGTCATGGGCGAGGCGCGGTTCGAGGGGGAAGGGGGTTGGGGCGATGCGCCAGTGCTGGTTGGCGAACATACCCTGCGGCGGCAGGCGCGAGCGGACGCGCAGGGCGAGGTCAACGGGCGGCTTCATCGGAAGGGAAAGCGTCCAAGGCGTGGACGCGAATCGAGCCCATGAACCTTCGCAGCTTGAAGCGGGCTGAAGCCCGCGCTCATGCACGGTCTATGGAAAGGCGCGACCCCGCCTGATAGACAGCACGCCTCGCGCCCATGAACCCGGTAGGGCGAGACTCCGTCGCGCCCTGACTTCTTCTCCTGGCAAGCGCGTTTGCCGCGGCGCAGCACCGAGGCGGCCAGGGATGGGCGGTGCAGACGCAAGAAAGTTTGGGCTCGACGGAGTCTCACGCGCCCTACCAACAGCGTGGGAAGCCCGGTTCTTGGAGAGCCTCTCCGCATCCCGCGGGGCCGCGCTCCGGGTGTGATGCGGTGAGGGCAGCGCGGCATGCGGGCCGGGAGCGGGGCGGGTTTATTGGGGGGCGTCTGAGGGGTGCAGGACGATGCGGCTGAACAGGCCGTTGGTGGTGTAGGTGACGCGGGTGTCGTGTTTCACGTAGAGTTTCTGACTCTCGTAGCCGCGTTTCCAGACGAAGAGGCTGGTCCACGGGCCGAGGCCGGGGCGGACCATCAGTCGCTTGGCGGCTCGTTCGCTGAGCGAGATGGGGTAGGCAACGCCGCGTTGCGGAAGGAGGACGCGCCCGGCGGCGTCGGTCGTGGTTTGCTCGACGAAGTTGGTGGCGTTGCGGCCAAAGTTGTAGCCCCATTCCTGCACAACGGCGCACCCGGGCAGGGGCTGGCCCTGCTCGGACACGACGACCACCTCCCATGGCAGGCAGCAGCGGAATTCGGCGGCGCAAGCCAGCAGGCTGCTGAACGCAAAAACGAAAAGGCATAATGCAGTTTTCATAAATCCAGGGTTGCGCCTAGGCGCGCACTTGCCCGTCGCCGAGGCCGATCCATTTGTAGCTGGTGAGTTCCTCCAGGCCCATGGGTCCTCGCACACCCACCTTGTCCGTGCTGATGCCGATTTCGGCCCCCATGCCGAACTGGCCGCCGTCGGTAAAGCGCGTCGAGGCATTCCAATAGACCGCCGCCGAATCCACGTCTTGAAGGAACGTGCGGGCGGTGTCGGGGTTGGCGGTGACGATGGCGTCCGAGTGGGCGGACCCGTAGTGCGCGATGTGCTGGGCGGCCTGTTGCACATCGTCCACCACGCGGACATTCAGGATGTAATCGTTATGCTCGGTAAAAAAGTCGGCGTCTGTGGCGTCCTTGACGCGGCAGGGCGGGGCGGCAGCATCCGCGCGAAGAATGGCGGCGGCAGCGGAATCCGCGCGGAGTTCGACGTGATGTGGGGCCAGCAGGCGGGCGATTCGGGGGAGGAACTGCGGGGCGATGGGACGGTCCACCAGCAGGGTTTCCATGGCGTTGCAGACGCCGGGCCGCTGGCATTTCGCGTTAAGGACGATGCGCTCGGCCATCTCGGGGTCGGCGTTGCGATCGACAAACACATGGCAGACGCCCTTGTAATGTTTGATCACAGGCACCTTGGAGCATTGGGCGACGGCGCGAATCAGCCCCTCGCCGCCGCGCGGCATGCACAGATCGATGTAAGCGGTCAGGGCCAGCAACTCCGGAATGGCCTGGCGGTCAGCGGTCGGCACCACTTGAATCGCGTGTGGGGGGAAGGCCGGCAGGGCCTCGCCGGCAGCCTCGACCATGAGCTGCGCAATGAGCCGGTTCGAATGCAGCGCCTCCTTGCCGCCGCGCAGAATGGTGGCGTTGCCCGATTTGAAACACAGCCCCGCGGCGTCCGCAGTGACGTTCGGACGCGACTCGTAAATGATCACGATCACGCCGATGGGCGTCGACACTTTCCGAAGGCGCAAGCCGTTGGGCCGGGTTCGTTCCTCGAGAACCCGGCCGACGGGGTCGGGCAGCGCGGCGACCTCGCGCAAGCCCCGGGCCATGCCGGCGATCCGTGTCTCGTCGAGCTTCAGCCGGTCCAGCATCGCGGCCGACAAACCCATCTCGGCGCCCGTCTCGAGGTCGCGGGCATTGGCCGATTTGAGGGCGCCCGCCTGACGCTCCAACGCGGCGGCCATGGCGCCCAGCGCGGTGTTCTTCTCCGCAGGGGTCAGCCGCGCCAGCGTGCGGCACGCCTCTTTGGCCTGCCGGGCGAGCTGGGTCATCTGTTCCGTCAACGACATCCGCCCCCAGTAAAGCGCAAGCGGAGGCATTGACAAAGGCAAATCTGCCCCGATGCCAAGTCCCCAGTGCCCGGCGCCGAAGGGTGACTCTTCAGGTCGGGAACCGCGAATCGACGCGAATCGACGCGAATCCAGACATGCGCGCGACTTCACGGAGCCTGCCACTCGCGCTGATTCGCGCGGGTAACCTGAACCGTTGCGCCGAATGTCGATTCCGATGAGGGGCGTGAGGCGGGGCGCTCATCACGGTCTGAATGCCGTGGGCGCGGGTGTGAAAAATGCGGATTGATATGGGCGGAAAAGTGTGTAAAGTCATTGCGTTCATGCACCGCCACAAGTTGTTTGCAGTTCTGGGTTGTGCCGTCTTGACTCTGGGGGTTTTTGCCGCCCGTTCAGCGGTTGCAGACAAGGTCGTGATCAACGAAATCCACTACAATCCGGACGTCAAGACGGAGCGCGTGGAGTTCATTGAGTTGTACAACGCGGGCACGACCCCGGTCAACCTCGAGGGCTGGTCTTTTTCAGACGGACTCCGCTACGTGTTTCCGTCGGCGACGTTGTCTCCGGACGGTTACGTGGTGGTGGCGCAGGATCCGGCGGCGTTGGCGGCGAAGTACGACGGGGTGTCGGCGCTGGGCCCGTTCAATGCCGACCGGTCCTCGGAGCTTTCCAAGTATGGCGAGCGCCTCACGCTGCGGAACGCCGCGGGGCAGGTGGTGGACGAGGTGGACTACCAGCTGGGCTTTCCTTGGCCGACGGTGGGAGACGCGCCGGGGTATTCGATCGAACTGATCCACCCGGCGTTGGACAACGACCTCGGCGGCAGCTGGCGGGCCTCGGTGGCGGGAGGAACACCGCCGCAATCGCACGTCCTGATCGCGAGCGGCTCGACCTGGCGATATTTCAAGGGCAGAACCGAAGCGTCGACGCCGACCACCGCATGGCGGCAGGCCGGCTTTGACGACGGCGCGTGGCTCTCGGGCCAGGGCCCGGTCGGCTATGGGCAGTCGGGGTTTGTCAACACCGAGTTGTCCGACATGGACAACAATTACATCTCGGTCTTTTTCCGGAAGACCTTTGTGGTGACCAACCCCGCGGTGGTGGGGACGCTCCTGTTGGAGGTGAGCTACGACGACGGGGTGAAGGTGTGGATCAACGGGGTCAACGTGGCCAATGGGAACCTCCCGACGACCGAGGTGGCCTACAACGCGACGGCAAACTCCGCGCTGGAAGTGCTGACCTATGTCCCGTTCCCCCTGAACACCCCGGCAAGCTTCCTCGTGCCGGGCACCAACATCCTCGCCATCCAGGCCCACAACGCCAGCCTCGGCGATAGCAGCGATTTCTGGATGGACACGAGGCTCACCGCCGAGATCGGCCCCTCGACACGCGGCCCCACGCCGGGCCGCATCAACTCGGTCCATGCCGCAAACGCGCCGCCCCAGATCCGGCAGGTCGACCACAACCCCCAACAGCCGCGCTCGGGCGACACGGTGCGGATCACGGCGAAGGTGACCGATCCGGACGGCGTGGGCAGTGTGACGCTTCAGTATCAACTGGTGGATCCGGGCGCCTACATCGAGCTGACGGACCCGGCTTACACGGCCACGTGGGTGACGGTGCCCATGAACGACGCCGGGCAGGCGGGCGACGAGGCGGCGGGCGACGACGTTTACACGGCCACCCTGCCGGCGGCGCTGCAGACCCACCGGCGACTGGTGCGCTACCGGATCACAGCCGCCGACGCCCTCGGCGCGTCCGTCCGGGTGCCGTATGCGGACGATCCGCAGCCAAACTTTGCGTATTTCGCGTATGACGGGGTGCCGGCCTGGAGCGGCGCGATCCAGCCGGGGGCGGCCCCGCCGCGGGGGACGGTGTTCACGGTGGGCTCGAACGTGATGAACCGGCTGCCGGTGTATCATTTGATTTCCCGCAAGGACGCGGTCGAGTATTGCACGGGCTGGCGCCTGGCCGGCACCACCGGCAGCTCCGTGAGCAACCGCTACACCGGCGACATCTACCACTGGCAGGGCACCCTCGTCTACGACGGCCACGTCTACGACCACATCCACTACCGCGCCCGGGGCGGCGTGTGGCGCTACTCGATGGTGAAAAACATGTGGAAGTTCGACTTGAACCGCGGACACGATTTCGAGGCGCGGGACAACTGGGGGCGGCAGTTTGCCGCGGCGTGGACCAAGCTGAACCTGGGCGCCAACATCCAGCAGGGCGACTCGAAACACCGCGGCGAACAAGGCATGTTCGAGTCCGTCGGATTCCGCCTCTTCCAAATGGCCGGAGTCCCGGCGTCGCACACGGCCTTCGTGCAGTTCCGGATCATCGACGAGGCCGCCGAAACCGACCCGGCCACGCAGTATGAGGGCGATTTCTGGGGGTTGTATCTGGCGACCGAACAGATGAACGGCCGGTTCCTCGAGGAGCGCGGGTTGCCGGACAGCAATTTCTACAAGATGGAAGGCGGCACGGGCGAACTGAACAACCTGGGACCTTATGGGCCCACCGACAAATCGGATTTGAACTACGTGCTCAACCACTACACCGGCGCCTCCGACGCCTGGTGGCAAACCTGCTGGGACCTGCCGGACTATTACAGTTACCAGGCGATCGTCCAGGCAATCCACCACTACGACATCAACGCCAACAAGAATTTCTTCTATTACACCAACACCGCCACCCGGAAGTGGGAAGTCCACCCCTGGGACCTCGACCTCAGCTGGGCCCACAACATGTACAACAGCACCTGGGGCGGCAACAACGCCCTGGCCACCCGCATCCTCAATGTCGCCGTCGCCGCCGGCACCGGCTCCCAGGCCGGCACCTCCAACATCAAACTCACCGGCACCCGCCCCGCCTTCGACCTCGAGTTCCGCAACCGGATTCGCGAGCTGCGGGATTTGCTGTTCAACACGGACCAGGCGTGGGCGCTGATCGACGAATACGCGTCGGTGGTGCTCGAACCCGGCAACGCGCCGGGGATCATCGACGCCGACCGTTGCCAGTGGGATTACAACCCCAAGATGATCAGCAGCACCTACACGCCCAACCTCAACAAGGCGGGCCAGGGACTCTACTACCAGTTCCCGAACGAAGCCGTCGAACTCAACGCCCAGATGCCCGCCGCCGCGCGCTACTCCTTTCTGGCCACCGTGCAGCACATGCACAACTACGTCAGCAACCGCAGCGAACACCTCGATGAACTCGCCACCGACTCGCTGATCCCCAGCCCGCCCGCCGTCACCTATACTGGCCCCGCCAACTACCCCATCACCCGCCTCACCTTCCGCTCCTCAAATTTCAGCGGACCCGGCCAGTTCGCGGCGCTCAAGTGGCGTCTGGGCGAGGTCACCGACACGAACAGCCCGGCCTGCGATCCTGCCGAACCCAGGCAATACGAGGTCGACACCGTGTGGGACACCACCAACACCGTCTTCGTGCCCGACGTGTCCATCCCGCCGGGCGCACTCCGGGTGGGGCGCACCTACCGGGTCCGGGCGCAGATGGTCGACACGACCGGCCGGACCAGCCATTGGTCGCCCCCGGTCCAGTTCCGGTGCGGCGAGTCGGAATACACGGCCGACCTGCTGAACAACCTTCGAATCACGGAAATCATGTATCATCCGCCCCCCGGCGGCTGCGAATACATCGAGCTGCGCAACATCAGCCCCACGGTCACCCTCGACCTGGCGGGCGTCCGGTTCACCGAGGGGATCGACTTCACATTCCCGCCGGGGGCGATCCTGCCGCCGGGTGCGTATGTGGTGGTGGCGCAGACAGCCGACCTGGCGGCGTTTCGCGCCTATTACGGGATCAACCCGAGCGTGCTGGTGGTCGGCCCCTTCGCCGGTGGCAGCCTCAACAACGGCGGCGAACAGCTCACCGTGAGCACTTCGGCCGGAGGCACCGACATCGTGTCGTTCGACTATCGCGACAGCCGGGGCTGGCCGGTGGCAGCCGACGGGGCGGGCCATTCGCTGGTGCTGGTCGACGGCGCCGAAGACCTGCAACGGTCGACCACCGGCGATTCCGGCACGGGCGAATACGGCGGCAACTGGCGGCCCAGCTCGCGTCTCCGGGGGTCCCCGGGCCAGGCCGACACGCCTCTCGCAGCGTCGATCCTGCTCAACGAGATCGCCACGCACACCGATTACAACGACCCGCTCCATCCCGAATACGATTCGAACGACTGGATCGAGCTTTACAACACCACGGACGCCGACGTCACCCTCGACCCCGGCTGGTATCTGAGCGACGACGCCGCCCTCCTGACGAAATGGGCGATCCCCGCCGGCACGGTGATTCCCGGGCGCGGCTGGGTGAGTGTCGACGAGGTCACGGGCTTCCATGCGCCGATCACCAACGGCTTCGGCCTCGACAAGGCCGGCGAGGCGCTCTTCCTGTCGCACCTGACGGGCACCGCCGAGGATCGTGTGGTGGATGCGGTGGGCTTCAAAGGCCAGGAAAACGATTGGTCCTTCGGACGGTTTCCTGACGGCGGCGCGTGGTGGCATGCGCTGCATCCACGCACGCGCGACGCAGCCAATGCCGTCCCCACGGCCCGCGTGATCATCACCGAAATCCTGTACCATCCCCCGCCGGTCGGAGGCACCAACGACAACAACCTCGACGAGTTCGTCGAAATCCACAATCCCACCGCGGCGCCCGTGCCCTTGTTCAACACCAACGGCGTCTGGCGGCTGGATGGGTTGGGCGGCGACGGCAATTTCCTGTTCCCCAGCAACCTGATCCTGCCGCCGGGCGGTTTCATGCTGGTGGTGAATTTTCCCACCAACGACACCGCCCAACTCGCCGCGTTCCGAGCCCAATACGGTCTGACCGATCCCGGCCTTGTCCTGCTGGGCGAATACAGCGGGCGGCTGCCGAACAACAGCGGCCGGGTGGCGCTGGAGATGCCGCAGGCGCCGGACGTGGTGGGCGAGCCGGTGTCGTGGGTGATCGTGGACGAGGTGGTTTACGCGGATCTGCCGCCGTGGCCATGCGACACGGATGGCACCGGCCACTCGCTCCAGCGCGTCGATGCCGCCGCGCACGGCAGCGACCCGTTCAACTGGACCGGCCAGGCGCCGTCCCCCGCCGCCCCCAGGCCCTATGAGCCGCCGGGGTTGCCGGACATCCTCGTGCAGCCGGCGGACCGGGTGGCGGCGACCAACGGCGCGGTGCAGTTCAGCGTGGGCGTCTGCGGCACGCCGCCCTTTGCCTATCAGTGGAACTTCAACGGCCAGCCCCTGCCCGGCCAGACCAACGCCACCCTGTTCCTGACGGGGTTGCACCTCGAGGACGCAGGTCTTTATTCCGTGCGGGTCGCCAACGCCGCCGGCGCGATCGAAAGCCGCCAGGCCACGCTGATCGTCCAATTGCCGCCTGTCATCCTCACCGACCCGCAGCCGTTCACCGTGGTGCGCGACCAGGACGCCATGTTCACCGTGGAGGCGGGCGGCACGGAGCCGCTGTGTTACCAGTGGCTGCGCGACGGGGTGAGCCTGACCGGGCCCGGGGCGACGAACCGGACGCTCGTGTTGACGGGGGTGCAGACGTCACAGGCGGGCGAGTATAGCGTGAACGTCTACAACACCGCCGGGTCGGTCATCAGCGGGCGCGCGTTGCTGACGGTGCTGATTCCGGCCACCATCACCAATCCGCCCCAGGGCGGCACCGTGTATGCCGGCAGCAACTACACGTTCAGCGTGGGCGCGACGGGCACGGGAACACTGCTGTATCAATGGCGCCACTATGGCACCAACATCCCCCATGCCACCAACGCCACCCTCGTCCTGACGAATGTCCAACTGCCCGACGCCGGCCCCTACACCGTCTGGATCGCCGATGCCATCGGGCCGACCCTCAGCGATCCCGTCGACCTGTTCGTCAAGGCCAGACCCGCCATCACCGAGCCGCTGGTGCTCACCCCTTCCACCGTGCCCGAGGGCCGGAGCTTCACGGCGAGCATATCAGCCACCGGCACTTGGCCGATGGGCTTCCGGTTCCGGTCGCCGAAGAATTCCTATTTCGCCGTGTTGGTGTTGCATTCGAACACGGCGGTCTTGGCGGTGGACAATGTCAGCTCGAACCTGCACCACGGCTTGTGGGATGTGGGCATCACGAACGTGGCGGGCAGCGTGCTGAGCGCCAAAACGCAGCTCACCGTGGTGCCGTCCGCACCGTTTTTTGTGATGGAGCCGACCAACCGGCTGGCGGAGGCGGGCGTCGCGGTGGAGTTTGTCGGCGAGGCGCGGGGCACGCAGCCGATCGTCTACCAGTGGTATCGCGACGGCACGAACGCGCTGGCCGATGCCACCAATGCGGTTCTGGCGTTGGCCGGTGCCCAGGCGACCGATCAAGGGGATTACACGCTGGTCGCCGCAAACAGCGTCGGGATGAGCACCAGCGCCGTCGCCACCCTCACGATCCTGGCGGCGCCTCACATCCTCGAGCAGCCGGCGCACCGGGCGGCCACGGCGGGAGACAACGTGGCCTTGGCCGTGTCGGCCGTCGGCGCGGCGCCCCTGGGCTACCAGTGGCTGTTCAACGGCAACAACCTGCCCGGCGCCACCAATGCCACCCTGTGGCTGCTGGCCATCCAAACGGCCGATGCCGGCGAATACCGCGTGCTCGTCACCAACCAGTTCGGATTCGAACTGAGCGCCGCCGCCACCGTCACCGTCACCAACGCCGATTTCGACACCGACGGACTCCCGTTTGCCTGGGAGACGGCTTACGGATTGAGCGACAACGATCCGACGGACGCGGCGCTGGACCTGGATCGGGACGGCATGTCGAACTGGGCGGAATACACGGCCGGCACCAACCCCACCAACGCGCTCAGTTTCCTGGGCATCCGCCGCATCTGGGTGGGGCCGGACACCGCGGAAGTGCATTTGAGTTTCCTGGCCAGCTCGAACCGGAGCTACAGCGTGCTGAGCCGTGACACGCTCGATCCCGGCGCATGGATCGTGGTCGGCACCGTGCCGTCGGCCCCGGAAGAGCGCAGTGTGGAGCTGACGCACCATGGGCCGGGCGCGTCGCAACCGCGGTTTTATCGGTTGGTGACGCCGCAGCAGGATGAGTCCCCTTGACACGACACGACACGGTGCGGCGCGGTCGCGTGGCGTTCGTCTGGGCGATTTTGCCGGGAGTGTTTGGGCGCGTTTTTTCGACTGTCTATTGGTGATCTGTCGTTTACAATGGCTCGTGTGAATGGTGAATGAGCCGTGGCGTTGCCGAGCGCCACGGAATGGAGTCCCCCGTATTTGTATGAACATGAAACGCATCGCCACGGGTTGCCTGCAAGGGCTTGCCCTGGCCCTGGGCTTGAACCTCGCGGCCGCCCCGGCCAACGACCACTTTGCCGACCGCCTGCCGCTGCGGGGGTTGATGGTCAGCACGGCGGGTCACAACACCAACGCCACCCGGGAACTGGGCGAGCCGGACCATTGGCCCGGCACGGGCGATCGGTCGGTGTGGTGGACCTGGACCGCGCCCTCAGACGGGCCCGTGAGCATTACCACCTCGAACAGCTCTTTCGACACCCTCCTGGCCGTCTACACCGGCCCCAGCGTGTCCAACCTCACCCTCGTCGCCAACAACGACGACGCCCCCGGCATCTGGCCCCGCAGCGGCGTCCAGTTCGCCGCCGCCGCCGGCACCGCCTACCAAGTCGCCGTCGACGGCTTCGGCCGCCCCGACTCCGCCTCGGGCAGCATCCAGCTCAACATCGCCGGCACCCCGCCGGCCAACCCCGTGTTGCCCCCCGTCGCCAGCCTGACCCGGCCTGCCGACGCCGCCGTGCTGCGCATCGGCGACATCGAATTGGCGGCGGAGGCGCATGACGACGACGGCCGCATCGTCCAGGTGGAGTTCTACCAGGGCGACACCCGCCTCGGGCAGGACACGGCGCACCCCTACGCGTTCACCTGGAGCAATGTCCCCGTCGGCCAATACGCGCTTCACGTCGTCGCCACCGACGACACCGGCATGGCCACCACCTCCGCCGTGGCCCAGGTGTCGGTCGTCGTCAACCCCCCGCCCTTGGTCCGGCTCACCGCCCCCACCAACACCCAGTCCTTCGTCGTGCCCCTCCACCTCGTCATCCAGGCCGACGCCGAAGATGACGACGGCTTGCAGGGGGTGGCGTTCTTTGTCGGCGACACGGTATTGGGTTATGACACCAACGCGCCCTACAGTCTGGTCCGGTCCAATGTGCTCGCGGGCGTCTACGCCCTGAAGGCCGTCGCGGTGGACACGCTGGACGCGCTCGGCACCTCCGCCGTGGTCCACATCACGGTCACCGGCAACTATCCCCCGACCGTCACCCTGACCAATCCGCCCCACGGCGCCGCCTATGCCGCGCCCGCGACGATCAGCCTGGGCGCCGCCGTGGCGGATCTGGACGGCACGGTGGAGAAAGTCGAGTATTACCAGGGCAACGCGCGGCTGATGGAGGCGACCAACCCGCCGTTCACGGCGGTGTGGGCCAATGTGAGCACGGGCCAGTATGTCTTGCGGGCGGTGGCCACCGACAACGGCGGCGTCCTGGCGACGTCGCCGCCGGTCAGCATCACGGTCACCCAGCAGGTGTTCACCGTCACCAATCTGCTCATCGCCGACAACGCCGTCTGGCGATACCTGGACAACGGCACCGACCAGGGCACCCTGTGGGTGGGAACCAATTTCGACGACAGCGCGTGGGCCAGCGGGCCGGCGCAGCTTGGCTACGGCGACGGCGACGAGGCGACGGTGGTGGGCTACGGGGGCAACGCCAACGCCAAGTATACCACGACCTATTTTCGGCACTCGTTTGTGCTCACCAACGCCGCCACCTACACCAACCTCGCCATGGAGATGATCCGCGACGACGGCGCGGTCGTCTACCTCAACGGCGCCGAAGTGTTCCGCAGCGACAACGTGCCTCTCGGCCAGAATTACCTGACCCTCACCACCAGCACCCCCAGCGAGCCCATCCAGCCCGATCTCGCCGACTGGGACCCGGCGTTCCTCATCGAGGGCACGAACGTCGTCGCCGTCGAAATCCACCAGCACGCGCCCGACAGTTCCGACATCAGCATGGCCCTCGCCCTGGTCGGCATCAGCGACACCTACGTCAGCAACGGCCCCCCCACTCTCACCCTCATCAGCCCCACCAACGGCGCCCAACTCACCGTCCCGACCGACTTGGTGCTTCGGGCGGACGCCGAAGACGACTTCGGCATCGTGCGGGTTGAGTTCTACGATGGCCCGGCGAAACTGGGCCAGGCGGCAACGTATCCTTACCAGTTCACGCTCACCAACGCCCTGGCCGGCGTGTACGACATCCACGCCGTCGCCATCGACATCTTCGGCGTCGCCGTCACCTCCGCCGTCGCCCAAGTCACGGTGACGGGCAATTACGCGCCGTTCGTGGCGATCGCCACTCCTGCCGACGGCACCACCGCGGTGGCGCCCGCCGGTTTCATCGTGGAAGCCGATGCGGTGGACCTCGACGGGATCGTGACGCGGGTTGAATTCTACCAGGGCGCAACGTGGCTGGGCGAAACCAACCAGGCACCCTATCGTGTTGCGTGGACCGAAGTTGGCGTGGGCACCTACACGCTCACGGCGGTGGCCACCGACAACAGCGGCCAGACGCGCACCTCGGCGGTGGTGACCGTCTCGGTCGCGCTGAACACGCCGCCCCAGGTGGCCCTGGTCACGCCCGCCCCAAACGAGGCGTTCATCGACACCGAGAGCATCGTGCTCCAAGCCGCCGCGACCGACACCGACGACGGCGTGGGCCTCGTCGAGTTTTTCATGGGCGCCACCCTGCTGGGCCAGGACATGGCGAGTCCGTTCGAGTTCACCTGGAGCGGCATGGCCACGGGCACCTATTGGCTGAGCGCGGTGGCCACAGACGTGGGCGGATTGCAGGCGACGTCGGCGCCGGTGCGGGTGGTGGTGGTGGATGCGAGCCGGGCCTTTGGCGGGCTGGGCTTTGATGGCGCGGACGACCATGTCACGTTCGGCCTCGCCGCGCCGCTGGGCCTGGCGCAGTTCACGGTCGAAACCTGGTTCAAATGGCGCGGCACTGGCACCACGGCCAATACCGGCGGCGGGGGCGTGAACGCGTTGCCGCTCGTGGCCAAGGGCCGGGGCGAATCGGACGCCAACAATCTGGATATGAATTATTTCCTGGGCCTCGATCCTGTCACCCGGGTTCTCGTGGCCGACCTCGAGCAGGGCGCGGTGCCCCCCCCTGGATCGCCCGGCCTCAATCAGCCCGTGCGTGGCGTGACCCCCGTCATCCCCAACGTCTGGCACCATGCTGCGGTCACCTACGACGGCACCCAATGGCACCTGTTCCTCGATGGCGCGCTCGAAACCAACGTCTATGTCGGCCAGCCCCCCCGCTCCGACAGCATCCAGCACGCCTCCCTTGCCACCGCCCTCAATTCCGAAGGCGCACCCTCCGGCTATTTCGGCGGCGTCCTCGACGAAGTCCGCATCTGGAACTACCCGCGCACGCCCGGCCAGGTGGCCAGCAACTGGACGCAGAAAATCGAGGCGGAGGCGGGGCTGGTGGGGCGCTGGTCGCTGGATGAAACCAACGGCACCGTCGCCGCTGACAGCTCGGGCAGCGGCGTTCACGGCACCCTGGTCAACGAGCCGTTTTGGACGCTGGGCTATTCGTTCGCCTCGCCCCCCCATGTGGACATTACCAGCCCCCTTGCCGGCGCCGTGTTCCTCGCGCCCGTGACCATCCACATCGCCGCCAGTGCCACCGACGACGACGGCACCGTGGCGCGCGTGGAATTCTTCGCGGACGACGCCAGGCTGGGCGAGGCGCCGTCGGCGCCGTATGTCCTCGACTGGGCAGCCACGGCGCCCGCGTTTGTGACCCTCACGGCGGTGGCCACCGACAACGCCGGTCTGGCGACGACGTCGGCGCCGGTGACGATTCTCGTCGAGAACGCGATCGTGCAGTTGACCAGCCCCAGCCAGCACGCACGGTTTGTCATCCCCGATCCGGTCCCCCTGGCCGCCGCCGTCTCAGACACCAACGGCGTGATTGCGCGCGTCGAGTTTCTCGACGGCGAGACCGTGATCGCTCAATCCACCAGCCCGCCCTTCGCCGCGTCCTGGGTGGGCGCCTCCTGGGGACCGCATCGCCTGTGCGCGGTCGCCGTGAACGCCGGCGGCATCCGCAGCACCTCGGCGGTGTTTGACATCCTGGTGGTGAGCAACCTGGCGCCCGCGGTGGTCATTGCCTCGCCCGTCAACGACGCGTGGTTCTATGCCCCGGTCGACGTCACGGTGACGGTGCTGGCCGAGGACAGCGACGGGAGCATCACCAACGTCGTGTTTTACGCGAACGGCAATCTGTTCGCCGAGGACAATACCAGGCCTTACCGGCCGGTGTGGGCCCAGCCGGCCCTGGGAACCTACGACCTCCAGGCGGTCGCCTTCGACAATCGCGGCCTTGCCGCCACCTCCGCCGTCGTCCGCGTCGCCATCCTGTCCAATACGCCTCCCGCCATCGCTCTCACCAGCCCGCCTGACGGGCGCGGCTATTTCGCGCCCGCCGTGGTCGCCCTGGAAGCGGCCGCCACCGACACCGACGGGGTCCTCCGCGTCGACTTTTTCTCGGGGACGAACCGGCTGGGGGGCGCCACGAACGCGCCATTCCAGTTCGTATGGAGCCCGGTGCCCATTGGCGATTACCTGCTCCACGCCGTCGCCACCGACGCCTACGGGCTGGCGGGCACCTCGGCCGTGGTGAGCATCACGGTCACCAACAACGATCCCCCCGCCGTCACCCTGCTTCAGCCCACCAACAATGCCATCTTCACCGACCTCGACACCGTGACGATCCTGGCCACCGCCACCGACATGGACGGCATCGCACAGGTGGATTTTTACGCGGACAACAGCCCGCTGTCCAGCGACGACACCAGTCCCTACGAATACCCCTGGAGCCGCCCTCCCGGCGGCGGCCACAGCCTGGTCGCGGTGGCGACCGATGCCGTGGGCTTGCGGTCCACCTCGGCGCCGGTGAGCATTTCGGTCATCGGCTCGGTGCCCTTCACCAACACCCTCATCACGTTCGGCGCGGGGTGGAAGTATCTCGACAATGGCACTGACCAGGGCACCGCCTGGAGCGCGCCGGGCTTTGACGACAGCGCGTGGGCTGCCGGCCCGGCGGAGCTGGGCTACGGCGAATCCGACCAGGCCACCACGGTCAGCTTCGGTCCCGACCAGAACAACGTGTACATCACCACCTACTTCCGGCATGCGTTCCTCGTGGACGACCCGGCGCCGTTCGAGTTCCTCAACCTGCGGCTCAAGCATGACGACGGCGCAGTGGTCTACCTCAACGGCACCGAAATCTACCGGGTCAACCTCCCCAGCGGCACCATCACCTCGCAAACGCGCGCGCCCAACACCGCCGAAAACAGCCTCGTCGCCGGCTCCGCCAGCGTCAGCCTGCTCGCCGCCGGCACCAACGTGGTCGCCGTCGAAATGCACCAGCAAAGCCCCACCAGCTCCGACCTGAGCTTCGACTTTCAACTCGAGGCGGTCTTCAACAACGTGCTGCCCACCGTGTTGCTCACCAGCCCTCCCCACCAGGCCGTGTTCGACGCCCCCGCCGATGTCCCCCTCGCCGCCACCGCCTTCGACACCGGGGGCGCGCTCGCCTTGGTCGAGTTCTTCGTGGACGGCGAGAAGGTGGGCGAGGATCCCACGGCGCCGTACGAGTTTCTCTGGACAAACGTGGCGGTGGGAGGGGACTTCGCCCTGTCAGCGCAGGCCACCGACAACCTCGGCGGCGTCACCCTCTCCCCCACCGTCCTCATCACCGTCAACGGCAACCGCCGCCCCACCGCCCGCATCACCTCCCCCGCCGACGGCGCCGCCTATGTCGTTCCCGCCACCGTGCCCATCACCGTCGCGGCGGAGGACCCTGACGGCGCGGTCACGAACGTGGCGTTTTACGCCAACGGGCTCAAGCTCGGCGACGCCGCGGCCGCGCCGTTTCGCTACGACTGGTCGAACGCGGTGATTGGCGACTACGTGCTGCGCGTCCTGGCAACCGACAATCTCGGGCTGTCGGTGACCTCGGCGCCCGTGGCGGTGACGCTGGCCCAGACGCCGCCGCCCCAAACCCTGATCCCCTGGGGCGCCTTGTGGCGCTACCTGGACAACGGCTCCAACCCGGGCGCAACCTGGGTGGCAACCAACTTCAACGACGCGACATGGGCGCAGGGCTACGCGCAATTGGGCTACGGCGAAAGCGACCAAGCCACCACGGTGGGCTACGGGCCTGATTCCTACAACAAATACCCCGCCACCTTCTTCCGGCACTCGTTCGTGATCGCCGATGCGTCTCTCTACAAGTCGTTGAGTCTCGATCTGATCATGGACGACGGAGCGGTCGTGTACATCAACGGGCAGGAGGCGTTCCGGGGCCACATGCCCGGCGGCACCATCACGTATCGCACCTGGGCCAGCGCCAACGGCGAGAACACCCAGGCCGCCACCAACCTGCCGGCCACCCTGCTGCAAACCGGCACCAATGTCGTCGCCGTCGAAGTCCACCAGGACGAGGGCGACTCTTCGGACATCAGCTTCGACCTGCAACTCATCGGCAACACCACCAACGCTCTGCCCCTGGTCAGCATCACCTCGCCCGCCGACCAGGCCGTGTTCACCGAACCCGCCACGTTCACCCTGACCGCCTCGGCCACCGACCGCGACGGGTCCGTGACCAACGTGCAGTTCTACCAGGACACCCTCCTGCTGGGCGAAGACAGCACCGCCCCCTACAGTCTCTACTGGCCCAATCTCACCGCCGACCGCTATAACTTCACCGCCGTCGCCACCGACAACCTCGGCGCGTCCAGCACCTCCGCCGTCGTCCAAGTCTTCGTCGTCGTCTCCACCGCCCCCACCGTCGAGTCCTTTGTTCCCGCCGAGGGCCCCGTCGACAGCCTCACCCAGCTGACCGTGAACTTTGCGGAACCGGTCACGGGGGTGGATGCCGCCGACCTGCTCGTCAACGGGGCGCCTGCGGTGGCCGTGGCCGGCTCGAGCACCACCTACACGTTCTTCTTTCCGCAGCCCGCCGAGGGCGTGGTGGAGGTGAGCTGGGCGGAGCACCACGGGATCGTCGACCGCGAGGATCCCCCAAAACCCTTCAGCGGGCGCGCTCCCGGCGACACGGCGCGCTATCAGCTCACCGACACCCTGCCCCCGGCCATCGTCGCCGTGGCGCCCGTTCCCGGGGCCACCGTGCCGGAGCTTACCCGGATTCGGCTGGTCTTCAGCGAGCCTGTCGGGGGCGTTCAGGCCGCTGATCTGCTCCTCAACGGCATCCCCGCCAGCGCCGTCGACGGCTCGCTGGCGGGTCCGTATGAGTTCACAGTGGTGTCGCCTTCCGCCGGCCTCGTGGACATCGCCTGGGCCGCCAACCACGGCATCCACGATTTTGCCGCGGCGCAAAACGCGTTTGTCCCGGACCCGTGGACCTACGCGCTTCACGCCCCCGTCATCGAATCGGGCATCTTGATCCATGAAATCATGTACCACCCCGCCTCCGAGGAGCCCCGCGAGGAATACATCGAGCTTTACAACACCAATGCCGCTTCCGTCAGCCTTGCCGGCTGGACGGTCACCGGCGGGATTGATTTCACGTTCCCTGACGTGAGCATTTCCGCGCGCGGCTATTTGGTGGTGGCCGCCGACCTCGCCACGTTCCAGGCCAAGTATCCCGCCGTCCCCAACGTCGTCGGGGGCTGGGAAGGACAGTTGAGCAACAACGACGACAACCTCCGGCTGCGCAACGCGCTGGGGGATGTGGTCAACGAAGTCCACTACGCCGACGAAGGCGACTTTGCGGTCCGGCAGCGGGGCGCTTATGACCGCGGCTACTACGGCTGGGCCTGGTACGCGCCTCACGACGGTTACGCCACCAACACCGCCAACAACCAGGTGGAAAGCAACAAGTCCCTCGAACTCGTCAATCCCGCCCTGCCCAATAACCACGGCCAGAATTGGGCCCCCAGCACCCCCGCCAACGGCACCCCTGGCCAGCCCAACTCCGCCACCGTTGCCGACATCGCCCCCCTCGTCTGCGAGGTCGCCCATTTCCCGCCCGTCCCGCTGGCCACCGATGCGGTCACCATTACGGCGCGGATTGTGGACGAAAACCCCGCGGGCCCCGCCAGCCTCACCCTTTACAACCGCAACGCCGGCAGCACTTCGCCACCCAACTTCACCGCCATCCCCATGTTCGACGACGGCCAGAACGGCGACGGCCTGGCCGGCGACGGCGTTTATGGCGCCGTCCTGCCCGCTGCCGCCGCCGGCACCATTGTCGAATACTATGTCTCGGCGACCGACAGCGGCGGCCGCACCCGGACCTGGCCCGCCGCGGCGCGCCAATTGGACGGGTCGTTTGCGCAGACGGCCAACGCGCAGTATCGGGTGGACAACGAGACGGTGGCCAACGCCATGCCGATGTACCGCGTGATCCTGACGGCCGCCGAATACCAGGAATTGCAGAACATGCTCTCCAGCCAGCCCAACAGCGACGCCGAGATGAATTGCACCTTCATCACCGTCAACGGCACCGGCGCCGATGTCCGCCACCGGTGCGGCATCCGCAACCGCGGCGCCGGCAGCCGCAGCCGCTCGCCGCACAATTACCGCATCAATGTCCCCAAGGACAACCGCTGGAAGGATCTTTCCGAGCTGAACCTCAATGCCAACTTCATCCACCTCCAGCTGCTTTGCAGCACCCTTGCCCTCAAAGGCGAATTGCCCGTCGCCGCCGCGCGCGCCGTGCAACTCCGCATCAACGGCACCAACCCCGCCCGCAGCGGCGAACCCGTCAACGGCTCGAGCACCGGGTCCGGCTTCGGCAGTTACCTGTTCCTCGAACCGATCGGCGGCGAATGGGCCGGCTTGCATTTCCCCGACGACCCGAACGGGAATGTGTATCGCGCCTCGCGCTACCCATGGACCGCCAACCTCGACTATCAAGGCGCCAGCCCCGCCACCTACCTGGGCCTCGGCTACACCAAGGTCTCCAACCAAAGCGCCAACGACTGGTCCGACCTCATCGCGCTGACCTACGCCCTGTCCCCCAACACTCCCGATGCCAACTACGTCGCCACCGTCCGCCAACACGTCAACGTCGACCAATGGCTGCGCTACTTCGCGTTCTGCAACTTCGTCAACTACAACGAAAGCGCCCTGTGCAACGGCGTCGGCGACGACTACGCGATGTATCGCGGCATCCGCGACCCCCGCTTCCTGCTGGTCGCCCACGACTTCGACACAACGCTCGGCATGGGCGACGGCGACCGCTTGCCGAATCCCACCACCTCGATCTGGCGCATGGTGGACAGTCCGCGCTCGACCGATCCCGCGTCGCGGGCGAACTTTCTGACGCGGTTCATGCGGCACAACGAGTTTGCGCCGGTTTACCTGAAGGAATACAAGCGGCTGCTCGACACGGTGTTCTCGCCGGAGATCTTCAATCCCACCGCCGACCAGGTGCTGGGCGGCTGGGTGCCCGACGCCACCCAGATCGCGCCGATCAAAACCTTCCTCCTCAACCGCCGCACCGGCGTGCTTGCGCAATTCCAAACGAACTATTCTGTGTCCATCCCCCTGGGCCAGAGCGGCAGCTACTACGTCGCCAACGCCCCCGTCATCACCTCCATCACCGGCTACGGCAATGTCCTCGAAACCCGCGCCGTCCACGTCAACGGCGTCCCCGCCGTATGGACCGCCTGGAACGGCAACTGGACCGCCGGCAACGTCGCGCTGAACCCCGGCGTGAACGCGCTCCTGGTGCAATGGCTCGGCGACGAAGGCGCCGAACTCCGGCGCCAAACCCTCGACGTCTGGTATGACGACGGCTCCCTGGCAGCCGTGCCCGCCTCGATTGCCGAAGACTTGAGCCTCACCGCCGCCGGCGGCCCCTACCAGGTGTCCGCCAACGTCACCGTCCAGGCCGGCGCCACCCTGACGATCGAACCCGGCGCCACCCTCTATTTCGGCCAGGGCACCTCCATGAACATCGAGGGCGCCCTCGTGGCCGAGGGCACCGACACACGGCACATCCGCCTGACCCGGCAGCCGGGGACGACTGCGACGTGGGGTGGCATTGCGTTCAACGACACCCTGGCC
Organism: Verrucomicrobiota bacterium; assembly: GCA_016935555.1. GTDB lineage: Bacteria > Verrucomicrobiota > Verrucomicrobiia > Limisphaerales > JAFGQR01 > JAFGQR01. The sequence continues at coordinate 92,996 of JAFGQR010000041.1, forward strand.
GACAACCGCCTCGCGTACGTCGACATGGAATACGCCAGCACCGGAGACCCGATTGACGCCGACAACTCCCGGCTGCTGTTGGATCACGTGACGTGGACCGGCACCACGCGGACCATCGTGGACATGAACATGTCCTCCGTCATCATCCGCAACTGCGTCTTCCCCACCATCGCGGATAACGAGGCCGTCCACGGCACCGGCATGCGCGCCGACGGCTACGTCATCCTCGAAGGCAATTACTTCGGCGGCACCACCGGCTACAGCGATATCATCGACTTCACCGGCGGCCAGCGCCCGGGCCCCATCATTCAGATCCTCAACAACCTGTTCAACGGCGGCAGCGATGACGCGCTCGACTTGGACGCCACCGACGCCCATATCGAAGGCAATACCTTCCTGAACATCCACCAGGACGCCGCCCGCGACAGCGGCTCCTATGCCATCGCCACCGACACCGGCGCCGCCGTCACCGTCGTCCGCAATCTCTTCTACAACAATGACCACGCCCTCCTGCTCAAAAACGGCGCCTCCGCCGTTTTCGACAACAACACCGTCGTCCTCATCCGCACCAACCCCCCGTCCGCCGTCCCCGCGTCCGTCATCTGTTTTGGCGAACCCCAGCGCCCCGGCGTGACCGGCGGCGCCGGCGCGACGCTCGACGGCAACATTTTCTGGGACATCGACGCCAACCGGCACTTCCTGTTCTTCACCAACGGCGCCATGTTCCTGTCCGTCAACCACAGCATCCTCTCCGGCACCAACCACCCCGGCACCGGCAACTCCCGCCTCGACCCCCGCTTCGTCAATCCCACCGGCGATTTCCAGCTGCGGTCCGATTCGCCGGCGCGCGGCACCGGCCCGAACGGGTTGGACATGGGGGCGTATGTGCCGGCCGGCCCGACCCTCACGGGCGAGCCCTTGTCGCCCACGCCGGCCACGACCGCGACCCTCACGGTCGCCGGCCCGGGCATCACGGATTATCAATACCGGGTCAACGACGGCGTTTACCAGCCGGAGACGTCCGTGACCAATCCCATCGTGCTCACCGGCCTCACCAACGGCGTCTACACCGTTTACGTCGTCGGGAAAACCTCCGCCGGCGTCTGGCAGGACCTCGCCCTTCCCACCGCTTCCCGCACCTGGTCCGTCAGTGCCACGGCCAGCGGCCTGTGGATCAATGAACTCCTGGCCCGCAACGAAACCATCGCCATCCAGGGCGAACACCCGGACCTGGTCGAGTTGGTAAACCGCGGCTCCCAGCCGGTCGACCTCAAGGATTTCAGCCTCACCGATGACCTGCAGGATCCGCGCCAGTTCACCTTCCCGCCCGGCACCGTGCTGGGTCCCGGCAAATACCTCGTGCTTTACGCCGACAACGAAAACACCCCGCCCGGCCTGCACCTCGGGTTCGGCCTGGCCCAGGACGGCGATGCCCTCCACCTGTTCTCCCCCCAAGGCCAGCGTCTCGACTTCGTCGTCTTCGGACTCCAAGTGGCGGATCTGTCCGTCGGCCGGCGCGAGAATGGCGAGTGGGGGCTGACGCGCCCGACCTTCGGCGAAGCGAACGTGGCTGTGCCGGTGGGCGCCGCGGACGTGTTGAGGATCAACGAATGGCTGGCGGCCGGGCCCTCCGCAGGGACGCCGGACTTCATTGAGTTGTACAATCCGAACACGGCGCCCGCGGCGTTGGGCGGCCTCTACCTGACCGACGCGCCCGAGACCTGCCAGAACCTCCACGCGATCGCGCCCCTGAGTTACATCAATGCCGGCGGCTACGCGCTGTTCCTCGCCGACAACAATCCGGACGCCGGCCCGAGCCATCTGGGATTCGCCCTGGCGGCCGAGCACGGGTTGATCGGTCTGCTGGCGCCGGACCTGGCGGCCATTGATGTCATCGCCTACGGCCCCCAGACCAACAGCATCGCGATGGGCCGAAGCCCCAACGGCACCACCAACGTCACCTTCTTCGCCACCGCCACCCCCGGCTCGCCCAACCCGGCACCCTCGGCCGGCACGGGACAACACATTGTGATCAACGAGGTGCTCGCCAAGAACATCGACATCGATCTGACCCACATCTTCGGCCCCACCCTGCTTGATCCCACCCCGGAGTGGATCGAATTGTACAATCCCACCCCCGACGACGTCGAACTCGAGGAATACAGCCTGAGCGATGACGCCTCCCAGCCCGCCAAATACGCGTTGCGAGGCATCACCATTCCCTCCCAAGGACACATCGTCCTCATGGCCAATGGCAATGCGCCAGCGTCGGACTTTAACACCGGCTTCGGCATCAAAGCCAACGGCGACACCCTCTACCTGTTCGACAAACCCCGCAACGGCGGCGCCCTTCTCGACTCCGTCACCTACGGCGTCCAGGCCCGCGATTTCTCCATCGGCCGCGTGCCGGACGGCGGCACCAACTGGGCGCTCACGGTCGCGTCGCCCCAGAGCGCCAACATCGTCGTCACCACCTTCGGCGACCCCATGCAGTTGCGCATCAACGAATGGCTCGCCAATCCGCCACCGGGCGGCGACGATTGGATTGAACTCTTCAATCCCGGCCTCCAGCCCGTGTCCTTGAGCGGCCTCTACCTCACCGACGACCTCCGCACCCCCGAAAGCCGCACCAAATTCCAAATCGCCCCCCTCTCGTTCATCGGTACCGACCTCTACGGCTTCGAACGGTTCATCGCCGACGACAACGCCGGCCCCGAAAACCCCGATCACACCAACTTCAAACTCAGCGCCGACGGCGAATCCATCGGCCTCTTCCTCAACGCCGACAACCCCGTCGATCACCTCGCCTTCGGCCCCCAGTTCGAGAACCTGTCCCAAGGCCGCCTGCCCGACGGCACCACCAACCTCGCACTTTTCCCCAAAGGCGGCACGCCCGGCGACGCCAATTACCTGCCGCTAACCACTGTTCTCATCAGCGAAGTCCTCAGCCACTCCAATACCAATGCCCTCGAAGACGCCCTCGAAGTGCAAAACGCCTCCCCCGCCCCCGTCGACCTCGGCGGCTGGTACCTCAGCGATGCCGAACGCGACCTCAAAAAGTTCCGCATCCCCAGCCCCACCGTGGTCGCCCCCGGCGGATTTGCCGTGTTTTACGAATACCAGTTCAACGCCAACCCCGACGACCCCGGCAGTTTCTCGTTCGACTCCGCCAGGGGCGACCAGGTCTTCCTCTCCACCGCCGACGCCCAGGGCAATCTCACCGGCTACCGCGCCACCGCCGAATTCGACGCCGCCGCACGCGACGTCTCCTTCGGCGTCTACACCAACCGCGCCACCAACGCGCTGTTCGTGGCCATGAGCCGCCGCAGCTTCGGCATGGACAACCCCGAAACCCCCGCCGAATTCCGCACCGGCACCGGCGCCCCCAACCCTTATCCCCGCGTCGGGCCGGTCGTCCTGAGCGAAATCATGTACCACCCCCCCGACGACGACGGCGTCGACAATGTCCGCGACGAGTTCATCGAACTCTACAACCCCACCGACAACCCCGTCCCGCTCTTCGATCCCGCCTTTCCCAACCACACCTGGCGCTTGCGCGACGGCGTCCGATTCGATTTCCCCACCAACCTCACCCTCGCCGCCCGCGATTACCTGCTCGTCGTCAGCTTCGACCCGCTCCAGGACACCAATTCGCTCGCGGCATTCCGCGCCGCGTACCACCTCCCCGCCAACGCCCAGCTCGCCGGCCCTTACACCGGCAAACTCGACAACGGCGGCGAACGCATCGACCTCTGCCGACCCGACTCGCCCGAGCCGCCGGGCGACCCCGACGCCGGTTACGTGCCCTACATCCTCGTCGAACGGGTGGACTATGACGACGCCGCACCGTGGCCCGACGGCATGGTGGACGGCGGCGGCTGGTCGCTCCAACGCCTCGAACCCGGCGACTTCGGCAACGACCCCTTCAGCTGGTTCGCCGCCTCCCCCACCCCGGGCCCCCAAGCCATCCTCGACACCGACGCCGATGGCATGCCCGACGCGTGGGAACTCGCCTACGGACTCGTGCCCGGCATCAACGACGCCCTCGACGACTTCGACGGCGACGGCATGACCAACCTCGACGAGTTCCACGCGGGCACCCTCCCCAATGATCCCCAAAGTCAGCTGGCAGTCACCTTGTCCCTTGCTGCCCCCGTCCGACTCGCCTTCGTCGCCATGCCCGATCGCGCCTACGTCGTCGAATACCGCGATTCCCTGACCGACGGCGATTGGACGCCGCTCAGCGCCGTGCCCGCCCAGCCCACCCAACGCACCGAAGTCGTCTTCGATCCCGATAGTGTGCACACCCGGTTCTACCGTGTTCAACTCATCCAGACCCCTTAGGGTCCGTGCAAAAATTACTTCCGAATTTATTTTTGCACGGACCCTTAGGTCCGCCCGGGAATAACCGCCGATTGGAATGGAGCGTCGCTCCTGCCCTTGGATGGCCATGAACCCGCAGAATGCCCTTTGGACAGCCTTGATCCTCCTCTTGGCGCCCTCCCCGGCTACGACCGCCCCCGCTCCAGCCGCCTCCTCTCAACCTGATCCACGCAACTTCGCCAATGGCCGCCTCATTCCCGACGAAGGCTACTGCGACCAACCGCGGATCGTGGTGACCCGCGACGGCACGTGGGTGTGCCTCCTGACCACCGGCCCCGCCCACGAAGGCGCCTCCGGACAACACATCGCCGCCACCCGCAGTCATGACCGCGGCCAAACCTGGTCGCCTCTTGTGGAGGTCGAGTCGGCCCAGGACCCGAACAAGTCGTCCTATGCCCTTGCCTTCGTCACCCCCGGCGACCGGATCTGGGCGATCTACTGTTACAACGGCGACGGCATCAACACGTTGCCGGACGGAAAATCCATCCGCGACGACATGCAGGGCTGGCTCTGCGCCCGCTTCTCCGACGACCAGGGCCGATCCTGGTCCCGGCGCCAGCGGCTGCCCATGCGCCTGACCGCCGCCGACCGCAGCAACGACTGGCAAGGCCGGCTCCAAATGTTCTGGGCCACCGGCACGCCCACCCTCATCGGGCAGTCGGTCGTGTTCGGCTTCACCAAGCTCGGCCGTTACCTGCTCCACGACGGCGAAGGCTGGTTCTACCGCTCCGACAATGTCCTCGCCGACCCCGACCCGGACTCGATCCAGTGGCAACTGCTGCCGGACGGCGACCATGGCGTGCGCGCCCCCGAGTTCGGTTCCGTGCAGGAGGAGTTCGACGTCGTCTCCCTGGATGGCGACGATCTCTTCACGGTGTACCGCACCGCCCTCGGCCACGCCGCATGTGCCTACAGCCGTGACGGCGGCCATTCCTGGGAAAAACCGGATGCCTTGCGCTACACCCCCGGCGGCCGCATCATGAAACACCCCCGCGCCTGCGCCAAAATCTGGAAAACACGCGCGGGCCGCTACCTGCTGTGGTATCACCACAACGGCACCACCACCTACAACAACGGCCCCAACGCCGGCAGCCGCAACCTGGCCTGGCTGAGCGCAGGCACCCTCCGCCAGGGCCGCCTCCACTGGTCCCAGCCCGAACTGGTCGCCTACGTCGACGGCGGCCTGGAAGGATGCAGCTACCCGGACCTGATCGAGGACGGCCACCGCTTCCACATCGCCGCCACCCAAAAAACCGAAGCCAGAGTCTTGGACGTCGCCCCGGATCTCCTCGACGGATTGTGGCGCCAACACGACTGCCGAGAGGTCGCCACCCGTGGACTCGTTCTCGCGCTTGCAGGCTCCGCTTGCGCCGCAGGCCGCGAAAGCCGCGTCCCAAAACTCCCCTCCCTCTGCGCCTTCACCCGCGAACGCACCCTGGCCCTCCACGGCCGCGGCGGGTTCACCCTCGAGACGCGCGTGCGCTTCGATGACCTCGCTCCCGGCCAGGTGCTGCTCGATGCGCGAACCGTCGGCGGCACCGGCTACGCTCTCACCACCACCGAGCGCCGCACCGTTCGCCTCGACCTCTGCGACGGCTGGCGGGCCGCCTCCTGGGAAACGGACCCGGGCCTGCTCCGCACCAACACCCTCCATCACCTCGTCGCCATCGTCGATGGAGGCCCCAAACTCATCGCCTTCGTCCTCGACGGCCAGCTCGGCGACGGCGGCAACGCCCGCCCCTTCGGCTTCGGCCGGTTCGATCCCGCCTTCAAAGACGTCAGCGGCGCCCCCACCCTCAAGCTCGCCCCCAGCCTCCGCGGCGCCCTCCTCCAGGTGCGCCTCTACAACCGCGCCCTGCGCGTCAGCGAAGCCGTGGCAAACTTCCGGGCCGAACACCCCGAAACGCCGTGACGGAATCCTCGATGGTTCCAAGGGCTGCACGCTGACGCGGTTTGCCCGGCCGTCGAAACGCCGCCTCCCATGCCGTCGTGCGTTTGCGCGGGAGCGTCGGGATGCGGCTACCGGAACGTGCGCATGAACACCTCGCCGATGGCCGTCCAAAGCTGTTGGCCGGAAAAGGGCTTCAGGACGACGCAGTCGATTTGATCGAGCGCGTCGGAGGGAAAACAGCCTGTCAGCAGAATGACGGGCACGCCGGGGTAGAACGACTTGATCACCCGGGCCAGTTGCCGGCCATTCATCCCCCGCATCAGATAGTCCGTCACCACCAAATCAAAGGACTCCGTCTCGAACTTCGCCAGTGCCTCGTCGGCGCCGTTCGCACCTTCGACAACACACCCGTTCGCGGTGAGCATCTGCGTCACGCACTCGCGCACCGGGCGATCGTCATCCACCACCAGTATTCGCGTCGACATCCACTAGAACCATCGTCCGCTTGAGGCTTGTGCCTTAGCGCCTCAGTGCATGGATCAGAGTCGCATCGGCCCCCAATCCGTCCTGCCACCCGCTGCCCGAGACAGGACGCAAGCTCCCCATGCGCGAACGAAACCTCGAGGTCCCCGGGCCTGCCGGAGTCCAGTGCTTGAGCGGATGCACACCCTCAAGGGGAAAGTCAGGGACGCAGTGAAACGCGTCCCTGCTGCCCGGACGGGGCTTCGCGAAGGTAGCGACGCGTTCCGCCGCGTCCCATTTGTCCCCCTTATATCCGGCACCGACCATCCAGGGCCCCACACGGGCCATCGGGTCTGCCAAGGGGTTGACAGTGCCTGGCAGGGTGCGCTAACAAGGGCGCGGCGTAATGGCACGAGTCAAGCAGACCACTATGACAACAAGCGGATCGGCATCGAAGAACGTTCTGGCGGCGGACGTGGAAATCAAGGGCAACCTCAAGTTCAGCGGCGAGCTGGTGTTCGAGGGGAGACTCGACGGGGAGATTCATTCGGACGGCGCCCTGCAGCTCGGCGACAATGCGGTCGTCAACGGCAACATCCATGTGGGTTCGGCCGTGGTGCGCGGCAAGATCAACGGCAACGTGTTTGCCAAGGAGAAACTGGAAATCAAGTCCAAGACGGAACTGTTTGGCGATGTCCGCGCGTCCAAGCTCATCATCGAGGAGGGCGTCACCTTCGTCGGAAAATCCGAGGTCAACCCCAACAAGGTCACCCCGGCGCCCGCCCCGGTCAAATCCGCGCCCCACAAGGCGGCCGAGCCCCTGCCGGCGGCGGGGCGATAGGCGGGGCGGACAGGACGGGACGCGCGGGGTGGCGAACACCACTTGCCGGCACACCCGCGGCAGCCGCGCGCAAGCGTTATTTGTGCCCGTGCCCGGTGATGGCGGCGTTGGGCTCGGCGGCAGGCGCGGTGTTCGGCCTGTGACGCTTCAGGGAAAATGGATCACGATCATCTTCGCCGCAAATAGCGTGAGACGGAACATTCGGCCGCAGGACGGCGTCACTCGGCAGCGGGTTTTCCGGGGCGCGCGCGCCGGCGGCGGTTTGGCGGATGGGCGCTTCGAGGCCGGCATCGATCATGCGGGCGGGCAGTTCCGGCTTGCGGGTCAGGGTGCGGCGCCGGAAGGGGCTGCTGAGCAATTTGATGAGGTCGGACGTTTTCATGTGGCGTCCGAAGGCGCGCAACAGTTTCCAGGTTTGGAAAGGCCGCGTGAGGATCCGGTGGAGAAACAGCAGCGCGTAGCCTCTTGCCCGGAGCCGGTTCACCTCGGCGCTCGGCAGAGTGGTGGGGTCAATGTCGGAGCACTTGAACCATTTGTCCCAGTCCCGATCGTCGTCAATGATCCCGCGCCCCACGTATTCGCGCCACAGGGGCGTGCCCCGATAAGCGCACAGGCGGTTGAAGCCGAAGGTGTCCAACTCCAGCCTCGCGGCGAAACGGAAACTCTCGAGAATGTCCTCGGCGGTTTCGTCGGGAGAACCCACCAGGAAAAAACCGTGCACGCGCTCGATGCCGTGCCGCTTGGCTTCGCGGACGGCATGGGCGACCTGCGCGGGGGTTTGTCGCTTGCGGAGGCGGTCGAGGATTTTTTGGGTGCCGGCTTCGACGCCGAAGGCGAGGAAGGTGCAGCCGGCCTGCCGCATGAGAGGCAGCTGTTCGATGCCGACGGCATCGACGCGGCCTTCGCAGCCCCAGTGGAACTGGAGTTTGCGCTCGAGGATGCCGCGGCAGATGTCGTCGATGCGCTGGCGGTTGATGAGAAAATGGTCGTCGGTGAGGTAGATCGAGCGATAGCCGAGCTCATTCAACTCCTGCAGCTCGCCCAGAACATGCGCCGGCGAACGGCTGCGCCACCTGCCCCCGCTTAAAGCCGGGATATCGCAGTAAATGCACGAATAGGGACACCCGCGCGAGGTTTGCACCGTGCAAAACTTGGCGAGAGACAACACCGCCGGCACGTCCAGCGGCAGCGACTCGATGTAGTCGATCGGCAGGCTCGCGCGGTCCGGATACGGAAACCGGTCGAGATCGCGCAGGAGCGGCCGCGGGTCGTTGACGACCACGTCGCCGTGCCGGCGCCACACCAGGCCGGCCACGGCGTCCGGGGCCTCAAGATGCTCGAGGTAGTCCGGCAGCAGCTCCTCCCCTTCCCCCCTGCCCACGCTGTCGAGGTCCGGACAGTCCCTGAGAATGCGATCGGCATTCAGGGTGGCAAATGGGCCGCCCACGATGATGGGGATGTGCGGCGCCGCGGCCTTGAGCTGGCGCGCCATCTGTTTCACCGCCGGGTAGGTCGTCGTGGACAAAAAAGACAGCGCGATCGCGTCCGGCGCCTCGCGCACCGCCGCCCGCGCGATGTGGTCCGCCTTCATCTCCGGATGGCACGTGTCGAACAGGCGCACCGCATGCCCCCGTTGACGCAACACCGGAGCCAACGTCTGAATCCCCAGGGGCGGAAATGCCATCACCTGCACCCGCCCGCCGTCCGGCGCGGACCGGGCCAACTCCCCAGGGAGCACCCGGAAAAAGTTGTCGTCGCCGACGTGGACGAGGAATATATTCACTAAGCAAGTGTGCGACGGCATTGCGTGGTGTCAATGTCCGATCCCCGGCCGTTTGCACCGCGGTCGCGCGCAGAAATGGCGGGCATCAGAAATGACTTGTGGCCTTTGAAGGCACACCGGTGGAGGAACAGCTACGGTTGGGGGCCGGGGGCGCCTTCCACCAGACGCCGCCATCCTGGCCAGTCCTTTTGAGAATCATGAACAGGCAGAAGGCATCCGGTCCCTCGGGGGCGGCGAAAGAATGTGCCCCGCCGCCAGCTCGACTTTCTCCCGGGCACGGTGCCTCGAGGCGTTTTTCGGCGGGACAGGAAGCGCTTCTGCAGCAGAAGTATCGGAAGCTGATCCGCCGGCACTTCGGCAGCCTCATGGACCAGCTGTTCGCCGAGTTGACCGGCCTCCATTTCCACATCGCCTGGCTTCCGGCGGGACACCCACGGGGCGACGCGCAGATCCTGCCGACCGGCTGCCTGGTATGCTGCCGACTCAGCGGCTTGCCCCTGCTGCCAAGCTGCCGGATTTGCGGACCGAAACAGACCGCCCGCATCCTGGCCGCGAACGGCCAGTGCCTTCACTTCGTGTGCCTGCTCGGCGTGCGCAATTTCTGGATGCCCGTTCGGATCCGGGGCGAGACGCTCGGGATTGCCTATTTGCAGGCGCTTGAGCCGGCCACGGCCGGGTCGGCCCCCTGGCACGGCTCCGCCCGCAAGATGCGGGCTCGGCTGCATCGGGCCGGCACCCGGGTGCTCAGCCGGGTGAAGTTCGCCCGCGCCTCGCATTTTCTGCGGCACATTGTGCAGCACGTGCAGACGGCCAGCCTGGCCGACTTGCGCAAGGCCGACCTGGCGACAGCCGCGCATGCCATGGTTTCCCTCGAACAGGAGCTGGAACGGTTGCACGGCGCGCTCCAGCGCCACCTGCCCCCCGCCTCCGCGGCCCGCCGCCACGCCGGGCCGGAGTCGCACGCGGAACAGATCGTGCATCGCCTGGTCGACCGCCTCGAGGAGGATTACCGGCACCCGGTCACCCTGCGACAATACGCGCGCACCCTCGGCATGAACGCCGCCTACCTCTCCGATGTCTTTTCCCGCACGCTCGGCATTCCCTTCAAGACCTACCTCGTCGAACTGCGGCTCGACAAGGCCAAGCAACTGCTGAGCGAACCCGCCAGCACCGTTTCCGAGGTGGCCTTCGCCGTCGGCTACGCCAGCGAAACCCGCTTCCGCACCGCCTTCAAGAAAGCCACCGGCCTCTCCCCCAAACTCTGGCGCGAAATCATGCAGGTCAATCCGCCCCGGACGCTTCAGCGAACACGCTGAATCCGGCCCCGGCGCCCGTGGCGGTCCTGCTCGACTACGTGTTCGCGAATGCCGGGGAACGCTTTGACGCGTTCGCCATGGGCACGCCGGAATTCAAGCGCGCCGTGTCGGCGTGGATCACGTGGTGGGTCAACCAACTTCGCGACTGGAAGATCGCGCCCGGGCGGCTCGGGTTGCTCCTCGTCGACGAACCGCACACCCGCGATCAGGATCGCATCATCGTTGAATACGCCGCCGTCATTCGCGCCGCCCAACCCGAGGTCGTCCTCTGGGAAGACCCCACGTGGACAAATCCCGCGCAGGGCACGCCGGAGCTGTTCACGCTCAGTCACGTGTTGTGTCCCAACCTGCCCATGTGGCTGTCGCGCGGACCGGCCTTCGCGGAGTTTTACCGGCGGCAGCGCGCCGCCGGTCGCCGGTTGTGGTTTTACTCCTGCAGCGGCCCGGGGCGTTTGCTCGACCCCTACAGTTACCATCGGATGCAAGCCTGGTTCTGCTGGCAGGAGGGCGCCGAAGGCGAGGGGTTCTGGGCGTTTGGCGACTCCAATGGCGCCTCGTCGTGGAATGAATACGCCGCCCCAAGGGGCGCCTACACCCCCCTCTTTCTCGACCCGCACTCCGTCACGCCCGGCAAACACATGGAGGCCGTCCGCGAGGGCGTGGAGGATTATGAACTCCTCCGCCTCTTGCGGGATCGGATCAAGGCGCGGGAAGCCCAAGGCGCGGCGGACGCCGCCGTGACCAGGGCGCGGCAGTTGCTGGAAACCGCCGCAACGCGCGTCACCGCGGCGATGACCTCCGCGGCACTGATGGAGTGGCAGGCCTCCAAGGACCGCTCGGTGGCCGACCGCGTTCGCGTGGAGTTGCTGGAAGCCCTGGCGGCGCTGGACGGGAACTAGTGTGGTGTCGGGATCGGAGCATGAGGCGGCGCCGCGCCGAGGGGCAACGGCGCTTTTGACGTTGCGATTCCACGGGAACATTGCACGCTCCGGCCCAGCCTATGTGCCCTACCTGCCTCGTCGCACCGACCCGAATGCTCCCGGCTGCCCCCATCCCCAGCACCTTCCAGCGCGCCCTCCACATCAGCCTGCTCTTCAGCCTCACTGCCCTCGCCGCCCCGGCGCAAGGCACCGGCGCCGACTACGAACGCGCCGCCAGCCTGCGGCGTCTGACGCAGAACAAGGTCTTTCGCGACCGCGTCCAGCCGCACTGGCTGCCGGGCAACACCCAGTTCTGGTACCAGGTCAGAACAGGCCCGAATACCCACGAGTTCATCTGGGTGGATGCCGCCGACGGCCTCCGCCGGCCCGCCTTCGACCATGCGCGACTGGCGGCGGCCCTCACCAACGCCGGCTTGGCGGCCGCCCGCGCCGACCAATTGCCGCTCGAGAAGCTCGAATTCAAACCCGGCGGGGAAGGCCTGGAGTTTCGCGCCGGCGGCAGGCGCTGGCATTGCGATCTGCCCACCTGCGCGCTGCGCGAATTGGCCGGCGCGCCGGAACCGCCGCTGGCCGCCCGTCCGCTGGACGACGCGCCCCGTGCCAGCCAGCGCACCGGGGAGGAGACCTGGCTGACGTTTTTCAATCGGACGGCGGGCGAGGTTGAGTTGTTCTGGCTCGATGCGGAGGGCGAGCGCCGAAGCTACGGCAGGCTGCGCGCGGGTGAATCGCGCCGCCAGCACACGTTTGCGGGGCACGTCTGGCTGGTTGCCGACAGCGCCGGCAGGCCGCTTGCCGTGTTCGAAGCCGAGGAAGGCGGCGCCACTGCCGAAATCACCGGCGCGCCCGGCGCCCGCAAGCCGGCCTGGCGCGAGGGGCGTCCGCGGCGTCGGGACCGGGGCGGTCCGCCGCACGACACGTCGCCGGACGGGCGGTGGCGGGCGGTGGTGCGGGATTTCAACGTGATTGCGCGGAACCTGGACAACGGGGAGGAAGTGGCCTTGAGCAGCGACGGCACCGCCGAAGACGCCTATTCCGACCGCTTCTATTGGTCGTCCGACTCGAAAAAGCTGGTCGCCCTCCGCATTCGGAAGGGCGAGGAACACAAGGTGCACCTCATCGAGTCCTCCCCAAAGGACCGGGTGGAGCCGAGGCTGCATTCGTTTGATTACCGCAAGCCGGGCGACCGCATCGACGCGCCCCAGCCCCAGCTGTTCGATGTCGCCGCCGAGAGGCGCATCCCGGTCGCCAACACGCTCTTCCCGAACCCGTGGAGCATTTCAGATGTGCGCTGGGCCCGCGACTCAACCCGGTTCACGTTTCTCTACAACCAGCGCGGCCACCAAGTGCTGCGCATCGTCGCCGTGAACGCCCGGACGGGCGAGGCCCGCGCCCTGGTGGACGAGCAGAGTGCCACCTTCATCCACTACAGCGGCGGCCTGTTTGCGCATTACCTGGACGACACCGACGAGTTGATCTGGATGTCCGAACGCAGCGGCTGGAATCACCTTTACCTCTACGACGCCCGCCAAGGCACCGTGAAACACCCCATCACCCGGGGCGAGTGGGTGGTCCGCAGCGTCGAACGCGTCGACCCCGACCGGCGCGAGATCTGGTTCACCGCCGGCGGGATTCGGCCCGGGCAGGACCCGTACTACCTGCACCACGCCCGGGTCAACTTCGACGGCACGGGGCTCACCCTGTTGACCGAGGGCGACGGCACCCACTCGGTGCAGTTCTCCCCCGACCGCCGTTTTCTCCTCGACACCTACTCGCGCGTCGACCGCCCCGCCGTCACCACGCTGCGCCGGGTGGCGGACGGCGCGCTTGTGTGCGGCGTCGAGCGAGGCGACGCCGGCGCGCTGCTGGCGAGCGGCTGGCGCGTGCCGGAGCCGTTTGTGGCCAAGGGCCGCGACGGGGCGACCGACATCTACGGCGTCATCTATCGCCCCAGCCGCTTCGATCCCCAGCAGAAGTATCCCGTCATCGAGCATATCTACGCGGGACCCCAGGGCGCCTTTGTGCCAAAGGCCTTCAGCGCCGTGACCCGGATGCAGGAACTCGCCGAGCTCGGATTCATCGTCGTCCAGATCGACGGCATGGGCACCGCCCACCGTTCCAAACGTTTCCACGACGTCTGCTGGCAGAACCTCGGCGACAGCGGCTTTCCGGACCGCATCCTCTGGATCAAGGCCGCCGCCGCCCAATACCCCAGCCTCGACCTCACCCGCGTGGGCATCTACGGCGGGTCCGCCGGTGGCCAGAGCGCGTTGCGGGCGCTGCTGGCGCACGGGGATTTCTACCACGCCGCGGCGGCCGATTGCGGCTGTCATGACAACCGCATGGACAAGATCTGGTGGAACGAGCAATGGATGGGCTGGCCCGTGGGCAAACACTACGAAGAACAATCCAATGTCACCCACGCCCACAAGCTGCGCGGCAAGCTGCTGCTGACCGTGGGCGAACTCGACCGCAACGTCGACCCCGCCAGCACCATGCAGGTCGTCCATGCACTCATCCGCGCCGACAAGGATTTCGAACTGGTCGTCTTTCCCGGCGCAGGCCATGGCGCCGGCGGCTCCCCCTACGGCCGGCGCCGACTCCAGGATTTCTTCGTGCGCCACCTGCTGGGCGTGGAACCGCGGCGGTAGCCCGCATTTCTCACCGCCCGGTGAGAAATGCAGGCTAGGGCAGCAGGCGCACCCGGTAGAACCGCCGGTCGGGAATCATGAGATCCGTTCGGCTGGCGCGGGTGCCCAGGGCCAGGACGTCCCCGGGCACAGCGGTCCACGTCGTGCCGCCTATGTCGCCAAGGTATTCAAGTCGATACACCCGCCCCGGGCAGGCGGACCAAGTGATGGACACGCTGTTCGACCAGTGGGAGATCTCGGTGATGATGGGCCGGCGGTTGTCGGTGGCGATGGAGAAGGCCAGGTCGATCTGGTTGGCGGTTGTGGGATACCGCAACGGCCTCCAATCACCCAGGATCGCTCCGCTGGAGTCGACGTGGCCGAACACGGCTGCGTCCTGGAAATGGGTGCGGGAAGTCTTCCACCCGAACAGCTCGTTGGTGGTGTCGGCCATGACCGACAACCAGTAGATGCGCGGCTGATCGGGCGTGCCGACCTGCCAGTAGAGGTTGGTCGACGCGAACTCATACCGCCAGATCTGCGTGTCGGGCGCCACGATCTCCCCGCGGTTCGGATCATAAAAGCCTTCGTTGGCCTGCACGCGCGGCCCGATGATGTATTCCCCGGGCATGAACCAGTGGCTTTGCAGCAGCCGTCCCGGATGGCTCGGGGTGCCGGTGGCTGATGCCGGCACATCCGACCACAGGCCGATCAGGAACGACACCTGCCCGCTCGCCAGGTCGTTGGACCAGGAACCCCACACAATGATGTTCGTGATCAAGCCGGCGTCGGTGCACAGGAAATCATCCGCCAGCAGCGTCGGATACGACGCCAGAACGTCCAGGCCTTCCGCGGAGGTGTCCGGCGGTTGCACCACGGTTTTGGGCGGCGGACAGCCGGGCCAGTTGGTGACAAGAGTCGTGACCTGGAACGCCAAATCCAGGGGCTCGTCCGTGCTCGGCCTGATCATCGGGCGCCAGTTGCCTTGCGGGAACCCGTTGAGCACCTGGCCGAACACTGCCGCATCATTGAAGTGCCGGTGAGAGGTTTTCCACCCGAACGTGGCGTCCTGGGAAGTCTGCGCCGTGACGGAGAGCCAATAGACTTTCGACTCGCGGGGCGTGCCTCGTTGGAGCAGGGCGGTTTTTGGGAAGAAGTCGTAACGCCACACCTGGGAATCGCTGCCGATCATGGCGCCGGCGGCCGGATCGTAGAATCGTTCGCGAGCCAGGTTGGCCAGGTTGCCCTGGTATTGCCCCGGCTTGAACCATTGGCTCCACAGCAACTCGGCGGGCTTGCTGAAGCCATCCGGGTTCTGGTTGGCGGGCACATCGCTCCAGATGGCCAGCCAGAAGGCGGCATTGGTGTCGACAAGATCCTTGTTCCACGAACCCCAGATGTGGATGTCGGTGATGGGGCCGGTGTTGGTGCACACGAAGTCGTCGGCCAGAATCATGGTGGCCGTGGCCAGCACATCCAGCCCGTTGGTGGACACATCGGGCGGCTGGATGAACTTCGTCGTATACGCGGGCAGGCCCAGCTCGGTCTGCATCACCCACGGCACATTCAAACCCGCATCAGGCTGGCCGACACTGTAAGGCAGCACCAGCGGCAGCGCCTTCGCCCCCGCCAGGGTGCCGTCGGCATTGTCGTAAACAATGACGGCGTCCACTCCTGCGGCGATTGCGCCCGAGCCATAGAAGGGATTGTTCTGATCCATGGCGGGCCAGTAACCGACCACCGTGACGGTGTGCCCGATGTCCCCGGTCTCATACTGCTCACCGCCAGGACCGACGCTGACGGGCGGGCCCCAGCGTGCGAAGTCGTAATCGGCCAGGCCGGCGGCGGCGCCGCGCACCTGGACACGGTTGACCACGCTCCAGTAACTCAAGTGCAACAGCACCGGCCGGCCTGCTTCGATTTCGGCGACGATGCGCTGATAGGACATCGGCACGGTGTGCGGCGAGGGCACGCCGCTGGTGTCATGCGCCGCCGCCGGTCCGGGCATCAGCGAGAAGTTCACCACCGGCGCGTTGACGCCATGGGCGGCAAGGTAATTGACCAAGCCTGGGAGGATGTTGGCGAACAGCGTGCCGCGGCCGGCCATGGGCGTCAACGTCGGGTCGCCCTGGCCGTTGGCGTTCAGATACCAGCCCAGGTCCTGGCGGGGACTGGGGGCGAGGGCAACGGTGTCGACCGAGTCATCCCGCCAATCCACAGCCGGGCGTGGCGTGGTATTCGGGAAGACGAACCCGTCGGCCAGCGTCATCGACGGCAACGTGTCGCGATAATAGCCCATGACATTGGCTGAGGCCGTTGGGGTGCACCATGCCAGGGTGATGCCCCCGGGCGGCGAATTGACTCCCATCACCGGCCCCGGATCCGGCAAATTGGCATCCACCAGGGTCGGCTGGTTCCAATCGGGAACGCTCGGCAGCATGGGCACGACGGCATGAATCGCGACCTGGTAATCCTCGACTTCGCCGTCGGCGGCCGGCCCGGCAAAGTTCAAGCCGGAAGCGGTGCTGAATCGGAACCGGGCGAAGATATTGGTGCTGGCGGTGGCGCCGCCGGGCACGAGGAATTGCAATGGGTTGGCTCCCGGATTGAGGGGTTCATTCACGAACACCTGGTCGCCCGCCGTCGCCCAGCTGCCATCGGCGCCGAAGTCCACCCACGCATTGAGGACGCCGGAGGCGGAGGCGGCCACGGTCAGTTTGGCCAGGTGCCCGGCGATCAGCGGGGAGGTGAAGCTCACGCCGTCTTCATCATCGAGGTTGGCCAAGTCATCCCCCAGGGCCGCGCCATGGGGTTGCCCATTGAGTTCCGTATCGAAGCGGTTGCCCAGATACATGCCCGGGACCTTTTGATGTCGCGCCCCGGTGGGCAACAAGGTGGGGTATGTCGGGTCGGGGGCATCCCCGAAATCGAACTCCTGCACCACATAATTGGTGGTGTAGTAATCTTCAGTCTCCCCGTAGTCGTAGCCGCTGGCCGGACCCGCCCCGCCCGCGGGCACCACGCCGCCGGGTGAGGGCACGGGGGTGTCGGCCAGGGTGATGCGCATCCAGATTTCAGGTCCGGCCCCCGCGAGGTGCGCGGCCAGGAACAAGGGAGTGGTAATGGCGAAGGTTCCGGTCGTGGCGACACTGACCTGCTGGTTCTGCACCGCCCACTCCGGCACCTGGACATTTTGCGGGCATGGCACGACATCGTTCCAGTCGCCGTCCCGGTTCCAGTCAAACCACACGTTCACGTAGAAGGGTTCGGTTCTCGGGAAGAGAACCTGAATCACATAATCGAAGCGGTTCGACATGCAGGGCGTCAGGTTCAGCGGGAACAACACGCCATCGTCCCGGCCATCGCCGTCCGAGGCGTTGAGCGCCGGAACGATGTTGTTCACCGGGTCCTGGTCCGAGCCCAGATCCGCCTCCAATTCCAGGGAAACGCCGGTTCCCAAGTGGGCAATCCCCAGCGGTTGATGGTGGCGTGGACCGTAGGGCGGCGAGCCCGCGATGAACACGGTGGGATAATGCGCGCCGACACCGCCATACGTGGTCATGGCGGGACCCACCGTGTTGCTGCTGTCCGGCGCATCGCCCAGGTCGGCCTCCGGTTCGGGGTACTTGCCAATGGCCACCTGGTGATCCTCGACTTCCCCGTTGGGCGCCGGACCGTCGTAGGACAAGCCGGCCTGCGTGCTCAAGCGGAACCGCCCGAACGTGTTCGTCCCCGGGACCGCGGTCAGCGGCACCGTGAAGTTGATCGTGTTCGGCCCGGCAACGGTCACCTGGTTCACGATGATCTGATCTCCCGCCTCAGCCCAACTGCCGTCGGCGCCGAA